>JAZFYD010000157.1:0-46600 GCA_036443405.1 Planctomycetota bacterium
CGTCTTCGATCTCGGCATGTGGCTCCTGTTGTCCGGCATCGTCGGCGCGCGGTTGCTGTACGTACTCTTGAACTACGGCGAGTACGCCGACACGCCGAGCACGATGTTCGCGATCTGGCAGGGCGGACTCGTCTGGTACGGCGGCATGATCCTCGCCTTGCCGGTCGGGCTCTTCCTGATGCGGCGCTACAAAATGCCGATCGCGAAGACGACCGATCTCGCCGCATGCGGGATGTTGCTGGCGCTCGGCATCGGCCGCTGGGCGTGCCTCTGCATGGGCGACGATTACGGCAGCCCCACCGACCTGCCCTGGGGGATTCGGTTCTGGAGTCCGGATTCGTTGATCGTGCAGGGAGCGCCGGACCTACGCGGCGTGAAAGTGCATCCGACGCAGCTTTACATGAGCGTCAACGCGCTTTGGCTGTTTTTCATCGTCGAGGTGATCCGTCGCAAAGCCCGCTACGCGGGCACCGCCCTCGCGTGGATGCTGATCCTGTACGCGGTCACGCGCGGCCTCGTGATCGAGCCGTTCCGCGGCGACTTCGTCGAGCGCAACCCGTCGTACAAGAACCACGCGGCGGCCGGCATCAAGCTGTCGACCGACGGGGTCGCGTTCCGCGCCGAGCGCAACGCCGTTGTGCAGGACGCGAACGGGGTCTCGGGCAAGCTGCTCGCCGACGTCGCGATCGACGCCGAGACGCCCGAAGCCACGGTCCCCGCGATGACGGACGAAGCGTGGAAGGGGACCTTCACCGGCCACGCCGGTTGGAAGCCCACGATCGAGCAGCTACCGGCGGGCGTGACCGCGGTCCCGACGTTCTCGCGACGCTACAACTCGCATCTGCCCGCGCCGCCGGACTACGTCTCCACCTCGCAGACGATCGGCATCTTCATACTGCTCTTCGGAGTCGGCGTGCTGCTGGTCTCGCGCCGAATGAAGCTGCCAGGCGTGGGTCCGGACGCGCCAGACCAAACCGAAGCGTAGCGCCCGGATACCCGGACGTACCGTCAGATCGAGCCTGTGCGCAACAGGATGTGATACACGATCACGAGGCAATAGAGCGCGCAGACCGTCGAGAGCATCGGGCGGACGCGCCGAAAGCGAACGTGCGTCAGAAGGATCATCAGGCCGAGCACCGTCGTCGCGAGCTTCACGAAGATGAACGTGAACTCGCTTTGCTCGAGCGCGAGCGCCATGACCGGATTCGCTTCGCGACCGCCGGCGGATAGATGCACCATCGTCAGAATCAGGTCCGCGGACGACAACAGCAGGATGCCGATCACAAGCGCCCACTCGCCGCGCCGGTAACGATCGACGTAGTACCCGTGGGTGCTTTCTTCGGCGCGCCGGATCACGCGGCGGCGGCCCCGCAGCCAGTGGAGCGAGAGCAGCGGCGTCGGGCGTCGACGTCGGTCGATCTGTTTGCGTTCTTGGTTCACGTGAGGTGTTCGCGTTCTATTGACTGAACATTCCGGGCGCGCAAGGGCCGGTGGAGCAAACCACGGCCCTATCGTTGCGCAAGTTCGACCAAAACCTCATTGATTTTCTTCGCGACGCGATCGCTCCGTTCGCGCCTGTATGCGTCGATCAAATCCTCGCGAACGTCGTCCAACACCCCGCGCACGCGTAGCACGTAGAGCGCCTGCAGCCGGGTCTGCTCGCCGGGCGCACCGGCCACGATCTCAAGCAGACCGGGTGTCAGACGCGCTGGGACCGCGGCCCCACCCGCGTTGATGGCCCGTTGCAGCACGGCCTCCAGCGCGGCCGCATCCATGAGCGCCAGCCGCGCGTTGACCGCGTCCAGACCCGCGGCGCCGCCCAGGTCGAGAATCCGGGCCGCCATCGCGGTGCGGGTCAAATCCGATTCGGCGTCGAGTCCCGCGATCAAAAGCGGCTCCGACTTGGTGTCTCGTAATAGGACGAGCAGGCTTAGCAAGCGGCCGCGCCAAACCGAGTCGCCCGACCGGCGCGCCAAATCCCGAATCCAGGATCGCGCCTCGGGAAGGCGGATTCTCTCCGCGAAGGCGAGAGCCGCATCCCGGCGTGCGGGGTCGTCCGACTTCATCGCGGCTTTGATACCCGCGAGCACGCGAGGACGATCCAGCGAAAGGAGCGTCCGCACGACCGAGTCTCCCTTTTGCAGACCGACCGGATCCTCCTCGAAGATGTCCCACAGCAGGGCGAGGGTCTCCTCGTGGTCGCGCGCGCTGTACGTCAGGATGGACAGCGCCGTATAGAACGCAAGGTCGCGACGCGCACGCTCCTCCGGATCCCTCACCACCGAGAGACAGGTCTCCAAAACGAACGGGTGGTTCTCCTCCGCGGCGAGCGCCTCGAGCGCATACCAAGCGGCCGTCACATCCTCGCCGGACCCCCGGAACTCGCCGATGAGACGCTCCGACATCGTTGCATCGCCCAAACGAAGGAGCGTGCGCGCCGCAATCACGCGCTCCACGAGCTTATCGCTTTCGAGCGATCGCACCGCCAAAGGCCGCAACCTCCGCGCGATGTCGCGTTGCGAGTCGTCGTTATTCTGCGACGCCAGCTCGAGCATCTTCTCGAGCACGAAATACCGGAGCGTGCCGTCGGGCTCGGCATCGGTCGGCGGCAAGCGATCATAGACGTCGATCACCGGTTGGGTCTCGCCGAACCGAAGCAGAAGGACGGAGATTGCGTGCGCACGCAAGTCGTGGGTTCGCTTGGTGCGCGCGAGCTCCTCCCGGCACGCCGGCAACGATCGCTCATCCGGAACGAGGGTGAACAGGCTGAAGATGAAACGGCGATACTCGTCCGCCCACGTCATCGTGCCCTGGGCGGGCGCGCAGTTGCGCGGATCGAGCCAGTGCAGCAAAAACGGGTAGAGGAGCTCGTGCTCCTGCGCGTCGCGAAACTGCGCGACGAGTTGGAAGACGTTGGCGAGCAGCGACGGGTCGTTCTTGTAGAGCGGCCACCGCTGTTCGTCGAGGAGGTATCCCGCGGCGACCCCGCCCTGGGACGCCAGCCCCACGAACCCGATGTCGCGCCACACGCTCGGCCGCGCATACCCCAGGTCCTCGGCCTTCCCGGACCGGATCAGGTCGAAGAAGTACCGCGTGCTCTCTTGCACTGTTGCGTCGGGAAGCTTCGGCGCCGCGCGCAGGATCGGCCGGACCCGTTTTTCGTCGTCGCGTAGAGCGACGAACAACCCGGCGCCAAGAAGGACGACGAGGAGGGTGATGAGACGACGGAGCATGAGACTCGCCCGATTCGGATCCGGGTCCGCCCCAGTCTAAGAGCTTCCCGGCACGTCGCCCGCCGGTTCCGCGGACTTGAACGGACCAACGGCGCGGCGAGCGCGCAACTCTTCGTCGATGCCGACGGAGAACCGCTGCAAGATCGTGCCCTCGACGCGCAGGAGCTCCAGACGCGCGCGCTCGAGTCCGATGCGCGCCTCCAGCGAACGGATGCGAGCGAGCGTGAGATCCTCCTCCAGCCGGACGACGTTGATCACGGTCGACGTACCGCGGTCGAGGCGCCGTCTCTCGCCGGCGAGCGCAACCTCCGCCGACTCGACCTCCTTGGTTGTGGCCCGGATCTCATCGCCCGCCGTGCTCACGGCACGATGCGCCCGACGAACCTCGGCGATGATGCCGTTCGACAGCTCGCGGCGTTGGAGGCGCGCACGTTCGAGTTCCAACTCCGATCGCCGCAACGCGGCCTTCGCGGCCCGACGGCCGAACGGGAAACTGAGGTTCAGTTCGCCGCTCGCGGAAACCGCGTCCCCGTCGAGAACGTCCTGAGCGCTGCTGTCGAACGCACCAGCCACGCCACGCGACGTGACGACGCCGGCCAGATTCAATTCCGGACTGACCGCGTCGCGTGCCTGCACGACGAACTCCTGGAGCCTCGCGATCAATGCATCCTGGGCACGCAACTCCGGACGGCTCGCCATCGCCGTGGCCAAGCGGTCATCCAAGAGACCCGCGACCACGTCGGTTTGCGGCTCGTCAATGGCGACAAACACCAACTCGTCCAGGTCTTTCTGCCCGGTGAACGGAAGGATCATCTCCCGAAGCGCGTCCGCCGCATCGGCCGCGTCGCGGCGGCCGGCAATCAACTCGGCGATCCGCCGCTGCGTCTCCGCCTCCGCCTTCGTCACGTCGATGATCGTGGAGCGCCCCACTTCCGGCCGGAGCTTCTTGCGCTCGCTCGCCTCGATCTCACGGGCGACTTCGAGCGACTTCTCGAGCACCGTGACGCGCTCCTGGCGGTTGACGAGTTCCCAGTACGCCTTGCCCACATCCGTCAGGAGCGTCGCGACCTCGGCCATCAGGTCCTGGCGCGCCGATTCCATCGCATGGCGTTCCGCTCGCAATTCGACCTGGGTGACCTCGCGGCCGCGGCCGCGCCAAAGGGGCACGCTGATCGTGAACTCGAATGCGCTGTCGTACGCGGGGTTGATCGTGCTGAACGACGAGTTGTTGAACGTCCGGTCCGTGCGCCATTTGACGCCCAGGGTCGGGCCGATCGGAAGCTGCTTCTCGATGCCGAAGTTGAACTGGAAGCGGTCCGTGTCGAGCACGTCCGCGCCCGCGAGTTCCGTCCGCGACGGGATTCGATCCTCGCCGCCGCCGATTCCGGAATTGAACACCGTGTCCCACGCGGCTTCCTCTTCGTCGACGCGCAGCCGCGCGATCAGCACACCGAGCCGATCGGACTCCAGCCCGATGTTGTAGGCCAGCGCGAGATCGACCGCGTCCACGACGGTCACCGGACGTTGCCGGCTCGGTATCGACGCGGGCGGCGCATCATCCGGTTCGGTGTTGGCAGCATCCTTGGCCGCATCCTGCGCAGCCAGGGACGCGGCCAAGAACAAGAACACCCCCGCCAACCTCACCGTGTCACCCTCTCGAAGCCGCACTCATTTGGGCGCGCCCGCCGGGAACTCTTCCCGTAGGAGACTGTCGATGATGGACTGCTGCAAGGGCGATGCGCGCGGACGGTACCTCTCGATCGCCGCGCGCGCCGATCCGGTTCCGATCCGGGATAGCGCAAACAACGCAGGCTGCGTCAGCCGCTCGTCCTTGAGTCGCAACTCGAGTGCCGGTACGGCGCGCGGATCGACCAGAAGTCCACAGGCGTGAATCATGCTGCGCGCGACCTCGACGTCACGTTCACGCGCAAGCTGCTTGTAAAGCGGTGCGCGCCCCGTCGGCCCTCCGTAGAGTCCGATCGCCTGGGCCGACGCCGATCGCACGATCGCGTCCTCGGACGTGAGCATGCGCACGAACAAGCGGGTCGCTCCGCGCCGATACGCCTGACCGACCCGCAGCAGCTCGGCCGCAACGATGTCCGGCTCACGGAGCATCTTCAGCGACTTTTCCTCGGCGGCGACCTGTGTCGCGAAACGCTCGGTCTCCTCGATCTCGACTTCCTGCTCGATCACGCGGCCCATCTCGGGGTCGATGGCCCGCACGGCGCGTCCGAGCGCACTCCTGACAATCGGATCGCGCTCCTTGGCGCGCAACGCCGCGAACCGCTTCGCGTCCGTCGGGCGAAAGAGGTTTGGATAACGAGTGGCCAGCGACATCAACTCGCGAGCGCTGTTCCCCCGGACCCACGTGTCCGCCGACGACACGCCGCGCATGAAGAACAAGCGCGCGCGCGCGAACCGCTTCTCCATGGAAGGCTCGGCTTCGATCGCCGTGATGTCGCCCAAGCGATCCAGCTTCACGGAGTAGTAGGAGTCCGCAGCGGACACGACCCCGATGAGCCCGTAGCTACTGCCGCGACGCTCCAGAAAAAACAGTGCGTCCTCACCCGGACGAAGACGGATTCCGACGCCATCGTGCGGCGATCGGATCGACTCGCCGCGCCGTTTGTCCTCGCGACCGGTGATATCGGCGCCTCCGGGGTTGTTCAAACCAAGCGGGTCCGATCCGCCGAGTGGCCCGGCCTGACGCGACCGCTTGACGTTGCGGACGTTGTATCGGTCGAGCGTGGACGTGAACGCTTCGGGCGCAACGAAGTCGTCGATGTACATGACCCGGACCGACTCGCGCCGGTCGTATCCGTGCCAGCGCTTCTTCACGACGATCTGAGCGATGCTGACGCCGCGGAACCGGGCCTGCACGCTCCCGACCCGGCCCTCGACGACCAGGTGCGACCGCGACAGGACCAGGCGGCCGAAATCCGTGACGTAGGCCTGGCTCGGAGCGCCGAGCGTGGCCGGGGCCAACAGCGAACAAAGGAGCGTGAGCGTCAGCGAGCACATAAAAGAGAAATGGCCGTCCAGAGAGACGGCCATGATGGTCGGAGGAGTGTAACCGGCGAGTCACTCTGCCGGTTTGCAGTTGGGCCAGCCCGTGGAGCAGAGTGAGCAACCTCATCTGCTCCAACGCGGTCACGCGTTGGGCCGGCGACCCGCCCAACGGCGTCAGCCGTTGGGCCAGCAACTCAGACGGGCGTGCTCACACGGCGTTTGTAGACCCGGATCTTGCCGGGCCGCGGCCGCAGGTTCGCGGGCTCGATCAGCGACTTGTGGACCTTTTCGTTGTGGATCTTGATGTAGCGCTGACACTCGCCCTTGTTGCCACAGAAGATGTTCTCGCCGTGCAGAATGACTTTGTAGAACTTCTTGCCGTTGTGAACGCAGTAAAACCGGATCTCCATGGGTCACCTCTGAGTCGCAGGTCGTCTCGCTGAGTCTTTCTGATTCGCCCAACCTTTTGGATCGGCTGTTTCGATGACTGGCTGCATTGCAAATATCTGGCCGCCATCGACTCTTTTTTTCAACGAGGGCCTTCCAAGACCACTTAAACCTTTAATTGAAAAACAGTTATATCAACTGCATGGGGACACACGCGACAGGTGCAGAAACGAACGAATCGGGTGCACCCGGTAAAACCTGTAACGACACCGCTCGATGTGCAAACCGGTCTTTACTGTCTAGCGAGCTGCGAGCGAAATGCGACCCGGGCACTCCGAGGCGAGATCCGCTCGCAGCGCCCCGCTCCAGCGGCGTCAGCCGTTGGGCCAGCATCGCTACAGGCGATAGACAGCTTGTAGCGCGAGCAAAGACGCCGCTGACCAGCCGTCCCGGTCCAGGCGCTTGAGGGCGTCGGCGAAGAGCGGGCGGGCCCAGGCGGCTACGCGGTCTCGGTCCAGGGAGTCCGGGCCGCGCGCGAGCACGAAGGTGACGCGCTGGCGGGTCGGGGCCATGGAGAGCATTCCCTCGTGGTGGCGGCCCGCAAGGATCAGCTCCCCGGATTCCCCGAGGTCAGCGCGGGACGGCAGCTCGAATCCGGCCAGCTTGGCTAGCACCAGGCCCTCAAAGCCGTCCTTGGAGTCCGCCGCGCGATCCATCAGCTTCGCGATGATCTGGACGCGGTCGAGGCGGTCGAACTCCGTCCAGTGCTCGAACGAGAGGACATAGTCCTCCACCAGAGCCGCCAGTAGCAAGCCGGGGTTCTCGGCGCGCTGCCAGTTGGCCTGAAGATGCACAAGGGCGCGATGGAGCGAGAGCCCGGGCCGGTTGTTCTGCACCGAACAGTGCCCTTCGGCCAGGAGCGCGAGAGCCGCGTAGGCGGTCTCGTCGACGGTGCCAAACGCGCCGTCGTCGTTCTGGCGAGCCGGCAAGGCCGCCAGGCTCGCTCGAATGGCCTCAGCCTGACCCTCGACACCGTAGGCCTGGAGTCGTGGGCCCTTGGGGAGCCGGCGATGCGCGAGGCGGCGCGCGAAGCGTTGGTCGGGGACGACGACATCCACCTCGGCCGTTGTCCAATGGACGCGGCCGCCGCCGTGCGAGGGCTCATCGGCGGTCCAGAGCGCGTACATCACGCCGAGGAACAGCAAATGCGCCAACACGGCGAAGGACGCCGCGCGAAATGCCATGGACTCGCGGAATCGATACGCGACCAAACCGCGAAGGGAGTCGACGCGCTCGCGAATCTCATCGAGCCAGCCCCGGCGCGCGGGCGCCGCATGCGCGTTCCTGGCCGCGGCAAGCACGGTGGCCCGCATCGAAGCGGGGGCGCTGAGTTCATCCGTGTGGAAGAAGCCGAACAGCGACTCCAGCTCGCGATACTCGGCGCGCAAGTCGGCATCCTGCTCGATCCGCGCACGCAGCGCCGCGGCTTCCGCTTCGGGAAGCTCACCACGCAGGAGATCGATCAGTTCCTGATTCATCCGATGACGTGCCCCAACAAGCCGCGCAGGCGGTGAACCGCCGCGTTCATGCGCGATTTGATCGTCCCGACGGGAATGTCGAGGATCTCCGAGATTTCGCGGTATTTCAGCCCTTCCGACTCCGCGAGGAGAAAGACCATCCGCTGCCCCTCGGGCAATTGCTCGAGCGCCTCGTGGATGAGCGCTGCGGCCTCTTTGTGCTCCGCGCGCTCGCTCTGGCTGGTGTCCGCCGATTCGAGCAGATCGCCGACCGTCGCCCCCCCTTCGGCGAGGCGTCTGTCCGCGGAAATCACGCGGGGTGCGTTTTTCTTGGACCGGTATTGGTCGATCCAGAGGTTCTTGGCAACGCGGTACATGAACGTGCGGAAGGTGGCTTCGGGGCGGTACCGATCGCGGAATCGGATGAGGCGAATGAACGCCTCCTGGGTCAGATCCTCCGACATTGCGCGGTCGTAAGTCATTTTGTAGAAAAAGTTTATGAGCGCATGGGCGTGCCGATCATAGAGCTCACGAAACGCCTCCGTGTCGCCGCCTTGGTAGGCGACCATGAGCTCACGATCCGATCGCGGCATACGTTCACTATGTCAAAGCCAAACGAGCGCGGGAAAAACGGGTTCGTTTTTTCCCGCGCCCTAGGCCTCAGCCCGGGCCTGCGCCTGGGGCTCCCGCCTCGGCCTTAGCCTGCCCCCAACAATCCGTCAGGTAGGAAGATCCGGCGCTCATCTCCCCCGGCGTGTTCGATGCGCACCGTCTGCGCGTTTGGCCAGAGCACCTCGCCCAGGCTCCGCGGCCACTCAACGACCGTCACGGCGAGACGGCCCTCCTCTTCCCAGTTGAGGTCCTCGAGCGCCGACGCGTCCGATTCGCGATAGAGATCGATGTGGATCAGATCCGGGTCGCCGCGATAGCGGTGCATGAGCGCATACGTCGGGCTGCGCACGGCCGCGGAGACCTGAAACGCCAGCCCCATGCCCTTCACGAACGTCGTCTTGCCCGCCCCGAGTTCGCCCACGAGAAACAAGACGTCGCCGGGCTCGAGGCGCTCGGCCACAGACCGGCCGAGCTCGCGCGTTTCCTCCTCGTGGCGGGTCACGAGCTCAGGAGTCATGCTCATACCCGGTTGGGCCAAACGGCACCTCTTCGCCATGGGCCAGGCGCAGCATTGCACCCTGTTCGATGATCTCGCCGATGCGCACTCCCAAGGGCGGAGTGCCGGCCGCCGTGAACAACAGTTCGTAGTCCTCGCCGTCGCCAAGCGCGTTCTGCAGCGCGCATCCCTCGTGCAACGGAATCGACTTAGCGTCGAGCACGCACCCAACCCCCGACGCATCGAGGATGTGGTGTAGGTCCGTCGAAAGCCCGTCACTGAGATCGATCATCGCGCCGAGGTCCGCGGCATCTCGCAGTCGGCGCGCTTCCTCGACCTTCGGCACGAACCTGAGGTGGCGTCCCGATCTCAACGAACCGCCGAGCGGACCCGTCACGTAGATGCCGTCGCCGATGCGCGCGCCCGAACGCAACACCGGGCCCTTTTTGTGCGTGCGGCCGATCACCGTCGCCGTGACCGTGGCAACCGGTCCCGAAGCGGTGTCCCCGCCGACCAACTTGCATCCCGCGCGCGCGGCACCCTTGTGCAGCGCCTTCGCATCGTCCAACGTGGCCCCGTCAGGGAACGTCGCCGCCACGACCGCCCACAGCGGTTCGCCCCCCATCGCCGCGATGTCGCTCATCCCGCGAGCCACCGCCTTGTAGCCGAACGCACCGGGTCCGTGTTCGTCCCAATGGGCGTGAACACCGTCGATCACGCTGTCGACGGTTACGAGCAGCGTGCCCCACGGTTCACACGAAAGCACGGCGCAGTCGTCCCCGATCGGCGCCTGCTCGGAGAGCCAGGAGATGATTTCACGTTCGAGCCCCATTGGGGGTGGCAATGGTACTCGCGGGCGTTCACCCATTCGCGTTCGGCCGCTCGCCGAGGCCGGGGTTCTAGCCGAACATTCTTGCCAACACGATCGCCTTGATCGCGGAGCGCTTGATGAACCCCAGTTTGCGCGAGTCCGCGTGTCGTTTTTCGAGAGGGTTTGGAATCAACAGGAACACGTGCCCTTCCGGGACCGGCCCGGGCGCCTTGCCCCGGACAAAACGCGACTCGCCGTTGACGTACAGCACGCCGTCTTTGGATTCGACCGTGTCGCCGGGCAGCGCCGCGATGCGAGCAAAATGCGCGACGGTTTGCCCGTCCCGTTCCGCGAGATACAAGACCGGCGTGTCCCGCTCGATCGGCGAGTCCTCGTCCACGTATCGCAACACCACCCGGCTGCCCGCGGGAAAGTCGGGGTCGAGGGACGTGTCGTCGGTCGGAATGCGCAGGAGTTCGTGGGTCGTCGCGAACGCGTAGAGCGTGATTCCGACCGCCGCGAACACGACGAGACGCACGACACGCCGGACCGTCTTGGTTCTCACGTGCCGAACGCAGCGCGAAACGCGCGTGCCGTCTCCGCGGGGTCGTCGGATTCGTAGTACGCGCGAATGGCCGCGGCTCCCCGCCCGCCCGCGTTCGCGATCTCGCCGACGTTGTTCACATCGATCCCGCCGATCGCGCAGATTTCGATGCTCGTGCGCAGCGCGGCCTCCTGAAACGCCTCGATTCCGAGCGGCTGGCCTTCCGGATGCGAACGCGTCGGAAACACCGAGCCCAGGAACACGTAGTCGACGCCGCTCTCTTCCGCTTGGCCAACCTCGTCGAGGTTGTGCACGCTGTATCCGATCTTCAGGTTCCCCGAGACCCGGCGGGCCGCCGCCACGGGTACGGACCGCGAAGAGAGGTGGACGCCGTCGGCGTCTGCCGCAACCGCGACGTCGATGCGATCGTGCACGATCAACATGCAGCCGAGCCGTCGCGTGGCCGGTCGCAGTTGACGTGTCAACTCGAACACGTCACGCGCGGTCGAGCGTGGACGGCGGACGACGATCGCGGTTGCGCCACCGCGCAGCGCGCACCCGGCCACCTCGAGTGTCTCGGCCAGATCCGACCCATCGTCGGTGACGAACACCGCGGTCAGGAATCCGGCCATAACACCGTTTCGAGACCCAGGAGCAATCCCGTTCGTGCCTGCACGCCGCGCACACCGAGCAATACGCCGGGAACAAACACCGCACGATCGATCGTGTCGTGGCGGATCGAGAGCGTTTCACCGGGGCCGCCGAACAGCACCTCCTGATGCGCCACGGATCCGGGCAGCCGAATCGAATGGACGGGAATACCGTCGACCTGCCCACCGCGCGCGCCCGGAGCGGTCTCCGTTTCGTTTTTGGGCGCAACCGCTTCCTCGCGTGCGGCCGCGAGACGCCGGGCCGTTGCGTTCGCTGTGCCCGACGGCGCATCAAGCTTGTGCTCGTGATGGCGCTCGATCACCTTGACCCACGGGAAATGGCGCGCCGCCTCCTCCGCAAACCGCATCATGAATACGGCGCCCACCGCGAAGTTGGGTGCGAACAGCACGGCCACCCCGTTCGCCTCGGCCAAAGCGCCCAATTCGTCGAGCTGCCCGGGCGTGAGCCCCGACGTCCCGATCACCGCGTGGACCTTTTGCGCCAGCAAGGTGCGCGTGTTTTCAAACACCGCGTCCGGGGCTGTGAAGTCGACGGCGACTTCGGGCCGCCCCGTCTCGATGGCCGTGACAAGGTCGTCGCCGAGATCCACTTCGGCGCAGAGTTCCAGATCTTCCGCATCCTTGACGCCCGCAACCACGAGCGAGCCGACACGGCCCCGCGCGCCCAAAACCAAAACACGTGTCATCATTTTTCTCCGGAAAGCGTCCGCGCGTAATCCGCCACCGACACCTCTTGGCCACGCGTCTCGATCGACCCCGGACGCAACGCGCGCACGTACTCGATCGCCTGCGCGACACCCCAACCCTCCCGAACCAGATACGCCGCGAGCACGGTGCCCGTTCTGCCTACACCCGCCGTGCAATGGACCACGACCCCGCCCCCGGTCTCGAGCGTGTCGCGCGCGAATTGAACCGCGCGGTCGAGCTGTTTCACGGTCGGACTCGTCATGTCCGCGATCGGAACCCGCAGAACCTCGATCCCGTCGATCTCCGGCGCGCGCTCGGTCAGGGAAACAAGCCCCCGGATGCCGGCGTCAACGAGCGGAGGTCCGTCCGTCGGGCTGGGAAAGCCCATGCCCGCCAAACGCCCGGGGAGGACCCACGAGAAGTTCCACACGCAAAAAGGATACTGCCACCGGGTGGCGTCAGCCACGGGCCGCCGTCAGACGTCGTCCGAATCCGTGTCGCCATGATCGGTGCGCGTTTTGTCCGGCGCGCGCGACGGCAACTCCCGGTGCCCGGTTCCGCGCGTCTCGGTCTCTTTCGCGGCTTCCGCGCGTCCTGCTTCGAATTCGCTCCGGAGCGCATCGGCGGACGCGCCGATCTTGTTCACCGAGTCGGTACCGAAAATCCCACGCAGCGCCTTTGCCAGCCCGCGGCCCAACTTTCGGGGGATTCCCTCACGGTTCTTGTCGCTCACGGCCTATAGCGTATTCGTTCACGGAAAATACAGCGAGTCGAACATGTCCCGGTGGACGGCATGAAATCACGGCACGGAAGCGCCATGAAGTGGATGTCACGCGATGACGCATAACAGTTCCGATGAGGTCCGCGATTGGCGTAACGAAGAACGCCGCGGACTCCCGCGGCTCTCCGAGCGCTGCAAGGTCGCCTTTCGATTGCTGCACGACGGCCAGGCGGATCCCAAGACGTTCGCGGGCGAAACGCTAAACCTCTCGGCATCCGGCCTCTGCCTCGAATCCACCGTCGCGCTCGAGCGCGAAACCCAGCTGGCGCTGGAACTTTCGCTCGATGGAAGCGACCAGCCGGTTGTCGCCGTGGGCCGCGTCCTGTGGAGCGATCCGGTCAAGCCGGGCGCCCCCGAATCGGTGTGTCGCGCGGGCATCGTGTTCGCGTGGTTGCGCGACGAGGATCGCGACACCATCACGACCCTGACCGACTACATCCAAAAACGCCTCTAGAGCGTCGCTCCAACGCCGTAACTAAGGCAACGCCATCGGGCGTTGGGCGCGAACCCGAGGCTCGCTGTCAGGCTCGGGCACGAAACCGAGGCTCCAACGGCGTCAGCCGTTGGGCAGGAACACTGTCACTGCAGTTTCTTCGCGCGCTCGAGCAGGCTCTGGAAATCGTCGACGAGCGTTCGCAGTTTGCTCTTCTCGAGCGGCTCCGGATCCGGCTCTTCCAAGCGGTTGTAGATCGCCGCCATCCGCGCATGGAGGGCCTTTTGGTCCTTTTCGACCACTTCGAATTCGCGCTGCCGTTCCGCGAGCATGTCTTGCAACTCCGCGCGGGTGCGGCCCTCGGGCAGCGGACGAATCCCCTTCGCGACGTCGGAGAGGATTCTCTTCAACTGCTGCATGTCCTGGGCCTTGAGTACACGCTCCTCCTCGAACTTGGCGTTGTCCTGTCGCAGAAGCGCGTGTTTCATCTCGAGGATCTGCCGGGTCTCGGCCTTGAGCGAGACCTTCGCGGCCTGGAGATTCCGCTCGACTCCCGATACGCACTGGCTGACCAACCGTTTGGGAACGTCCTCGTTGGCCGACTTGCGCTTTTCGAGAGACTCCACCTCCTCCGTCCACATCTCGTAGGCGGATTCGTACATCGGCGTGCCCGTCGTCACGGGTTTTTGCTCGTGGACGTAGCGAGAGTGTTCGCGCTTTTGGGAATCGCCCGCGGGCGCCTCGCCGCCGCCATCTCCGTCACAGGAAACGAGCAGCAACATTCCCACGAGCGACGTGGCAGACCAGATCTTGATGGGGAACCTTCGGTGCATTCGCGTGATTATAGGCGCGTTAGGACGGAGGCTAGAGACCTTTGATCGTTCGGAGCATCGCGGGCAACAAAAGGAGATCTCCAAGAAGCGCCACGAACGCGGCGGCGGCCGTGAAGATTCCGAATCGCGCCGTGGGCACGAAGAGGCTGCCGCCCAGGCACGCGAGCCCCGCGACCAACACGATCGTGGACCACACGAGCGCGCGCCCTACCGATCGGAGGGACCGCGCGACTGCCCGCTCCGGGTCCCTACCGAGGCGCCGTTCACGCTTCACCGCGAAGAGCAGGTGCAGCGTGTCGTCCACCGCGAGGCCGATCGCAACGGAAGCGGCGGCCACGGCGGCGATCCCGAGCGACCCCCCAAACATCGCGGCTCCCCCAAGCACGAGCGTCACCGGCAGCAGATTGGGAAGCACCGAGGCGGCGGCGAGCCGCCACGACCGGAGCGACAGCCCGACGATCAGGACCACCACACTCAACATGAGCACGACCCCCCGCGAGAGATCCGACGCGACACGGTGCGCCGTGTCGACCGCGAGCGGAAACAGTCCGGTCACGTACGCGTCCCCGCTTTTCAGATCCGCTGCAACGGAGCGAATCGCATCGAGCGAGGCGCTGGGGGCGTCGGAACGCATCCGGATCTTCACCCGGTAAATCTCCTTACGCGCGTCTTCGAATCGGTGGGTGATGGACGCGTACGGCCCGCGAATAATCGGCAGGACCGCCGTCAGCACGCTCGGCTCGGTCACGGACCGGTCGTCCATACCTAGGATCGCGGCGCCGAATCTCACGAGCGATGCGAAACTCATCACGCTGTCGATCCCCTCGATCGTGCCCAGCTCGCGTTCCACGGTTTCGAGATCCCTCAGGACGTCGGCCGTGGACGCGCCCGCCGTCTTGCGAATCACGAGATCGGCGGGCATCACCGCAGTCAGTCGTTCATCGAGGAACCGGTAGGTTCGCGCGACGCGACTGTCGGGATGAAACGCGTGAAACACCGTCGCGTCGGCGCGCGCGCCCGGGAACGCGGCCATGGCCACCAGCAGCCCAAGCGACCCCAGAACGAGCAGCTCCCGACGACGGCGGCGGCCGAAGCGGTCGAGGCGCAAGATGAAGCGGTCAGCGCGCAGCGCGGGAGCCCGCCGCGCCGGCGGCTTCAAGAGCACCAGCAACTCCGGAATGCCGAACAGCACGATCGGGAACGCACCCATGAGTCCCATCGCGACCAGGATTCCACCGTCGCGAATCGCGGGCACTCCGGTTGCGCCGATCAGCAGGAACGCTAGGGCGCTGGAAGAAAGACTCAGCATGGTTGGCGCCGCGATGCGGGCACGGGCACGGGCGGCCGCTTCTTCCACGGTTGCGCCGCGGCGGCGAAGTTCCCCAAACGCATTCAGGAGATGCACGCTCGCGGTCAGACCGACAACGGCCACGATGGGAAACAGCGCGGCGCCGAACGCGGTGATCGGAAGCCCGAGCACCGCCGCCAGGCCGAGTGCGTAGAGCCCGGGGAGCGCCGTCGCCACCGCCACCGCCAGAGTCTCACGCCAGCTTCCACAGAGCAGGAACAAAAGCGCAAGCGCAACGATCGATGCGATGACTCCCACGCGCTTGAGATCCGCGAACGCATAGCGCGATGCATCCTGGGCGAGCGCGGTCACTCCGGCCAGGTGGATCGGCGATTCCGGTTCCTCGAAACCGTCGAGCACCGCGCGCAGCTCGTCAATCACCGCGGCACGGTCCGCTTCCGGCGCCGGCGCCACCGTCGTCGCGATCGCGAGCGTGTCGAGCGCGCTGTTGTAAAGCGTGCCCTCGTAGATCTTCGAGGCGCGCAAGGCTTTCGCGAGCGCGGCGCGCGACTCCGGCGTGGCGAGATCGCGTTCGCTCATCCCGCGCAGCGAGTCGAGCGGCAAGGGCACGTTGTCGCCGGCCAGGCTGTAGACGTCCTCCAACCCCCGCACGGACTCGACGGCGCGGGTCACTTCCAACAGACGCGCGAACTCGGCCGGGTCGAGCACCGACGCCGACCACGCGATCAACACGATGTCGTCGGAGCCGAACGCGCGTCGCAACTCCACCTGGCGCTCGTTGGCCTGCGCGTCCCCGCGTAATAGCGAACCCGCGTCGTGACTGAACTTCAGCGACGGCAGTGCGAAAAGGGCGGCCGCCGCGGCCAAAAAGGCGGCGGCGAGAAAGGCGAGCGGGCCTGCCCGGATGGGCACCCGAAAAAGTGACCTTCCGCCCATGGCGGCGGTGACCTTATCATCGTCGGGTGTCCCCGCGCGCCGCGCTTTTCTGGTTCCCGTTCAAAACGGCCGATGCCACCGAGGCTTTGCGCGACGATCGCGCCCACGCAGCCTTCGTCCTGGTGCCGCCGATTGTTGCTGGCGGCTACCTGCTCGCCCACGGCGTCGCATGGGGCGACGCCCTCGCCACCGCCGCCGGCTTCGCGCTCTGCCTCCTGGCCATGGGCCTCGGAGGACTCGCCGGTTTGGCTCCCGCGTCCTACCTCTTGGGGAACCGTACCGCGACGAGCCGGCTCGCCGGGCTCTGCCTGCTCACAGCCGGCTGGGCTGGGTTGCTGTACCCGGTGCTGGCGGTCATCTGCCGGGCGTTGGTCGGCCCCGGCCTGGCGCCGCTCACCGCCGCCTTTGTTCTTCTGCTATGGACGGCGGGGGTAGGCATTTCAATTCTGGACGTCAGGGAGGAGGCGGGCCGACGACTCGTGGTCTCGTGCGTCGGGATCACCGGCGGCCTTCTGGCGACCGCCGCGGCCGTGGTCTTCGTCGCGCGCATGGGATTGGTTCTGACCCTCCCTGCGCCCGAATCGGGTCCCGGATTCCCCACCGGCACTCCGCTCCTGATCCGTCCCGGCGCGGAGGTCGAACCGGGCGGCGTGTACCTAACAGAAACCGAGGGTCGGCTCCGATTTGTTCGTGCCTCCCGGGAGACGAAACTGCCGTCGGAGATCACCAATCCGCCCGTGGGGCGGGTGTTTTTCCACTTCGGAGAATTCGGTGGACGTCCAGATTTTGTAAACGGTTGCAATCACTAGACGTTTGCTCAGCGGATGTCTCACAGTCAAAACGTTAATCCGCTATTGAGACGTCGTTTTTCGACCGTCGTGCTTGCCCCGGGAGGCCCTCCTCGCCTATAAAAAGAGCCTTACAGAGGGCACACCTCGATCCGTAGAGTACCGAGTTGGACTCGAAGTGTGTTTTGGTCTCTGCTGAGGCGACCGCCGCGTAATGGTGGTCCATCCTTTGCGGAGGAGGATCGTTGCAATGTCTAAGAAACTCATCACCTGTTTGACTCTCCTCACCGCACTCGTCGTCGGTGGTTGTGACGGAGGAGTTCCGACCCCCCGAACCGAAATCTTCGGGGCCGGAACCTCCACCCAGTCCGCCAATGCTGTCGCCTTCGCCGCCTCGGTTCCGCCCGGAACCCGGATCACCCATCTTGGGGATGTCGTGCTACTCAACGGAGTGCACTTCGCCCCCGACATGCGCATCTTCTTCGGGCGCAACAACTTGATGTACGAAGACAATGTTGCGAACGTCTCCTCCCTGTCCCTTCCGCTCGGACCCATTTCCCTGACGGACAAGAATGGAGATTTGGTGGCGCTCGAGGTGGAAACGACCTACGAGTACCTCGGCGGTAGTTCCCTGCTCGTGCGCATCCCGCCGGCGGTGAGTTGCACCCTCGAATACAGCAACCCCTATCTCAGGATGACGAGCGGTCGCAACGGTTCCAGCGACGCGGTGGACAACATCTTCCGCATCATCGGCCCGCGCTTCATCGCCCTCACCCCGAACGACGGGCTCGACATCGGTGGATACACCGTGATCGTGCATGGTGACTTTTTCTCGCCGTACACCCAGATCGTGCTGCGGTTCATCAACCCGCTCACCGACGAGGGCGAATGGGTCGGCGCACCACTCGATGCGGCCAAGGACATCGCGGAACAGTTTAAATTCCCGCCCCCTGAGAGGGTTACAACGACCGACATCGACGAGCAATTTGTTGATCGCCACACACTCATCATCAGCAACTGGCCCAGCGTGGTGGAGAGCGTGGAGGGCATGACCGCGGGTCTGACCGATGAACTGATAGCGGACATCTTTCTCATCGAGAACATCGAAGAGATCACGAGCAACGCGGCCAACGAGCCGCTGCTCGAAGAAGACGGCTTCGGTCGTCGCGGCGCCTGCCAGCAGTTGACCGACACGAACGGAGATGGTCAACAAGACGCGACCAGCGGCGTCGGTCCCGCCCACGGAGGCACAGATGCTGCACATCCGCGAGGAGAAGTCGAAGGGCGCGCAATCTATAGCGAGCTCTCATTCAATGGCGTTCGCAACTCAGTGCGGTTAGGCGCGTTCACATTCCTGCCCAGCGGCGTTGTCGACATTCCCGAGATCGTTTCGATCGTTCCGGATCGCGGCTCGGAGAGCGGCGACAACATGGTCATCCTCAACGGTTTCCAGTTCGACGCGTTCAGTGTCGATATCTCGGACGAAAATGCGCTTGGCGTCGCAATCGAGTGCCCCCCGGGTTCCGGCGATTTCATCGCGCCGCTCGAGGCCACTCTCATCGACCGCCAGACGATCATCCTGCGGATGCCCCCCTGTGACGTGGAGGTTCCGGAGGCGGTCAACGTCTGCATCACCAACAAATTCGTTCTGGACCGTTTGGATAAATCGGATCCCCCGGATCCCGCACAGTCCGCGATCAACATCGCGGCCGAGAGCGTGAACCCGCTCTCCAACAACCTGATCGACCAGGACCCGCAGACCTATCCGAATCTGCTCAACAACCGTCACCTCGACTATGACGACGTGTACACCTACGAGCCGATTCCGCCCATCGTTCCGCCGATCCTGACGGCCATCCACCCGAGCAGCGGCCAGCCGCAGCCCCAGGGTCGGTCGGCCGACTACGGCTGCGAGCGCCTGTTCATGGTCGGCGACTGGTTCGACGCGGACACGACACTCAACGGCGGCGTAGAGTTCCTGCTCAATGACGGCACCGTCGTCCAGACGCAGCGCACCATCCTGCACAACCGCAACCTCATCGAGGTCTTCACGAAGCAGCTGCCGGGTCCCCCGCTCACGCAGGACATTATCGCGGGCGTTCGCCTGCGCAACACGGTTGGCCATAGCGACTACGACAACGCGATGGTGTTCTTCCACACGCCGGACGCCGGGGAACGTCCGTTTCTCACCGAGGTCTTCCGCGGCGCCGGTCCGTCGTTTGGCGGCAACGCGGTCCAGATCCACGGCACGAACTTCGACACGTCGTCAATCGTCCGTTTCGGCGGCTTTGCGGCGACGACGTTCTTCGTCAACTCGAATTTCCTGATCGCCATCGCTCCCGACGGCGAGGAGGTCTTCCAGTTCCTCGGAGGCACCCAGACCGAAGGTCAGGTCGGCGTATTCGTTGACGACGACGGCGACAATTCGAATTCAATCCCCTACATCTACGGGTTGCCCGCGGACACCTGCCCGGCCATCGGCGTCAACACGCCCGACTCCGGCAGCCACATCGGCGGCTACTGGATCCAGATCTTCGGCACCGACCTCACGCCCACGACGCGCGTCGAGTTCGGCGTCGGCAACGGCAACTTCGCACCGGACATCTTCTTCATCTCCGACACCTGCATCTTGGTGGAGGTGCCCGAGGCGTTCCCGGAGCAGATCGGCGCAACCGTCATGGTCGGGCTGACCGATCCCATCAATGAGTGCGACGAGGCTCTGCGCACCGCGCCGTTCACCTATACGGCCGCTCAGCAGAACCCGCCCACGATCGAGTTCGTCGACTCCACCGTCGAGGTTCCGGTCACGCAGACGCCGCATCCGGCGATCAACGTCAGGGGCGGCGCCGATCGTCTCCTGGTCATTGGCTCCGGCTTCGATCAGATGACCACGTTCGACATCACCAAGGGTGATGCGGATCCCGAGCCGACGACCGACTGGGTCGTGCTCACCCCGAACCTCGCCGTCATGACGGCCCCCGAGTCGCCTGACGGCGAAATCGGTGAGGCCCTCCTGACCGCACGCAACGACTTCGGCGCGAGTGAGGTTCCCTTCACGGTCGAATACGTCCAGACCCCCCCGCCGGTGATCGTCGACGTGCGCAACCTGCACGACGGCACGACGGGCGCGCCGATCGATGCGAACGATCGCATCCTGATCTTCGGCGACTACTTCGTGAAGCCCAACCTCGTGGTCACGCTTCGACAGGGCACCCAGGAGGTCAGCTTCACAGACAACGAACTCGTGCTCATCGACGACCACATGATCGGAGTCAACATCCCGGCGGACACCTTCACCGAGGGCCCGCTCGAGATCCTGGTCCAGACGGACTTCAGTCCGGGCGGCGTTCCCACGGCGTTCGTGGATGACGGAGACCAACCGATCTTCACGCTCTCCGGTCCGCGCCCCCCGCTCGTGACCGGCGTTCACGCAACGATCTTCCACAGCCACGGTGGCCAGGACGCTGTCCTGTTCGGCCGTAACTTCACCCCGAGCACGAGATTCAGGGTCAAGACACTTGCGATGCCCAGCTTCGTCACGGTGCTGGCGCAGAGCGTCATCTCCGAGACCGTCGCGATCGTCGTCATGCCGCAGTTCGCCTTCGCAGGAGACGGCACCGTCGAGGCGACGGAAACCGACACGATCCTGTGCGACAAACTCACGACCGCAGGCCAGCCCTGCGTCACGGTCAGCAGCGATGATCCGCCGCTGTACCAGGTGTTGGCCGACGCGGCACCGGTACTAATCGGCGTGTTCGCGGACCACGGCTCGACAGCCGGCGGTGAGCAGGTTCTCCTGCTCGGCGCGGACTTCAAAAACGAGGTCGGCGAAAGCAACGTCACGGGGGTCAGCATCGGCGCGTTCAGCTTCACCGAAGCCGACCCGCTCGAACTACCGATCGACTCGCTTAACCCCGCCGACTACGGCAAGTACGTTGTGATCAACGGTCACCAGATCATGCTCATCACTCCGGTGCACGCCGCCATCCCCGGCGGCAGCTTCGTCCAGGAGGACGTGACCATCGACTATGACATCGGCGACGGCAGCGGCGCCACGATGTTGACCAACGGTTACACCTGGCAGAACCAGACTTCCGAGATCTGCCCGAAGCTCTTGGGCATCACGCCCAACGAGGGCCGGATCAGCGGCGGAAGCTCGCACCTGATCAGCGGCGCGTTCCTCGACTCCGCCACCAAGATCATCTTGAGCGACGGCGTCCACCCCGACGTGGATATCACCACGTTTGGGCAGGTGGAAACCGAGACCGGCTTCGGCATGTTCCTCGTGTTCATCCTGCCGGACCTTACCGGCGACTTCTCGGTGGGCGACACCCTCGATGTCACGGTGGTCAAGACCACGGTCGATGGAGAGTGCAGCGACACGCTGAACGACGCTCTGACGCTCACGTTCGCGGGCCTGCCGTTCACGGCCACCCTCACGCCGCCCACCGGCAGCGCGTTCGGCGGAACTCTCGTGACCGTCACCGGCACTAAATTCACACCCAATACACAGGTCCTCTTCGGCACCATGCCGGCAGGCCATGTGGTTTACGTTAGTTCGACACTCCTCTACGCGGTGAGCCCTGCGCTTCCGCTGGATGTGAACAGGCCTGAAGCGCTCGATCTCCTCAACGTGGGCAGCAAGACGCCAGCGGAACGTACCGTCGACGTGGTTGTCTACACCCAGGGCGGATGGTCGATCATGCCGCAGTCGTTCCGCTTCGACGTCGAGGCCCCCACGGTGAGCGCGCTCACCGTGACCTCGGTGCTTGAGGGTTCGTCCACGGACGCGATCACGCTCTTTGGCGACCGCTTCCTCCCCGGCGACACGACGCTGAACGTTACGGCAACTGGTACGGCAGGCACGCCCACGATCATCAACATCACGGGCGACTCCATCACCTTCCGCTACGACGCTCCGACGCGCTTGGCAGGTACGCCCGGTCCGGTCGAGATCAGCTTCTCGGTCACCACCTCGCACGGTGGACCCTCCAGTGCGGTGACGCTCGACGTCGAGCTCAACCCGCACATCACGAGCATCGCCCGCCAGGGCGGCGGCTCGCTCTCGGTGCCGTCGACCGGCGTCGAGACCGGTGGGTTCCCCATCTTCGAGGCTACGGGCTTCAACTTCGCCGCGGGCGCGTCGATGACCACCATCACCAAGGGTGGCGACACGATCAACCTCACGGAGAACCCGGCCTTGGACGGCCCGGGCCAGTTCAAGATCGTGAGCGCCACGACCATCGAGTTCACGGTCCCGGTCGCGTTCGATCAGAACATCCCGACCATCCTGACCGGCAACCCGAACATCGGTCTCACGACCATGGACTTCCAGAACGCCAACGGTTTGGGCATCGATGGCCCGGCGTCGTCGTTCATCTATTCACCGAGCCACTTGGACTTCGAGCAGGAAGCGTTCTCGCTTCCCGCCGAGGCCCCGAACAACTCCAACCCGGACAAGGTGGCCGTGGGCGACATCGATGCTGATGGCGTACCGGATGCGGCTTGCCTCAATCGAGTGATCAGCTCCGGCGACACCATCGATGGGTTCGTGTTCCTCGCGAACACGTTTGGAACGTTCGACTTCAACGGAGACGGCGTCACGCCGGACTTCGAGGGCTCATTCAATATCTTCATCATCAACGACGAGGATCACAAGCCGGAGCTCGGTTCTTACGGGCGCGGCGGAACGATCCGACTTGCACAGCTCGACGGCGACGACCAGATGGAACTGGTCCTGCCCGTCATCACCGTGGATGACACGCTCGACAATCGGGCGCGCGTCCTCGTGGTGGACATGGATACGGACGGCACGATCTTGGACACCGCGATCCTCGTGCCCGACGTGGACGACAGCAAGGCAGTTGCCGGCATTGCGACCGGCACGTTCGACAACACCAACAGCCGCGACGACATCGCGATCATCATCGGGTCGCCTACTTCGGCGGACCGCGACTTGATCGTGTTCACGTCTGAGGTCGGAACGACCTTCGGTGATTTCGCCCAGTTCACAGTGCAGCTCACCGGCTCGCTGGACAACGCAAGCGTCGGCCACCTGGCCGCCGGCGACTTCGACAACGACGACGACGACGACCTGGTCTGGGGCTACGGGGGCAGCTTGTTCCAGAGCACCCTGCCGATCGCAGTCGTGAAAGTGGACGCCGACTCCAGCCCCTCGGTGGTGGCGGCGGACATCAAGACCTTGGACAACATCAAGGGCGGTTCGATCCGCGACATCAAGGTCGCGAGGCTGGACAAGGACCAGGGTGACGACGAGGACCTGAAGTGGGACATCGTGTTGATTGCGGAGAACGGCGTGACCGGCGACCTCGTCGGACCGGATGGGGCCGAAGGTTCCATCATCGTGGTTCTCAACGTCTTCGACGATGCGACACCGATCGCTGACGCCTTCTACGAGACCGGCTTCGACAACAACGGCCGCTCGCTGGGTGTCGGAGACATCAACGCTGAAGGCCCCATGGACGTTGCAGTGGCGGATAACGATGGCGAGTTCCTGATCTTCTGGAACGACGGAAACGGCGTGTTCGAGCGGTCCGGCAAGAGCTTCCAGCTCAACACCGTGGCCGACGACGGATCCAGCCGCATCCACGGCATCAGCGTCGCCGACATCAACCGGGACGGCATGGCGGAGGTTTGGATGGGCGACATCGGCAGCGCGCCGACGAGCCTCGTCATCATGACCAACATCAGCCGCTAACGGTTCGATCGATTTAATAAGGGGCTCGGGTTTTCCCGAGCCCCTTTTCTTGTTTGCCCAACGGCTCAGTGTTTTTGGCCCAACGGCTGACGCCGTTGGAGCCCCACGTTCGAACCGTTTGAGATCATGCGGGTCGATACGGACGTTGGAGCCACGGTTGCGGCGCACGATATCGCGCGTCACGCGGACCTTGCAGCGGCGAGAGCGGACGGCGCGCCCTGCTATATTCGCGCGCACTCATGGATGCCCTGTGGATCGCCCTGCTCAGCGCCGCCGCGCTTTTCTTGGGATACCGCTTCTACGGACGGCTGATCGCGCACAAGGTCTACGACGCCGGAGGCTTCCCCGATGAACGCCTGCCGAGCCGCACCCGCGAGGACGGCATCGACTTCGTGCCGACGAAAAAGAGCGTTCTCATGGGCCACCACTACGTGACCATCGCCGGTGCAGGCCCGATCGTCGGGCCGGCCGTCGCGGTCACGTGGGGTTGGCTTCCCGCGCTCTTGTGGGTCGTGCTCGGTTCGATCTTCATCGGGGCGGTCCACGACTTCGGATCGCTCGTCGCCTCGGTGCGCAACGAGGGCCGGACGATCGGCGACCTGGCGGCCGACATTATGACCCCGCGCGTGCGCACGCTCTTCCTCGCGTTCATCGCACTCGCGCTCTGGGTCGTGCTCGCCGTGTTCGCGTTCGTCATCGCCGGGCTCTTCGTGCGGTATCCCGAGAGCGTGCCGGCGGTGTGGATCGAGGTCCCGCTGGCGATGCTCGTGGGAACGATGGTCTACAGGAGAAAGGGGTCGATGCTCCTGTGGAGCCTGGTCGCGCTCGTGTTGATGTACGTCGCGATCGGAATCGGCACGCTCGAACCCGTGAAACAGCTCTTCTCGGGCGGCACTTTGGTGTTCTGGCTCTGGGTGCTGTTCGCCTACAGCTACGTCGCGAGCGTGCTGCCCGTCACGCGCCTGTTGCAGCCACGCGACTACATCAACTCGCATCAGTTGTTCCTGGCGCTCGCGGTCCTCCTGGGCGGGCTGGTGGTGTCGGGGCTCGGCGGATCGGGAGCGGCGGAACTCGTGGCGCCGGCGATCAACGACTCGGTCCCCCACGACCTTGGCGCGCCGATGCTCTACCCGTTCCTGTTCATCACGATCGCCTGCGGCGCCATCAGCGGATTCCACTGCATGGTCGCGAGCGGCACGACGTCGCGCCAACTCTCGACGGAGAAAGATGCGCGCGCGATCGGCTACGGTTCGATGATCCTCGAGGGTGGCCTCGCCGTCATCGTGATCCTGTGCTGTTGCAGCGCGGCGGGGTTCGCGGACGTTGCTGCATGGAATGCGAAGTACTCCCTCGCGTGGGTTGGCGAGGGATCGCTCATCGCAAAGCTCGAGGGATTCATTCAAGGCGGCGCCGGTTTCATGCACGCCGCACTTCCGTTTGTCGGGGTGCAGCTTCTGAAGGTTGTCGTCACGGTCGTCATCATCTCGTTCGCGGCCACGACGATGGACTCCGCGACGCGCATTCAGAGGTATGTCCTGACCGAACTCGGCGACGCAACGGGAGTGGCCGCACTGCGCAACAAACACGTCGCGACTACCTTGGCGGTCGGATCCGCCGCCGGCCTCGCCATCTTCGCGGGCACGGGCGGAAGCGGCGGCCTGGTTCTGTGGCCAGTGTTCGGTGTGATGAACCAGCTGCTCGCCTGCCTCACGTTTCTGATCCTGAACACGTGGCTGGCCAAGCGAGGTAAACCCGTGATCTATACGACCCTACCGATGCTGTTTCTCCTGGTGACGGTGAGTTGGGCGGGCGTGAGCCAAGTTGGGCGCTTCGCGGCCGATCTCGGAAACAACTGGCACCTCGTCACCGTGTTGTGCATCGGGCTGTTTCTCGAGGGTTGGATGATCTGGGAGGGGATCTCGGTGTTCCGCCTGTCGCTGCGCGTGCGCGCCAAGTTGCGGAACAACGAGATCTCAGTCGGCGAGGCGCAGGCAGCGCTGTCCGGCCCGACCAAATCCGTCATCGGCGCCGACGGCATCATCCGACGCGGCGACGAGGTCGCGACCTTCCCCCCCTGAACGGTTCCAGGATCCCTACGAGGCGCGCATAAGTGCTGTGGTGGAAACGGGTTCTGGCCGGTGGCTGCGGCACGGGTGCCGCACTTTGGGCAGGCCGAATCGCTATGCCTGAACGGCGGCGATCTGGTCGGCGAGCAGGACGATGGGCTTCGTCAGCAGGTCCAACACCTGGAGGCGGGCGAGCGCGTCGTCGCTCCACATCTCCGCGTTGGTCTCGGCCACCGCGTCACGCAGCAGCGCGTAGCGGTTGTAGTAACCGCGCAGCACGGCACCGATCGCATCCGCCGGCAGCTGGTCGTGGAACTCGACGTGCAGCAGCACGATGCCTTTGCAGATTCCCTGACGACTTTCCGGTACCAAAATGATCGGCCGGTTGTCGCTGCGCCCAACCGCGACCAGCGTCTTGCGTTCCATCGCCACCGTGTTCTTGGTGCCGCGCAGTTTCGGATCTCCGTCCGTTCGGCTGCGGAGGTTCTCCGCGATGCCGCCCTTGCCGACGACACGGATCTTCGCGCCGTTCGTCAGTCCATCGACGGCATAGCGTGTGTAACCCAAGACCTTGGAGACCGCGCCGTCGAGCGCCTTCAAAGTCGCGAGATCGCGATACGCCAACATCTCACGCGGCACACCGGCGTCGAGCAGCTTCCGCACGATCGGCACCGCAAGCAGCGCCTCGTCCGCGCGACTCGTTCCGACCGTCACCGTCTTCGCCTGGTGCTTGATCGCATCGATCGGCCGCGCGAGTTCCTCCACCGCGCGCCCGAGTGCTTTGGTGAGCTCCTCCACCGCGGCGCCCGGTGTGCCCACCCGGTCGAAATCCTCGCCGAAGAACTCGAGCGGAATGGCACGCATCGCGTAGCGGAACAGAAGGCTCAATCGCGACGCGGTATCCGCATCGAGTGTGCCGTTGTAGCGTCCCGCGCGCAAGCCGTTTTGGTAAACCGTGAACGGCTCCTTCAGGCGCGGCCCGAGTTCGGTGCGAATGTCGCCACCCGCCGGAGTGATCACTTCGAACTCGATCAGCCGGCGCGCCTCCGCGAGCGGATGCGAGAGACGATCGATCGCCTGCGCCGCGTGATAACCGTAAAGATGGCCGACCATCGTCGTGAGAATGAACGCCAACCGCGGGTTGACCGTGGGGACGCGCAGCGTCGTACCGGCCTCCCCGAAATCGGCGTCCTCGCTGCAAATGATGACCGGACTCGCCTTGTGCGCCGCGTAGATCTCGACCTCTTTGGCAACGTCCGCTGCGGTGCCTCCCTCGAGGCCCGTCGCGCACACGAGAATCAGCGGCTCCGAGCTCAGGTCGATGTGTTTCTTGTCCTCGGTGAAATCGCAGGCGATGGACTTGTAGCAGAGCTCCGAGAGCTTGATCCGGATCTCACGGGCCGCGATCTGGTTCAGGCCGTTCCCGACGATCGCCCAGTGACGACGCGGGGGCGCGGTCGCGTCCGCCGCCTTGGCGATCGCATCCTCGGTCGCGAGAACCTCGCACATGACGTCCGGTAACTCGCCGAGTTCCGACAGGAACCGGCTGCGTGCGTCAGGATCGCCCACGCCGCAAGCCTGCGCCAACGCCTCGCCCAGGAGGAGCCCCGCGGCGATCTGCGAGTAGAACGCCTTCGTCGACGCCACCGACATCTCGACATCGCGGCCGTCGCTCGTGTAGATCACGCCGTCGACGCGCTCGGTGAGGTCACTGTGCCGACGGTTGACGATGCACAACACGGCGGCGCCGCGCCCGCGCACGAGATCGACGGTGCGGTTCGTGTCCGTGGTCGTGCCACTCTGACTGATCGCAACGATGAGCGTGTCGCTCATGTCGTCGCGCATCTGGAAGCCGCTCAGTTCGGTCGCCGGCAACGCGTCGACTGAAATCGGCGCGCCGCAGAGCGCCTCGCGAATCGCCTCCGCGACCCCTTGGCCGGCCACCGCGGCGGTGCCCTGCCCGATCACCAGGATGCGCGACAGCGCACCCGATTCCAGTCGCTTGGTGATGGATGAAGGCAGGCTCTCCTCGCCGAACGCAACCCGAAGTTCGCCGTTTTCTCCCTTGGCCACGCGTCCCCGCAGGGTCTTTCCGAAACTCAGCGGCGCTTCCGCGATCTCCTTCTTCAGGAAGTGACGGTGAGCGCCGCGATTGATGTCGCGTGTGGTGATCTCGAGAGTCTTGATCTCGGATGGCGCCAGCGGAAGCTCGGTGCCGTCGTATGCCAAACGGCTCACGCCCTCGATCGTTCCGGCGTGCGTGGCATCGAGCACCATGATCTGGCCGCGCGAGGCCGGGTCGTCCGGATTGGCCGGCGTCTCGCCGTCCAGCCGCACGTATTTGCTGGTCTCCTCGACGACGCCGTAGGGCTCCGAGGCGACGACGAAGCTCTCCCCCGTCAGGCCGACATAGAGCGCCTGCCCGCTGCCGCGCAGCGCGAGATACATCCGACCGGGCTCGGTCGCCGATGCGGCGCCGATCGCGACCGATCCGTTGAACCTCGCAACGCTTGTGCGAAACGCCTCGACGGTCGATTCGCCCGCGCCGCACGCCGCGGCCATGAGCATCGGGATGACCTTGGCGTCGGTGGTGATCTCCGGCGCGATGGTCAGACCGTTCTCGACAACAAGTTCCTTGTGGTTGTCGACATCGCCGTTGAGCGCCGCGACCACGTAGGGTTCGTGCTCGACACCCGGCTCTGCGTTGAGCGGATGCGCGTTGGCCTCGCTGATGACTCCGACGCTCGCCCAGCGCGTGTGCGCCAGGATCTCGGCCTCGACCCCCGGCGCCTGAAGCAGCGCGTGCAGAAACGTGTCGCCGCTGATCGCGGCGCGCAGAGCGCGCACGTTGTCGCCCAATTCGCCGACTTCCTTGGCGACCTTGTAAACGAAGCTGTAAACCGGTCCGTTCCCGGTGTCGATTCTCCGCACGGCGCGGTGCGTGAAGTGGGGAATCGCGAGGCGATCGTCGAGGTGCTCGGCCGTATCGGCCGCGGCCCCCTTGCGCACGAGCACGTGAAGTCCCGCCGAGTCGCGACCACGCACCTCCAACCGATCCAGTGCGTTGAGCGCCACGTTCAGGTCATACGCCACGCGGAGCGCATCGACCGCCGTGCCGCCGCCAGCCAGGGCACGCACCGGTTCGACGATGCCCAAGCGGTCGTTCTCGAGTTGAAAGAGGACGTCTTTCGCCTGGATCAGCAGTGCGTTGAGCTTTTCGACGCGGGCCGTGCCCAATTCCGCGACGCCCTGGTCGAGGCGGGCTTCGAATCGCGCGACGCCCTCGCCGAATCCATCGACGAGCGGCTCAAGGCGGTCGGCGTGCTCGAGCAGCGTCCGCAGGCCGGCAAATCCTCGGAGGTCATCGCGTACGGCGACCGCGGCCCGGACGGCCGCCGACAGGTCGGCGTCACCGCTCGTTTCGGCCGTGCCCCAGGCCCGCACCGCATCGCCGGCGCGCCCGAGTTGCTCGGCCAAGAGGCCGATTTCCGGAGGCGTCCGGCGGTCCGGCCGGGAGAGAACCCCAACGATCCCGCACATAGTCTTAGTTCTGGCTCGTCATCATCCATCGGCATTCGTCCCGGAACAAGTGAGCCCGCCTCAAATTGAAACCAATTCGCCCGGAAGGCCCAGGGAGTGGACTTCGCTATCATGGGCCGGTGATGCCGATTTTCGCTGTTTCCGGCCAGCAATTCGCGGGCTATCTGTGCATCACAATCGGGATCTGGGTGGTCCTTTTTGGCCTCCGGCTCAACCGTCGCCAGGTGGACAAGAATGCCGCGGTGCCGGAATCGGTGCGCACGGCCGTCAAGGACGAGATTTCGTCCGGAGCCGCCTCCGGGGAGGGCCCCGGCGAATCCTAACGCCGGGCGAATCGTGAGGCTTTCGGTTCGGGCCCTGATCGGGGCCTTCTTGACGGCATTTCTGGCCCCGGCCGCGGCGGCCGAGCCGGGTACCGAGATTCTGCTGCCGGAAGACGCGCGGCCCGGTACCTATCTCCGCGCAACCGACGACGCGCTCTACGTCGGGAGCCGCAGCGCGTACACGACGATCACCAAGGACAAGATCTTTGCCACCCATGCACCGGACCCGGGCATGGGGAACGCCGTGTCGAGTCCTCCCGCGCATGTCGGAGATCTCCAGTGGGCCCCGACTAACGAAGTGACGTTTCACGGCGGCGCGTGGAGCCTCGATGAAAATGGCCGGCTTTGGCGGCGGCCGATACCCGCGTTCGAAGCGATACGCGTCAACTCGACCAATCGCGTACACGGAATCGCACGCGCACAATCGGGCGAGCTCTGGTGCGCGACACAAGAGGGCGTGGCACGGCTCGACGCCGAGTTGCGCGTGCAAACGTTCGACAAGGTCCTCGGCCAAACTCTCGGCATCGTGACGGCGATCGACGTGGATCGTGACGGTTCGGTCTGGATCGGCAGCGGGTCGAGCTTCACCGGCGTCTATCGCAGGGACCCCGGCGGCGGTTGGCACCACTTCGGCGCGGACGAAGGGTTCGTGGATGCGTATGTGCACGGCATCACCGCCGATCACGCAACGGGCGCGGTGTGGTTCTCCGTGCTCAACGCGCCGGGCGCCGCGATGGATGCGGGTTTGGGCGCGTGGCTCTTCTCGGGAGAACGTTTTCAGCGTTTTCCGCCTGAGCGCGTGCGCGGGCGGCTGCCGTCGGATCGCGTGTATGACGTGGTGCGCGATCCGTCCGGCGTGGTTTGGTTCGGCACGTTGAAGGGTCTGGCCGCGCTCGAGGGCGACCGCTTGGTGCCGTACACGCGCGCCGAAGGTCTGCGCGATGACAAGGTGTGGGCGTTGGCCGCCGCACGAGACGGTTCACTCTGGCTCGGTTATCAGACGGGGCACGGCGTCACTCGCATCGCGCGCGGCGAGGTGCGCCACTTCGACAAGTCTAGGGACGGGCTCTCGCACGACGAGGTGTGGGCGGTCGCCGAGGGGCGGCCCGGCGTCATGTGGTTCGCGACACCGGTGGGACTCGATCGTTACGACGGTCGGCGTTGGTCGCACTTCTCGACGGCGGACGGGCTGCCGGTCGACCGGTTGTGGCCCCTGCTGGCCGACTCCGACGGCACTTTATGGATCGGAACGATCGGTGGCGGACTGGTTCGCATGCGCAACACGGACCGCGAAGCGCCACGAACCACGATCGAATTGAACGGAAGCGAGATCACGTGGAGTGCCGAGGACGCATGGCACGCGACGGCGCCCGCGACGATTCGTTTCCGATACCGTTGGGACGACGGGGCCTGGTCGGCCGCAACCACCGGCAGGCGGATCGCGATCCCGCGGGACGGCCATCGGCGGCTGCAGGTGCAGGCGATCGACCGGTTCGGCAACATGGAGCGCCCCCCGCCGACGCTGTTGCTGGCCGCGCCCGCGGCGCGCAATCTGTTCTTGCCGTGGATGGTGACGTTCTCGACAACTCTCCTGTGCGTGTTGCTGGTTCTGGTCGCCCGCAAACGCCGCTAGGCTCAGCTCGAGCCTGAAGCCAGCGCCGCAAAGTGCGGCACCCAATGCCGCACCTGCCCGCCATAACCCATTCCTGACACGCCACTTACACCGCCCAAACACGGTACCTGGAACCGTGCAGGCGGTGCTCAATGGCCGCGGGCGAAGAGGTTGCGGAGGACCAGCCAGACCATGCTCGGGCTCTCCGCCATGCGCCGGCGCAGATACGCGGTTGCCTCGTCCCACCCCTCCGCGAACGGGACGTACACACGCAACGGGAGCGCCGGGCCCAGGTTCCCCGCGGCCAGATCACGCGCGAACCCCGCGCGCGGAACTCCGAGCAGCAACTGGATCTCGCAGCGATCCGGTGCGCGTGGAGCCGTATCGGCGACGAACCGGCGCAGAAACTCCTCGTCGTGGGTTGCGAACTCGATGAACAACCCGTCGTCGAGGCCGCGCCGCGCGTACGCGACCATGCGCTCCTTCATCAAGCGCTTCTGCTGAACCGCGACCTCCTTCGGCTCGTCGTAGATCCCGATCACCAGCCGCACGCGCAGCCCCGCCGGAAGCCGCGCCAGATCTTCGCTGGTCCGATCCAAACGGGTTTGCAACACCGTGCCCACGTCGAGGCCCTCGCCGAACAGCGACAGCGTCAGATCGAGCGTGAAGTCCGTCCAACGACGATCCTCCATGTCGATCGTCAACGCGACGCCGCGCTCGGAGGCCCGGCGCGCGAGCCGCGTGATCGGCTCGGCCGACGCCACGACGCTGCCGGTGCTGAACGCGGACGGCTTGAGCGACACCGATGGCCGGCGCCCGGCCTCGGCGAACCGCGTGTCCTCGGCGAGACGGTCGATCAGCCGCTCATACGTCCCAATCGAGCGCTGGACCTGTTCGTCGCTCTCGACGGATTCGCCCAGAAGATCAAGCGTCGTGCGGAGGCCCTTCCCAAGGTTCGCCGAAGCAATCTCCAACGCGCTCTCGACGGAGGCACCGGCGACATAGGGCCGAGCAAAAAACCGGACAAACGACGCCGGAAGCACGCGGGACAGCACGGGCGCGGATTGTACGAAGGCTCAGACCAAACCCGAAACGCGATCCGGAGCCACGACGGCACGACAAATCTCCGCACGCCGCTCGCGCTGCGGGCACAAAAAAGCCCCGCCGACTTTCCCGTGGGAATGGCCGGCAGGGCCTGTGACCTCGGGTCCTAAGTCCCTCGATCAAGCGTGGCCGAAGTTCACGACTTCGGCTTCATTTGGCTGCCTCATCACGAGGGCGGGGCGATGTCGGCCGCAAGAGTCTTCTCCTTGCCGCAACCGCAGGTATAGGTGATATCCGCGGTCTTGGCCGCGTCGCCTGCATCCTTCATCGCGTCGCCGGCCGCCCCGGACGCCTTGTCCGCGGCATCGCCTGCATCCTTCATCGCGTCGCCCGCGGTGCCTCCGCAACCGTCGCCGCAACCGTCACCGCTACCGCAACCGAGCGGTAGTACGAGGACGGCCACGACCAAGAGCCATGCATATCGCTTCATGTTTGGTCTCCTCTGGTCCAGAAGCGTCCAGCATAGCCCATCGGCCCTCCGGTTGGGTCGCGATCCTTGCCCTCGAATTTGACCGATTTCGTCACACGACTTGCCCCATCGCCGTCTGTGCGGATCATGGGGGGCCTCCATGAAGATCCTCATCCTCGGCGCGGGGGGCCAGGTCGGCACCGATCTGCGCCCGCTCCTCCTGGCCCGCGGCGCCACACTCCACTGTTTTGACATCAAGGACGCCCCCGCCGGCCTGCAGGACGGGGTCGCCTGGTCCCAAGGCGACATCACGGACAAGGCAGCCGTCGAGGGCCTGGTCGGGGACGTCCAACCCGACGTGATCTACCACCTCGCCGCGATGCTCAGCGCGACCGGCGAGCTCAACCCGCAGGCCGCGTACCGCGTGAATATGGAGGGCACGTACAACGTGCTCGAGTGCGCCCGCGAACGCAACGTGTCGCAGGTGATGTTCGCAAGCACCATCGCGGTGTTCGGTCCGGGGCTCGAGAGTCCGGTGCCCGACGACGTTCCGCTCTTGCCGGCGACCATGTACGGGGTGACCAAGGTCGCGGGCGAATTGCTCGGCACGTACTACCACCGAAAATACGGCGTCGACTTTCGCGGCGTCCGGTTCCCCGGCCTGATCAACGCCGGCATCCCCGGCGGCGGCACGACGGACTATGCGCTCTACATGTTCGTCGACGGCATCCAGAAAGGCGCGTACGAGTGTTTCGTCGGGCCGGAGTCGACGGTTCCCATGATGTACATGGCCGATGGACTGCGCGCGATGGTGGAACTCTCCGAGGCGCCGCGTTCGAGTTTGACGCGGTGCATCTACAACATCGGCGCGGTGTCCCCCACCGCGGCGGAATTCGCGGACGCGGTGCGTGCGCGGGTGCCGGGCGTCAAGTTGACGTTCAAGGCCGACCCGAAGCGCCAGGCGATTCTCGATTCATGGCCCGCCGCGGTCGACGACACGTGCGCGCGCAGCGATTGGGGTTGGAAACACCAGTTCGACCTGGATGCGATGAGCGACGACCTCGTCGAGAAGATCCGCGCGATGTAACTGTGTTTCTCGCCCAACGGCTGACGCCGTTGGAGCCCTACGTTCGAACGGTCTTGAGATGTAGCGCGTAGCCGAGCGATGTACGGCACGGTTCACCGAAACCGGTGCGGCCTCATAAGTCATGACGCCCATTTTCGGCGCTCGTGCCGAAAACTGCGGATCAACATTCCGGCAGGCTGACCGCCGCGAGGCCGCCTTCGCTCGTCTCTTTGTACTCGCGCTTCATGTCGTCGCCGGTGCGCTTCATCACCTCGATCACGCGGTCCAGCGAGATCAGGTGGCCCTCGCCGCTGTGCAGCGCGAGTTGCGCCGCGCTCCACGCCTTCGCGACCCCCATCGCGTTGCGTTCGATGCACGGCGCCTGCACGAGCCCCTTGAGCGGATCGCACGTCAGGCCGAGATTGTGCTCGATCGCGATCTCCGCGGCCTGCTCCGCCTGCCGCACGGTTCCACCGAGAGTCTCACACATCGCCGCCGCCGCCATCGCGGTCGCGCTGCCGACTTCACCCTGGCAACCGACCTCGGCGCCCGACAGGCTCGCGTGCGTCTTGATCAGCATCGCGATCCCGGCGGCGGTCGCGAGCGCGCTGTGGATCCTCTCGCGAGTGAATTCGAGCCGCTCCGACGCCTCAACCAACACGCCGGGAAGCACACCTGCGGCCCCATTCGTCGGCGCCGTCACCACGCGGCCGCCCGCGGCGTTCTCCTCGTTCACCGCATACGCATAGGCCTGCGCCCGCGCGATCGCCCCATAAGCCGCCTCGACCTCGCCACGTTCGACTCGCGCCAGAAGCTCACCTGCGCGGCGTTTCAGGCCGAGCCCGCCGGGCAAAACCCCATCGCGGTCGAGTCCGCGGCCGATGCAGGATCGCATCGCGTTCCAGACGCTGTCGAGTCCCGCGAGCACGGAATCGCGCGTGCCGTCCCACGACTCCTCGTTTCGCAAGACGATCTCACCGAGCGTGCACCCCTCGGTTTCGGCGTGGCGGACGAGGTCCGTCGCCGTCGCGAACGGATAGCGCGGCGCGGACGGCGGCGGGCGCTGAAAATCGCTGCCCTCCTCGCCCGCTTGGCGCACGAATCCTCCGCCGACCGAGCACCAGGTCTGCTCGAACACCGAGTCTTCCTTGGCGTCGAGTGCCTGGCACACCATCGTGTTCGGGTGCGGCAGCGTTTCGTGCTTGTACGCAAGATAGGGCAGGAACCGCACGTCCTCGGGGCGCACTTCGACCGACGCGTCGCCCCACGCAACGCGCGGGTCCGCAGCGAGCCGTTCGACGATTCCCTGCACGTCATCGACATCACAGGTCTCCGGCTCCCAGCCGCAGAGTCCCGCGAGGATCGCGCGATCCGTCCCGTGCCCGCGACCCGTCGCGCTCAGCGATCCTTTCAAAAGAACACGCAGGCGCGCCGGTTGAAAACCCGCGTCGAAACACGCCAGGCGAAACTGCCGCGCCGCGCGCATCGGACCCACGGTGTGGCTCGAACTCGGGCCGAGGCCGATGCGGTAGATATCGAGCAGCCGGACGGTGATGGGATCGTTCACGACGGACATCCTCAGGAACCAGCATCCACGAGCGCGCGCGCGAGCGCAAATGTTCCATCGAACATCGGCCGCGTGAGGCGCCCCGTGTTCGTGTTCTGGCGGCTCGGATGATAGCTCGCAAGCAGCGTGATCCGACCCGAGGTGAACCGCCCCCCGTGCGCGAACGCCGGTTTTTCTTGAAACGGCTCGCGATCCAACGCCGCCCACGCTTTCAGGAACCCGTCGAACGCGATCTTGCCAAGCGCGAGCACGACGCGCAGCCGCCGGTACGAGGCGATCTCCGCCTCCAGAAACGGCCGGCAGCGCACGAGCTCCTCGCGGGTCGGCTTGTTCTGCGGCGGCGCGCAGCGCAGCACGTTGTTGATCGCCGCGCCGATCAGGCGCAGACCGTCGCCATCGCGCACGGACTCGGCGCGATTGGCGAACCCGTGCAGGTGTAGCGCGCGATACAGCCACTCCCCGCTGGCGTCCCCGGTAAACACGCGGCCCGTGCGGTTGGCTCCGTGCGCTCCCGGCGCGAGGCCGACCACGAGGAGCCGCGGCTGCGGGCCCCCGAACGTCGGCACCGGCTTGCCCCAGTAGTCCTCATCGCGATACGCGCGTCGCTTCACACGGGCCACCTCGCGGCAGTGCTCGGCCAGCCGGGGACACGCCCGGCACGCGACGATGCGCTCGGAAACGCTCATCGGCGCAACCCTATCGCGGAAAAGCACCTCGCGTCCACTTCGCGTCGTGGGTCCCACCTGCGCCACGCGTGGCGCACTAGGTACGGATCCGGGCGAGGAGGTCGCGGACCTTGGTTTCGATTTCGTCGCGAATATCGCGGAACTCGCCGGCGTCCATGTGTTTCGGGTCGGCGATCTCCCAATCCTCGCGCCGTTCGGCCGGCACGTGCGGGCACGCGTCGCCGCAGCCCATCGTGACCGTCGCGGCGTAGGGTCCCGCCGGGATCTCGTCGAGGGAGATCGACCGGTGCTCCGCGAGGTCGTACCCAACCTCGGCCATCGTTGCGATCGCTTTTTCGTTGACGATCCCCGACGGGCGCGAGCCCGCGCTGTGCGCCTCGACGTCGTTTGGCGCATGCATCCGCGCGAACGCTTCGGCCATCTGGCTCCGGCACGAGTTCTCGACACACACGAACAGGACTCGTTTCATGTCCGCGCCACGTCCGTTCAAGCCTGCCGCAGCCAATGGCCCGTGAAGATCCAACGCATGGTCCGGCGCCCGAGTCGCTGTACGTCCTCGAGGACCAGATAGGCGCAGGGCAGCGCGATCAGCGTGAGCCCCGTCGCAAACATGATCCCGAACACGATCGAGATCGCCATCGGGATCAGGAACTGCGCCTGAAAGCTCTGCTCGAGCAACAGCGGTGAAAGTCCGGCGACGGTTGTGATCGTGGTCAGGAGGATCGGGCGCAACCGGCTCTTGCTCGCACTCAGCACGGCGCGGTCGAGCGGTTGCCCTTGGCGCCGGTACCGGTTGATGAAATCCACGAGAATCAAACTGTCGTTGACCACGATTCCCGCAAGTGCGACGCAGCCGATCATCGACAGCACCGTCAGCTCATACCCCAGCACGAGGTGTCCGATGATCGCGCCCATCAGCGAGAACGGAATCGCCGCCATCACGATGAACGGTTGCGTGTACGACCGGAACAGGATCGCGATCAACACGTAAATCGCGATCATGGCGAGGGGAAAACCGTAGCGCAGGGAGCTGATGGACTCGCGCGCGTCCTTGCGACGCCCTTCGAACGTGTAGCTCACTCCGCCGAATTGCGCCGGGAGCTTCCGCTCCATGTAGCCCTGGAGGTCCGTGAGGATCTCCGTCACGTTCGCGCGGTCCTCGTCGACTTCGGCCTGGACCGTGATCGCGCGTTTGCCATCGACACGCGCCAGGGAACCGTAGCCCCTGGTCGTGTGCAGCGTCACGGCTTCCTCCAACGGCACCCGCCCGCCTTCGGGCGTCGCCAAGCGCAGGGCAGCGAGATCCTGAAGGCGCGTGCGGTTCTTCTCCGGGAGCAGTACGCGCACGGTGACCTCCTCGTCCTCGCTCTGCAGGTCCTGCACCTCGAACCCGAACAGCGCGTGGCGGACCTGGTTGGCGACCTCCCGTGTCGTCAGACCGAGAGAGCGCGCCCCCTCCTTGAGGCGGAAGCGGATCTCGAGTTTGCCCTCGCTCAGGTCGTCGCTGATCTGGTTGACGCCCTCGTAGGTCGCAAGCTCGCCGCGCACGTCGAGCGCCGCCGCGCGCAGCGTGTCGAAGTCGTCCGCGCGCAACCGCACTTCGATGTCGGCGCCCTCCGGCCCACCGCCACGCGAATCGATCGCGAGCCGGCGCACTCCGGCGATCGTCTGCGTCTGTTTGCGCAAATCGTCGACCAGCCGCGGCGATGTGCGCAGGTTTCTCTCGACGCGATATTCGGCACCGAAGAGTTCGATCGTCAGCTGCCCCACCGTCGCCGGATCCGCGGGCGTTTGCCGTCCTCGATCGGAAAACGATGTGCCGACGACCGAGAACACGCTGCGTACTTCCGGCGCGGCCGCCACGAGTTCCTCGAGTTGCGCGACGACCCGGACGGTATCCGCCTCGCGCGTGCCCGCGGCCATCTCCAGGTCCAGGACCACGGTCTCCGCGTCGTTGTCCTGCAACAGCACGAGCGGCACCTGGCCACCCGCGACGAGGCCGAACACGAGGACGGTCGAACCGAACACGGCCGCAAGCGTCACGTACCGCCACCGGAAGCAGACCGCCAACACGCGCGCCAGCGCTTCCGGCATCCGCCGCTCGATGAACCGATGGCGCGCCTCGCCCCAGCGCGACAGCGTGCGCACGAGCGCGTTGCGGGACACACCCCTCGATTTGTGCGCGAGGTGCGCGGGCAGGATCGTGAACGCCTCGAACAACGACATGCCGAGCGCGGCGATCACGACGATGGGTAGGACGCCGAGGATGCCGCCGACGCGGCCGCCCAGAAACATGAGCGGCAAGAACGCCGCGATGGTCGTGAGGACGGCCACCGTGACCGGCCCCGCGACCTCCGACACACCGCTGATCGCGGCCTCATCCGGTGGGACGCCCCGGCGCACCTTGGCGAACACCTGCTCGCCAATCACGATGGCGTCGTCCACCAGGAGACCGAGCACGACGATCAGCCCGAACAGCGAGATCAGGTTGATGGTCGCGCCGAACGCCAACATCACGATGAACGTGCCGAGGAAGCTGATGAGCAGCCCCATCGCCACCCAGAACGCGACCCGCAGCGCGAGAAACATGGCGAGCACGATCACGACCAGGATGATTCCCACCGTCGCGTTGCGCTGCATCAGCTCCAGGCGTTGCACGATGAAACGCGACAAATCCGTGCTCGTCGCGAGCTTCACCTGATCCCCGTAGGGCAGGACCTTCTCCGCCACATACTCCTTCACCGAGTCGGCGATCTTGATGGCGTCCTGCTCCGGGTTCTTGAAGACGGTGATCATCACGGCGGGTTCGCCGCGATACCGCCCGCGCTCGACGCGGTCCTCGTAGGTTTCGCGAACCCGCGCGATGTCGCGCAACCGAACCGTGGGGCCGTCCGCGCCGCTGCGGATCAGGATGTCCTCGATGTCGCGCGCCGATTCGCGCTCGCCCATCGTCCGCACGCGCACGTTACCGCGAGCGCTCTTGATCTGGCCTCCCGGAAGGTCGAGGTTGCTCCGCTGCAACACGAGCCCGACCTCGCCGAACGTGAGACCGTATTCCTCGAGTTTGTCCGGCAGGACCTCGACCCAGATCTCGCGATCGCGAATTCCGGAAATCGTGTAGGCGCTGACGTCGGGCAAGTCGAGGAGTTCGTCACGCACCTGCTGCGCCACCCCGCGCAGCCGGCTCTCGCCCGCCGGGCCGTACACCACGACGCTGATCGCCGGAATCCGTGGCCGGCTCTCGACGATCTCGGGGTCCTCGGCGCCTTCGGGCAAATCGGGTTTGACCTTGTCCATCGCGCTGCGCACGTCGGCGAGCACACGATCGCGATCCGCGTCCTCCTCCATGGTGACGGTGACTATGGCGACGCCCTCCTGCACACGCGTCGCGACCTCTTTGACGTCATCCAGATCGCGAAGCTCGCGTTCCACCGGACGGGCGACGGACTTCTCGACCTCGTCAGGTGTCGCGCCACGGTACTCGACCGTGACGATCACGATGTCGGGTTCCATGTTCGGGAAGAACTCGCGGCGCAGCGTGAACCACGAAACGATCCCGCCCACGATGATCACCCACATCACCAGGTTCACGGCGACCGGGTTCCGCACCGACATCCGTGCGATGCCGGATCCGGCGGTCCCCGCCTCGCCCGCAGCGCGACCGGCGCCGCGGCGTGCGTTGCGCTTGCGCCACCAGGGCGCGGAGGGTCTCCAGCTCATTCGCCGGTCCCGGCGAGGGCCTCATTCGAGGACGACTCCGAGGACGATCCGGAGCGTTCCGCGATGACGACTTCCGTGCCGTCGGCGATCTGCTCGAGGTTGGTCACGATGAGCTTGTCGCCCGGTTCGAGGCCGTTTCGCACCAGGGCGATGTGCGGCAGCCGGACGAAGATCTCCACGTCGCGTTTTCGCGCGCGCGCCGGGGATCCGCCGTCGACGACAAATACCGAGTCGTCCAAGAACGCCATGCGCGTTATCGGGATGACGTTCTTGAACAAAGATCCGGAGATGTTCGCGACCACGAACGTGCCGGGCGCGATGGCACCCTCGCCCTCACCGGAGACTTCGAGATACACGAAGAACGTCCGGTCGTTTGTGTTCACTCCGGGCGCCACCCGCGCGACGGTCCCGGTCCAGATCGGATCGCCCGCGCGAGAGAGCCGCACCGTTGCGGACGCTCCGGCACTCACGTCGCCCATGCGCGACGCCGGGAGCGCCACCGGAATCTCGACGCGGCTCAGATCGACGATGCGACAGAGCGGCGTGCCGATGGCCACCCGCACACCAACCTGGACGGAACGCTGTTGGACACGTCCGGAATACGGCGCGCGAATCACCGCGCGTGCGAGATCCCGTTCCGCGCGTGCCACCGCGGCCTGGCTCGAGCGCACCTGCGCATCGACGCGTTTCTGCTCCGGCGCCAGGGAATCGATGCGGCCCTGCAGCTCGACGACCTGTTTGCGGCTGAATGACGCCAGGATCTTCTCGCGGTCCAGCTCGCTCTTGGTCGCGCCACCGTTCTCCTGAAGCTCCTTGACGCGCCGCACCTCGTTCAACGCCGACTCGAGATCCCCTCGCGCGATGGCGATTTGCTCGGTGAAGGTCCTGGTGTCGACGCCGATCTTGCCCTGTTGCGCCTGCGCCTGCGCCAACTCCGCGCGGCGCGCCTCGAGCTCGATCTCGAAATCGCGTGCATCCAACCGCACGAGTTCCGCACCCGCCTCGACCGCAGCCCCCGCTTCGAGTGTGGGCGAAATCCACAGGACGACCGCGGCGACTTCGGCGGAGAGATCCGAAACACGCAGCGCGCGCGCGCGGCCGTAACCGACGAGTTCCTGTCGGAAGTCGCGTCGTTGCACGACCTCGACGCGCACCGGAACCGGCGGCAGGATCGACTCGCCCTTCTGCGGCGGTTTGCGCATGCCCGCGAGCACGCGGAAACCGAGCGCTCCGCCCGCCACGCAGGCCACGATCAGGACAAGGGAAACGACGATGCGGGCCGGGAGAGAGGAGCCGGGTTTCGCCACAGCTAGTTTGTATCCGCTCGATCCAGCGATGCCCCCGGAGTCGCGGGCGGTGATCTGGCCTCCAGCGCGCGCCGCGCGTGCGAAAACACCGTCTTGGCCTGCAACAGTTCGCCCTCGACGCGCGCCAGACACAGGAACAGGGAGCCGGGCGCGAACACAGCAAGTTGGTCGCCCGTGACGCCTTCCGGCGAAGACACGCCGCGGCCCTGTGCGAGCAAGAGCGCCGAGGTCTCGTCGAGATCGACGCGCGCGAATCCGGCAGCGGCGGTCAACTCCTCCATCGGGCGCACCTCTTCGGACGCCCCGTCTGCTTGAAACGGTCCGATCGCCGTGCGCCGAAGCGCCGAGAGGTGCGCGGGGATGCCGAGGCGCGCCCCCAGATCGCGGCCGAGCGCGCGCACGTAGAACCCGGAGCCACACACAATCCGCAGCGTGATCTCCGGCCACGCGAGGTGCATGATTTCGATCGCGTGCACCGTCACGCGGCGCGGCGCGATTTCCACGTCCTCGCCGGCGCGGGCGAGTTTGTACGCACGCTTGCCGTTGACCTTGAGCGCCGAAAACGCCGGTGGGACCTGTTGGATCTCGCCGAGAAACTCCGCGACGCGTTCGTCCAAGTCGTCCGGCGCTCCGGGACCCGGGTCCGCCTCTTCCAGAATTCGTCCCTCGGTGTCGCAACTGTCGGTCGAGCGCCCGAACGCAACGGTGGCCTCATACGTCTTCGGCAACGCCATCGCGAGATCCGAAAGGCGCGTCGCGTCGCCGACCATGACGATCAGCACACCGGTCGCGAACGGATCCAGCGTGCCCGCGTGCCCGACCTTCGTGCGTTTGCCGAACCGCTTCTTCACCGGATCGATCGCGCGCGCGCTCGAATCCCCCGGCGCCTTGTCGAGAATCAAGAAGCCGTGCGGCGCGGGATCGGACACGCTACTGCCGCAGCTTCGGATCCAGCGCGTCGCGAAGGCCTTCGCCAACCAGGTTGAACACCGTCACGGTGAAGAAGATCGCCACTCCGGGCGGGAAGATGAGCCACCCCGACTGCGTGTTCTGGCGGCCGAGGTTCAGCAGCTTGCCCCAGGAAGCGGCGAGCGGATCACCCAGGCCGAGGAACGAGATCGTCGATTCCGCCAGGATCGCCGCCGCGACACCAAACGTCGCCGCGACCAGAACGGGGGTCAGCGAGTTGGGCAATACGTGGCGGAAGATGACGCGGCGTTGCGGGATGCCCAGCGCGCGCGCGGCCAACACGTATTCCTGGTTGCGCTGCGTGAGGAATTCGCCGCGCACCAATCTAGCCACGCCCGTCCAGCTGATCAGGCCAATGGCGGCCATGACCAGGAAGATCGATTTCGATTCGAACACCGCCACGACAGTCAGGATGAACACGAGGAACGGGAAGCTCATGAAGATCTCGACCAGCCGTGAGATCAACGCGTCCACCCAGCCGCCGAAGAATCCAGCCACGGACCCCGCGATGATGCCGATCGTGCAGTAGAGCGCCACAGCGATCACACCCACGGTCATGGAGATGCGCGTGCCGAAGATCAGCATCGCGAACACATCCTTGCCGCCGACATCGGTTCCGAGAATGTGCGGGCCGACCACCCCTTCGACTTCGCGCGACGGCTCGCCGAAGTAGTAGTCGGGTTCCAGAAGCTGTTCCTTGTTGCGCGTCTTGTCGTAGTAATACGGCGCGGGCGGGAACAGGAAGAACACCGGGAGATTGGACGCTTTCAATTCCGCGATCTTCTCGTGGTAGTCCACGACGGGTTTGGACGACCGGATGGCGCGTCCGGGCGCGAACGCGATGCGGCCGCTCGGCGAATCCACTACCGAGTCCGGCAAGTAGACGCCCAGGAACAGCCAAACCAGGATCGCGAACTTGAGGCCGAGGAGCCGGAACGATCGCCGCGCGGTCCAGGTTCCATGAAGCAGGGCGTGCTTCCGGATGCGCATGAAGATGATGTACGCGATCGGCAGGTAGAAGATGAGGAGGTTGAAAAACAGATCGATGGGCTGGCTGTATTCGTTGTGATCGAAAAGATCGCGGAGCCAGGGCAGCGAGTGTTCACCCGGCCCCCAGAACAGAAACGGGCGATCCGAAGCCAGCACCGGTGCATACACTGCGAGGAGAACGAGGAACACCACGCAGCGCGACGCGAACACGGCGAGACGGTTCTTCGCAAACTGCTGGCGCACGATCGCCCAGTAGGACTTGTGCTGGCCGGTGCTATTCGTGGGCTCGCTCACGAGTAGCTGATCCTCGGGTCCACGACGGCGTACAGGATATCCGCGAACAGAATCCCAATCATGGTGAGCACGGCCGTGATCATCTGGACTCCGATCACGATGTTGAAGTCGTTACCGAAAATCGCATCCAGAAGCAGGCTGCCCATGCCGGGGATCTGAAACACGGATTCGATGACCACTGATCCGCCGATGACGATCGGAAGCGTGGTCGCGAGCAACGTGATCACCGAGATGATGCCGTTGCGCGCGGCGTGTTTGAGAATGACCACGCGTTCCGAGAGCCCCTTGGCGCGCGCGGTCCGCACGTAGTCGGCGCGGATGACGTTCAGCAGGCCGCTCTTCGCGTAGCGCGAGAGCGCCGCGAGGCTCGCATACGTCATGCAGAACACCGGCCCGATGATGTGCCATCCGATGTCCTTCAGGTGTTCCCAGCTCGTCATCGGGAAGGTGTCGTCGCTCTCGAACCCGAGCACGGGGATCATCTTGAACTCAACCCCGAAGTACTTGAGAACCAGTGTCGCCGCGAAAAACGACGGCAGCGAGTACAGCATGAACAGGACAATCGAGACCCCTCTCTCGGGGATCGATCCGTGCGCCGTCGCGGACCAGATGCCGAGCGGGATCGAGATCAGGTACGCGAGGATCAGCGACGTCACCGCGAGCGCGAAGGAAATCCGCATGCGTTCGAAGATCAGATCGAGCACGGGCCGGCGAAACAGATGGCTATAGCCGAAGTCCAACCGGATCAGGTTCGCCCAGTAACGGGCGAACTTCGTGTTGAGCCACTGGATCTTACGGCGTTCGCCGGCGCTCCATTCCCAGCGTTCCTTGCGATCCTGATGCCACTTCCGCCACATCTCGGTCTTCTCATCCAGCTCGGCCGGTTCGAGACTTTGCAGGGCAAACCGGGTGCGGATTTCGTCGTTTTCCGATTGGATCTCGCGGTTCTGCTGACGGTCTTCCGGGCTGACGGTCTTGCCCATGCTCGCAGGCGTGATTCGCTTGGCATTTTTCGCAAGTCGGTTGAGGAGCGCGCCGCGTTCGTTGACATCCTCGGTCATGCCGAGACAGGTCACGAGGTGCGGTACCGCGAAGTAACCCCAGTCGCGGAGTTTGTCCGAGGCCTTGTTGCGGTCCTTGAACAGAAGCGTCTTGTCGATGGCCGTCCGGATCTTCTCGAGAATCATCTCCGGCGTCAGGTCGACGTAGTCGTTGAAAAACAACGGCTTGTCGAGGTTGTACTGCGCGCGAAAGATCCGTTGCGATTCGCCACCACCGGTAACCTTGCCCTTTGTCGACTGCGCCTCGTCCTGCGTACCGCCACCACCGGAGCCTGGCGTGTTCGTAAGCAGCAGCCACAGCACCATGGAGACCCCGATGATCGTCGGGATCATCAGGAGCGCGCGCTTCAGGACGTAGGTCGTCACTTGATGATCTTCGAACGGTCGTCGGCGTAAATCGCCGGTCCATCCTTTTGCCACCAGAGCTGACGAATATCGACCTGCGGCGCGATGTGGCGCCCGTGAATCCCGCCGATCCGGCTATCCATCATCACCGGGTTCTTCCAGGTCCAACTCAGCGTGTACGGTTGTTCCTGGTGGAAAATCGCGTGGAACTCGTGGAACAGCTTGTAGCGCTTCGCGGGCACGAACTCCGTTTCGAGCGCGTCGAGGATCTCGTCGCCGCGCGGGGTGCTCCACTGCACGTGGTTGTTCGACCCGGCGATCTCCGCCTCATCGGAATGAAAAAGCGGGCGCAGGTGCGCGTCGTCGTCCATGAACCACGCCAACGTACAGGCGTCGTAGTCGCGGTCCCGCAGGCGCTTCAGGAGTTGCGCCCAAACGACGGGATCGGGCTCCATCACAACGCCGATCTTTCTCAGCGACTGGCGCCAGTCGCTCTGCATCGCGTTGATCGCCGATTGACTGCTTGAGCTTTGGAGGACCTTGAACCGGAACTCGATCTTCACCCCATTCACGATCCGGTCGCGCACACCGTTTCCGTCGGTGTCTTTCCAGCCCGCCGCGTCCAGAAGTTTCTTGGCACGCTTCAGATCGTACGGCCAGTGTTTGATCGTCTGGTCGTATTCCTTGAACAGCGGATACGTCGGCCCCGACGCGAAGATCGCATGATTGTGAAGGATGTCCTTTTTCCAGGATGCACGGTTGGTAGCAAGTGTCATCGCCAGACGAGTCCGCGCGTCGCTGAAGTACTTTCCGCGTGTCGCCCAACCGGTGTACGCGTACATCTTTCGCTGATACGCGTACAGGTAGGACTTCCCGCTTTCGAGTTCCTCGCGTAGCGCACTCGGTTTGCCGCTGAGGAGGTCATTCACATAACGTGCGGACGAAATCGCATACTGGTCCAGCTTTCGTTGTCCGGACGGATCGAAGGTCCGATACAGGTTGTAGCGAGGCTCGTCCGAAACGATACGGATGCGCCAGAGCATCGTCTTGTACCCCGGCCGGCGCCCCCAGTACTTCTCGTTGCGCTCCAGCAAAATGTGCTGGCCGATCTTGTGTTCCTTGAACTTGAAGGAGCCATAACCAAGCATGTACTGGTTCCACCAGTGCGTGGGGAACCGCGGCGCCCAGGAAGCCTCGTCGATCGCCGTGCCGTCCTCCTCGCGCGTGTAGATCCACTTCGGGAGCGGCTTCAGGTCCCCGAGGAGCTTGCCGGTGGAGTAGTAGTTGGCCTCTTTGTAGTTCACCAGGAACGTGTGGTCGTCGAGCGCCTTGTAACTCTCGACTTTGTTGAACGAGGAGCGAGTCCCTTCCGTGTCGGCCCGCTCGTCAAGGATCATCTTCAACGCGAATGCCGCGTCGTGTGCCGTGACCGGGCGGCGGCGGCGCATCCAACCGTGGGTGGCGTCGCCCATATCCACAGCTGGCCGATGCCAGTAGACGTTTTTCCGCAGCTTCAACAGGAACGACTTTTTGTCCGGACTGCGTCGTGCACTGACGCAGAGCCCCGCCTTGAATTTGTCCTTGTCCGCGTTGTGCCGTTCCGCAAACGGCTCGTAGATGTAAAAGCCGATCCGGGTCGCAACGGTTTGATCCCGGTCGCTCGTGTAGATGTTGAGACCCTTCGGCTGGCTTAGCGTGGCGGTCCGGAACTGCGCATTGAAGTCGATCTGCTCGTCCGGCACGCGCTTGGGGTCCGGCTCCGGGGTCAGTATCTCC
>JAZFYD010000158.1:0-5156 GCA_036443405.1 Planctomycetota bacterium
GAGGAAGGCCGGCGCGTGTTCGCCTACGACTTCGCGACCAACCTGGTACCCGGCATCGAGGGCATCAACAGCTACTGGCGCGACATCGGGACGCTGGAGGCGTACTACGACGCCGCGATGGATCTCACGGCGCCGGTGCCGCAACTCGACCTTTCCAACCAACAGTGGCCGGTGCATCGAAACGCCGTCGGTGGCCCGCCGTCCCGCATGCTTTGCGGCGGCAGCGAGAACTCCCGGATCGTCCGGACCGTCGCGGGCACTGGTAATCAATTTCTTGGCTGCACCGTGATCGGCAGCGTCCTGAGCCGCAACATCCAGATTCTCGATGAGTCGTTGGTGGAGGGTTCGATCCTCATGGACGACGCCGTGATCGGGCCCGGCTGCAGGGTCCGCCGCGCGATCCTGGACAAGAACGTCGTGCTGCCGCCTGGTACGGAGGTGGGCTACAACGCGAGCGCCGACCGCGAACGCGGCTGGCACGTGACCGAAACCGGCATCACGGTCATCTCGAAAGAGCCCGCAACCAAACCGATCACCACGCTGGATCTGTAACCGAAAACGGTTCCTGCAGAAAACGGTTCCTCAGAAAACGGTTCCTGCAGAAAACGGTTCCTGGAACCGCACGGCAGCTGCGCAACCGGTGCGGTGTACACGAGTTGCAGCGGCTGAGTGCGGCACCCGCGTACGCACCCTGCCGCTGTCAGATTCCGGCAACCGCCTCGGAGCGCGATTTCGCCTCCGAAAGTGCGGCAGCAATGCCGCACTCGATCACCATAAACACCTATGCTGCAGCAGCTTACAGCGACCAAATGGGGATCCTGGTACCGTCCGGGGGTCAGCCGCTGGGCGGATAATTGCGGTCTTCCGGCCAGATCGCGACGCTGGCGCCGGTCCAGTCCATGTCTTTGTTCCAGTCCACGCCCATCATCTTGCCGCGGCCCAGGCGCGTGAGGTTCAGAAGCAACGTCATCTTCTCGTCGCCGTCCGGGCGCGCGAACATCATGCGGATCTCCGCCTTCACCTTTTCGCCATCGGGCGCGACGAGGCGCGGGGCGTAGATGATCTTTCTCTGCAACATCCAGAGATCGCGCTCGTTCTCCGGCACGGCGGCCACGTCGGCGTGGGTCGGCTCGACGTTCACGCCCGCGCCGGCAAACGAGTACAGCGGCTTCAAAACGTAGTTGCCGATGTCCTCCGGGATCTCGTCGAGGTCGGACAACAGCCGCGTCTTCGGAACCGCCTCATGGTCGAGATGCAACAGCGCCGTCTTCGACCAGATGAAAAACCACGCGGGGTTGGGCGCCCACTCGACGTCCAGGCGCTTCCGCAAGTCGTAAGGAACGGCGTGCCCGTCCCGCTCGGCCTCATCGTAGATCACGCGGTGATAGATGCGCCGCACGCGAAGACGCCGGCCGTCCTTGTGGCGAAAGACCTGATCGTTCTCGATTTCGATCTCGTCCAGGCCGACGTAGTCGACGCCAAACCAACGGTGCGTCACGGCGAAATCCGGAAACGTCTTCTGCGTTTCCGGTTCGATATCGAGCAGGATGACGTCGTTCGGTTCGTGCCCGCCCAAAAGCGTCCGACGAAGCAGCGCCAGCGCGCGGTGCCGATCGAACCCGCTCATGAACAGCCGCCAGGAATCCGGCATGTCCGGCCGATCCGCCAGGTAAGTGGCCCAGACATCCGCCAACAGGATCTGGAAACCGTAGAGACTCGGGCAGCCCTGCAACTCCACGCACTGACACCCGAGCGAGCCGTCCGCGTTCTCCGTGATGGCGAAGTCGATGGCCGCGAACTGCGGCAACGCCTCGTCGCGCGGCGTCCGGTACTGCTCGGGAACCTCGGCCTCTCGCGCGGCGACAAACGCCGGATCCGCGATCTGCTCCAGGATCTCCTCCGAAGCGCGGGAGAGCCGGTCCCAGAACTCCGGCGGCAGAAACAGCGGCGTCTCCGCCACGCGAAACTCGATCTTGCGGCCGACGCGCCGTTCGAGCTCGTCGAGAAAACGACGGTACAGTTCCGGGCTCCACGCCTCGTTGAAACGCGCGCGGAGTCCCGGATCCATCAGGCGCCGTCCCGGAGATAGCGCCCGCCGACCATCACGGGCTCTTTGTCGAACCAAATCGAGAAGTCGCGGCCGACCACGTCGATGTGAGTGGTCGAGGACCAATCCGCGCCTGTGTGTTCCGCGTATGGATGACCGAACGCGATGTGGACGCCGGGGATCTTCTCGTCCTGCAGCATGTTGCCGATGATATGCGTCACGGCGAGGTTGGTGCCGCACGCGAACTCGCCGACGCGATTGGAGTTCTCATCCGTCGACGTGTACTCGCGAAAGTCCCGCAACGCGCCCTCATGATCGCACTCGGTCTTCACGATGCGGCTGTTCTCGATCTCGATGCGCAACGGTGACGCGCTCATATCGCCGTATTTCTGCGCAAGCCAATCCCCGAGCACACCATCGACGACAAAGACTCCGTCCACGCGCGCGGGCGCGGTGAACGTCTCGCCGCCGGGCAGGTTGCCCCATTTCTCCCGCTGGATCAGGCCGCTCGTGTTGAACCAGCGGATGTTCTTGTCGAACGTCGCGCGCAGGTCCGTACCGGCCGGCGTCGTGCAGGTGATCTCGTTGGCCTTCTCGGCCCGCTCCATCACCCAGCGCGTCAGTTCGTCGATCTTGTTGAAGTCGCCGCGCATGCCCTCTTTCATGATCTGCTCGGTGATACCGACCATGTGGGCGTGACGCATGTTGCGTTCGTTGACGACGGCGGTCATCGCGCGGCGCATGTCGAGTTCGCCGGGCTGCGCGTCCGCCGCGAAGATCGAAACGTCCGACATCCGCAGCGCCGTCTCGACCACGGCCGGAAGGCTGCGCACGGGGCGCTCGGTGCACTCTTCGAGGATAACGGTGTGCAGCGTCGCGCCGACATCGCGCACCTCGGCCGCAAGGGCGGAGCACACCGGCAGAGTGCTGCGCGAACCGATGAGGCAAACCGCCTCGTCGGGTTGGATCGCGAGGCAGGTGCGAATCCCGCTGCGGGCGCCCGGAGTCAGCTCGGGGTCAAAGTCGATGAGGGAAAGATCGGCGGCCGGGGGTAGCGTCATGCGGTCAGTCAATGTTGAGTCCGTGCTCTGTCTCTTTCAGGATGAAGTCCACGACCGCCTTCAGATCGTTGGTTTTTTTCCAAACCTCGAGCTGGCGGTCGGCACCGGTCCCGCGGGCGTAGATCTCACGGATGTACTCCAACTCGGACCGGACCCCCAGAGGATCCACGACATCATCGACAAAATCCAGCAACTCGTTCATGAGCTGCACGGACGGCACCTCGCGCATCTTGCCCAGATCGATCAGATTCCGCTCCGTGCCCCACCTGGCGGCCCGCCACTTGTTCTCCATGATCAGCGAGCGGCGGTGGAGGCGGAACGAGAGATTCTGCTTGTGGAGGTTATAGAGCTTGGCGACTATGGCCTGGCAGAGGGCAACGATCGCGATTGTCTCGTCCACGCGCATGGGCACGTCGCAGCAGCGGAACTCGAGGGTGGGATAGCGCCAGTGCGGGCGGATGTCCCACCAGATCATCTTGCCGTTGTCGATGCTGTTCGTCTTGACCAGGTCGTCGACGAGCTCCCGGAATTCACTGTGGCTGTTGAACGCCTCCGGGATGCCGGTGCGCGGGAACTTCTCGAAAACCTTGGTGCGGTAGGACTTCCAGCCGGTTTCGCGCCCGCACCAGAACGGGGAGCTGACCGACAGCGCCATCACGTGCGGCACGAAGTACCGCGCCATGTTGAAGACGTGGATCAGGGTCTCGGGGTCGTCGAGGCCAACGTGCACGTGCAAACCGAAGATGACGTTGGCGCGCGCGACGACCTGTAGATCGTCGAGGATGCGGTTGTAGCGCTCGTGGTCGGTGGTCTCGACGTCGCTCCAGTGCGTGAACGGGTGCGTGCCGGCCGCGCCGATGCGCAGTCCCTGCTTGCGGGCCAGCTCACAGATGGTCTTGCGCGTGTTCGTGACCTCGCGCCGCGCCTCGCCGATGTCCGCGCAGACCTTCGAGCCGATCTCGATGACGCTCTTGTGCAGCTCGCGCTGAATCTGGTCGGGCAGCAGCGCCTCGCTGTCCTCGAACATCTGTGACACGTGCGAACGCAGTCCGCGCGTCTCCGGATCGATAATCTGGAACTCTTCCTCGATGCCCAGCGTGAAGTCCGGGAGCTTCACACCGTCTCCGGCCAGCGGCCCGTGATCTCGATCGGTTGCGGATTGCGGGCGCGGTGGATCAGAAACTCCGCGGCGTGCTCGAGCACCCAGGCGAAGTTCGCGTCGCCCACGCTGCCGGGCTCCGCGTCGGGACACGGGTTGGTGAAATCGATCGCGTAGGGAACGCCATCGCGCACCGCGAGCTCCACGGTATTGAAGTCGTAACCCAGCGCCCCGCAGAGCGCGAGCACGTCGCGACGCAAGCGCGCCTCCATGTCCGGCTCGATCGGATCCGGGTTCTTCACATAGCGCTCGTGATGCGGCGATTTCGGGGAGTACTCCATCAGGTGCACGTGTTCGCGACCGATGCCGTAGCAACGGTAGTAGTGGCTGAAGTCGATCTCCTCCTGCGCCATCATGCAGAGGTCGCGCGAGTCGCGATACGCCGCGAGGAATTCGTCCGGCGTCTTGCAGCGGTAGACGTCTTTCCAACCGCCGCCGTAGGCCGGCTTCACGAACGCGGGCAGGCCGATGTATTCAAAGACCTCTTCCCAGTCGAGCGGGAACTTCAGGTTCGAAAACGAATCGCTCTCGGTTCCGGGCGGGTGATCCTGGTGCGGAAGCAACACGGTCTTCGGATTCGCAACACCGACCCGCTCCGCGACCAGGCAACCGAAGTACTTGTCGTCCGCCGAGAACCAGAACGGGTTGTTGACGACCTGACCGCCCTGGATGACGACCTGCTTGAGCATCGTCCGATAGAACGGAACCTCGTGGCTGATCCGGTCGAGGATCACGTCGTACGGAAGTTTTTGGTCGATCCGCAGGTGTCCGACCGAAACCGGTTCGCCGACGACGTCGCCGCCGCTGCGGCGCGTGATTTCCTGCGCAAGGGCGTGCGGGAAGTTCCGCTCCATCCCGAAAAGAATGCCTACCGTCTTGGCCATGGTGC
>JAZFYD010000159.1:0-15419 GCA_036443405.1 Planctomycetota bacterium
CAAACTCATCCAACACGTCGCCGACACCGGCGGCTCGGCGACCTCCGTCGAGGCCAGACGCATCCTGTCGCTCTTGGACGGGCGCTGAACGACAACGGCACCCTTTGAGCCCCGACATCTTTTCGCCGCGCCTGGAAATGGCGAACCGATCCCGGCTGCGATATCAATGGGAACGATGACGCATCCGGACCCGCGTGGGGAATACGAGCAGCGGCTTTGCGCGCGGCGGGAGTCGGCCGCCACCCTCGACCGGCAGGCTCGCGCTCTCGCGCCCGCGCGGTTGGCGGCGTTCCTTGCGCTGCTTGCGGCCGGCTGGCTGTCGTTCATCGAACACGCGTTCACGCCGTTTTGGACGGCCGCGCCCGCTTTGACCTTCGCGGCGCTCGTGGCTTGGCACCACCGGCTGCTCGAATCGCTGCGCGCGGCACGGCGAGCCGTCGATTTCTACGAGCGCGGCCTCGCGCGTCTGGACGACCGCTGGATGGACGACGGGGAAACCGGCCGCCGCTTTCTGGACCCGCACCACCCCTTCGCGGGCGACCTCGATCTGTTCGGACAGGGATCCCTCTTCCAACTCCTGAACCGCGCCCGCACGCGCTCCGGCGAAGCCACACTCGCGGATTGGTTGCAAAACCCCGCGGAAGGCCCGGAGGTTCGCGCACGTCAAGCCGCCGTCCTCGACCTGCGCCCGAGGCTCGATTTGCGCGAGGACATCGCGGTCCTCGGCGATCGCCTCGAGGCCGGCGTCGCACCCGACGAGTTGATCCGCTGGGGAAAGAGCGCCGGCGCCGCACCCGGCCGCGAGCGCGTAGCGGCGGTGGCGTTGCCCGCGGCCGCGGTGCTCTGCGCGCTGGCCGGCGCGTGGTGGTTCGCGCTCGCGATCTACCTCGCCCAGAGCGCGTTTGCGTTCGCGCTCCGGAAACGGGTCAAGCAGACCGTCAAGGACGCCGAGACCGCGCTGAAGGACCTCGATCTCCTCGGCGAGATGCTGGCCCGCGTGGAGGCGCACACGTTCGAAGCACCGCGCCTCGCTGAGTTGCAACACGGTCTCGGCGCAAAAGACGAATCACCGGCCGCGCTGGTTCACTCGTTGCGCGTGCGGGCCGAGATGCTCGACGCGCGCATGAACCCGATGTTCGCCCCGATCGCGGCGTTGCTTTTGTGGACGACGCAGGTCGCGCTCGGGATCGAAGCGTGGCGCAGCGCCCACGGTCACAAGATCGACCGGTGGCTCGATACACTCGGCCAGTTCGAGGCGCTGGCGTCGCTTGGGGCCCACGCCTACGAGCGCCCGGACGATCCGTTCGCGGAGATCCGCCCGCGTGACGAGGGCCCCCTGTTCGACGCCGAGCAGATGGGCCACCCGCTGCTTCCGGCCGACCGTTGCGTGCGCAACGACCTGCGCCTCGATGCCAACGTGCGACTCAAGATCGTCAGCGGCTCCAACATGTCGGGCAAGAGCACATTCCTGCGCGCGACCGGGGTCAACACCGTGCTCGCGCTGCTCGGCGCGCCCGTGCGTGCAAAGTCGTTGCGCATCACCGCGTTGCAACCGGGCGCGTCGATCCTCGCGACGGACTCGCTGCGCGAGGGCACGTCGCGCTTCTACACCGAGATCACCCGTATCCGCGACATCGTCGGGTTTACCCGTGCCGGGCGGCCGCTGCTGTTCCTGCTCGACGAGATGCTCCAGGGAACCAACTCCCACGACCGGAGGGCGGGCGCGATCGCCATCCTGGAGAACCTCGTCGACGCCGGCGCGATCGGCCTCGTCACGACACACGACCTCGCGCTGACCGAGATCGCGGCCCGGCTGGGACCAGAGGGTCGGAACGCCGTCGAGAACGTCCACTTCCAGGATGAACTCGTCGACGGAGAGATGGCGTTTGACTACCGGCTCCGCGCCGGTGTCGTGAAGAAAAGCAACGCGCTGGCACTCATGCGTGCGGTTGGACTGATCCAGGACGAGACAGAGGTCCACTCCGAGCCGGAGGGGTCCCAATCCGGGCCAGAGGCCGGTAGCGAAAGGGTGCCCGGATCCGGCGGTTAGCGTAGACTCGCGCAATCGTCATGCGTCGGCCGACTCACTGCCGAGTCAGGTCGGGCACTCGCCGTTGGGCCATATGCAGGGGGCGACGAAATGTCGGAGCACAGCAAGCACGGACTTGAAAAGCAGGGACTCGAAGGCCTCGGAAAGATCCACTGGAACCTCTCCGCCGCGGCGCTCTACGAGCACGCGCTCAGGCGCGGCGAGGCGGAAATCTCCGAGCACGGCGCGCTGCTCGCCCACACGACCCCGCACACCGGCCGCAGCCCCAAAGACAAGTTCGTGATCGAGGAAGCCTCGAGTAAGGACGACATCTGGTGGGGTTCGGTCAACGCGCCGTTGCCGCCGGAGAGCTTCGAGTCCGTGCGGACAGACCTCTTCGCGTCGCTCAAGGGCAAGGAGGTCTTCGTCCAGGACTGCTACTGCGGCGCGGACCCGGAGCACCGCCTGCGCGTGCGCATCATCACCGAGTTTGCGTGGCACAACCTGTTCGGTCAGAACATGTTCATTCAGCCGCCGCGCGAGGATCTCGCGGGCTTCGTTCCGGATTTCACGGTCGTGGACGCGCCCGGGTTCACCGCCGATCCGGCGAAACACGGAACACGCTCGGAGACGTGCATCCTGCTCAGCTTTGATCAGAAGATGGTCCTGATCGGCGGCACGCGCTACGCCGGCGAGATCAAGAAGGGCATCTTCAGCGTCATGAACCACCTGCTGCCGGCGCGCGGCGTGCTTCCGATGCACTGCTCCGCGAACGTCGGCGACGGTGGCGACGTCGCGGTCTTTTTCGGGCTGTCCGGAACCGGCAAGACGACGCTCTCCGCCGACCCGCAGCGCGCGCTGATCGGCGACGACGAGCACGGCTGGAGCGACAGCGGCGTCTTCAACTTCGAGGGCGGCTGCTACGCCAAGGTGATCAACCTCTCCCCCGAGGGCGAGCCGCAGATCTTCGCGACGACCCGGCGCTTCGGGACAATCGTCGAAAACGTGGTGATGGACAAGGCGACCCGTTCCCTCGACTTCGACGATTCGTCGATCACCGAGAACACGCGTTGCTCCTATCCGACCGACTTCATCCCCGGCATCGTGGAGGCCGGCCGCGTCGACAAAGCGCCCCGCAATGTCGTGTTCCTGACCTGTGATGCCTTCGGCGTGCTTCCGCCGATCTCGCGCCTGACTCCCGAGCAGGCGATGTACCACTTCCTCTCCGGCTACACGGCCAAGGTCGCGGGAACCGAGCGCGGCGTCACCGAGCCGCAGGCGACGTTCAGTGCGTGTTTCGGCTCGCCGTTCCTCACGCGTCCGCCGACGGTGTACGCCGAGATGCTCGGCGAGCGCATCAAAAAGGAAGGCTCGAAGTGCTGGCTGGTCAACACCGGTTGGACCGGCGGCGGCCACGGCGTCGGCTCGCGCATGAAACTCTCGCAAACAAGAGCGATGCTCAACGCGGCGCTCAGCGGCGAGTTGAACGACATCGCGGTCGAGGCGCATCCGATCTTCGGCGTCGGCGTCCCGGTGGAGTGCCCCAATGTCCCGACGGACATCCTGCAACCCAGCCGCACGTGGACCGACCCCGAGGCGTACGAGGCGCAGGCCAAGAAGCTGGCGGCGATGTTCCAAAAGAACTTCGAACAGTTCGCGGATGCCGCGACTCCGGAGATCCTAGCGGCCGCGCCCAACGCTTAGCGCTTGAAATCCACCACAGAGGCACAGAGACACGGAGGCCCTTCTCTCCGATCCGCGGCTTCGTCAGGCGCGTGAAACGCACCACGCTCCGGACCTGACGGAGGCTCCGCGATTCACACGACTTGGCGAGATGCGGCTCCGGCGGAGCGACGCCTCTGTGCCTCTGTGGTGAAAAAACGACGACCCGCGGCTCACGCGGCGGGCGCGTTGCGCGGCACGAACAACAACAGCACAGCGCTCCCGCACAGCACCATCGTAGCGGCGGTCAGGCAAGCGGCCTGGAACCCGACCTCCTTCAGCATCGTGTAGCCGAACATCGGGGCGAACAGGCTGCGCACGCCCACCATCGCGACGTGGATACCGGCGTACGACCGTGAACGGCCCTTCGGCGCGAAGTGCAGCGGGCCGAGGCTCCAGCCGACATCCACGCCCGCCATCGCGATTCCGAAAAACGCGAACCCGGCGATCAGGCCGAATTCCGTTTTCACAAACGCCATGCTCGCGAACACGGAACCCAAAAGGGCGAACGCGAGCGCCGTGCTGCGCACCACGCCGATCTTGTCGCACAACCGCCCGGCAAACGGCGTCGCGACCATGATGCCGAGCGGCCAGGCCACGCCGCGCGCCGATGTCCATGAGCCGTAGGACAAGCCGAGGTCGCCCTCCGCGAACAGCACCATGATCGGCCAAAACATCAGGAACCCGACGCCGTAGAGCATGTAGCCGGCCTCGTACTTGAAAAACGCGCGGTCGGTGCGAAACACGGTCAAGACGTTGCCCCAGGTCCCACGCACCTCGCGCCACATGCCGTCACCGTCCGCGATCGCGGGCCGCGCGCCGTGCCGCCACCGGATGCGGGCGAGTAAAAAGCAAGCCCAAAGGCCAAGCAGGCCGCCGAGCGGGAACAAGAATCGCAGCCAGCGCGGGTCGCCGTCGAGCACGCTCCCGCATGCCTTCGAAAACAGAGTCATGCAGACCAGCGAGATCGCGGTCGCGAGACCATACATGCGCCCGCGCACGCGCGCGGGGAAGTTGGCCGTCAACAGCGCGCCGCGGTGCGGAATGAAGGCGGTGTCGATCGCGAAGTGCGCGATCATCAAGACCAGGAACAGGACGAGGTGGCCCTCGCCCGCACCACCAGGCCCCACCGGCACGACGGCCACGAACGCCACTGCCAGCATCGGCAGATACGAGAGCAAGCCGATCTTCCGAAACAACGACTGCGCGTTCTGCCGCGCCATGAGCGGTTCCAGCGCGGGCGAGAAGATCCACGACACCTGAAACGCGGTCAGCAACAACGGCACCACCCAGTCGGGCGCGCCAAGTGAGCGCTTGGCGACGAAATCGGACAACCAGACGATCGCCTGGCTCGATCCGAGTAGCGCGTAGGCCGGCCACAACCGAACCCAGGTATAGCGGGATACGCGCGGTACGCTTTCGAGCACGCGGACATGATCCCCGACGACGGTAGGTTTGCCTGTCGCCGTGATCGTGAAGGAGAAGAATCCGGATGTTCCACCGAATCGCAACCTACGCGGCATGCGCTGCGCTGCTCCTCCTCGCAGCCTGCCAGAGTGCCGAGGACTACTACAAGGACGGGCAGGAAAAAGAAGCCTCGGGGCGGCACGCCGAAGCGGCGAGGCACTACATCGAGGCCCTTCAGGACGACGCGAATTTCCCCGGCGCGCGGGAGCGGCTCAAGACCTCCGGCAGCAAAGCGCTAGCGGAGTTGCGCGGGATCGCCTGGGACCTCGAGGCGGCGGGCCGCCACGCCAAGGCGTCCGACCAGCTTGTCACGCACGATGGGCTGTTCGAGCGCGCGCTCGCGGTCGGGGTGCGCCTGGATACGGGCGCCGGCTACGAGGCGCGCCGCCGAAAGATCCGGGACGCGGCGTTCGATGCGATGGTTGCCGAGGGCCACGCGGCGCGCGAGCGCGGCGAGTACGAGCGGGCCCTCGCGACCTACGACCGGGCGGAGTCGAGGTTCTCTCCGCAGTCGGACCGGGCTGCCGCGCTCACCGGCCCGCGCTATCAGACCACGCTTGGCTGGGCCCGCGCGGAGTTCGACGCCGGCCGCCACCGTCACGCACACGAACTCGCGCAGCAGGCGATCGCGCACTACGGCCCCGAGGCAACGGAGTCGGCGGCCGCCCGTGCGCTCCGAGACCGCGCCGTGGAACTCGGCACCGTGACCGTGGTCGTACTGCCGCCCTGGCGAGCGGACGCGGTCGCCAAGCGGATCCCGGATGGATTCCTCGCGGCGCTCGACGCCACCCTCGCGGAAGAACACTGGGTCGGTCCGCCGCTCTTCCTGTCCTACGCGCCGTCCGCCGACGTGCGCCGTGAACTGCGTCGTCTCGAGTTCGACCGCCAGATCCTGTCGGAAGCGCGCGCCAGCGCGGTTGGCGAGTCCGTGGACGCGCGTTTGGTCGTCATACCCGTGATCCGAAAGTGGAACGTGTTCTCCGAGGGTTCGGAGGCGCCGCGTGCGGCCACGACACGGAAGGGCGAGCCCACGCAGTACCGGGTGTTCAAGGGCCAACGCGTACTCGAGGTGCGCGGCACGCTGCGGGTCGTCGAGGTCGCGACCAAGAACAGGGTGCGCGAATCGAGGTTCTCAGCCACGGTCAAGCGCGACGCGCGCTACGGCATCCACAACGAACCGAATTCGCTGGCGCTGGGCAAGAAGGAGGCACGGCTCTTCGACTTGGGGCGCCTCGATGCGATCGATGAAGAACTCGGCCGCTCCATGCGCCGCGAACTGGCAACGCGATTGGCCGCTGCGGTCACCGACGCACTGAACTTCGAGTGATCCGTCGAACCTACTCGAGCACTTCGAGTAGCTCGATGTGGAAGATCAGCGTCGCGTTCGGCGGAATCGCCGGACCTTGGCCGCGCGAGCCGTATGCCAACGGCGGGGGCACCCTCAAGAGGATCGCGCCGCCGGGTTTGATGAGCGGCACCCCTTCGTTCCAACCCGAAATCACCATGCCGAGCCGGAACTCCGAGGGCTCGCCACCGCCGTAGCTCGAATCGAAGACCCTGCCGTCCCCATCGAGCCAACCCGCGAAGTGCACAGACACGCGCTGCCCCATGCGTGGTGCGTCGCCCTCGCCCTCGCGGATGATCTCGTACTGGAGCCCCGTGGCCGTTTTCTTTTTCTTGTTCTCGTCGAGGCGCCGGAACTTCGGCAACGGAAGCGGTGCGAGGTGCTTCACGAGCTCGAGTTCCCAAACCGTTGTCGAATTGGGCAGTAACGGACCCACCGCGCGCTGGCCGAAACACACCTCCGGCGGCACTTCGAGGCGCCAACGCGCCCCGACATCGAGCTTGTAGAGAAACTCCTTCAGGAACTCGAACCTCATCTCATCGGCCTTGCCGCGAATCGTCGAACCCGATCTCTCGGTGCAGTCCACAAGGAGGCCGTTCGCGCTCCAATACGCGAAATTGAGAGTCACGACGTTGCCAGGCGGCGCCGTCTTGCCGTCCCCCGCGCGGATCACCTCCCACTTCACACCCGACTCGGTCGTCTTCTGTTTGGCGGGGTCGCCCTTTTTGAACACGGGCATGGTCAGGACGTCGACGAGCTCCACCTCGAACACGAGCGTCTGATTCGGCGGGATGCCGGCGTCCGGATTTCCGCCGGCGCCGTACGCGATGTTGCCCGGGATCGTGAGCTTGAACTGCGCACCCTTGCTCATGAGCTTGAGCGCTTCCGTCCAGCCGTCGATCACCGCGTTGACACCGAACTCGGAGACCCTCCCGCGCTTTCTGGAGCTGTCGAACAGCTTCCCGCTCGTAAGCCATCCGGAGTAGTGGACCTTGACGCGGTCGCCGTCTTTCGGGCGCGTCTTCCCATCGCCTTTTTTCAACACGGAATAGCGCAGCCCCGACGCGGTTTCGTGGATCGGTTCGGCGTCCGCCGGAATCGGCGGATCTTCGGCCCAAACCACGGGGGCGAGGGCGGACATCGCGAGGAGAAACAGGCTGAGGAGTCGCACGCGAGCAAGTCTACCGGCGGCTGATCGATTGGGCTCCTTCGCGGGCGCCGGAGTCGGTACAGTTTCGGCATGGCACGCAAATGGACGCAGCTGGCATTTCTCGCCACCCTGGCCTCCGCCGCCGCGATCGGGTCGGCGCAGGATGATCTCCACCGCCCCCCCGCCAACGGCCCGCGGCGCGACGACCCGGGCTGGCACGCGCTTGTGGGCGCCACGGTGCACATCTCTCCCGGCAAAGTCGTCGAGGACTTTAAAGTCGTGATTCGTAACGGTCGCATCACGACGGTGAGCCCGAATCCGGTACAGCAAGGGGCGCGGATCTGGGACATGACCGGCCGCCACATCTACGCCGGCCTTATCGACGCCTACGTCGAGGTGGATGCGCCGCAGCCGCGCGCGGACGCCGGCGGCGTGCACTGGAACACCAAGGTGACGCCGCAGCGCTCCGCACTCCACGGCGACGGCATCGACAAGAAGACGGTAAAAGAGCTGCGTGAGCTGGGATTCACGGCTGCCGTGATCGCGCCGCGCGGTGGGATCTTCCGCGGCACCGGCGCACTCGTGGCGCTGGCGAACCACCCGGGTTCCAACAAACCGCCCGTCTACCGGACCGATGTCTACCAATCGATCGCGTTCGAACGATTCACCGGCTCAAACCGCGGATACCCCACCGCGCAGATGGGCGCCATCGCGGTCATCCGCCAGAGCCTTCTCGACGTGGGGTGGCTGCGGGAAAAACGCCAAGCGGGACTCCACGGAGGTCCGAGCGCGTTGTTCGCGCTTGCGACGCCCAAGGGGCGGACGCCGCTTCTGTTCGACACGGCGGACGAACTCGAAGCGTTGCGCGCGGCGAGGATCGGCCGGGAGTTCAACCGTCGCAGCGTCCTGTTGGGCAGCGGCCGCGAGTTCCGCCGGCTGGACGCGATCGCGAAGGACAAGCTCTCGATCATCCTTCCGCTCAACTATCCGACGCGGCCCGTGGTCGAAACGCTGGGCGATCAGGACGTCACAGATCTGCGGACACTGATGACGTGGGAGCAGGCGCCGACAAACGCGCGCCGTTTGGACGCCGCGGGCATCCCCGTTTCGTTGACCACCTCCAAACTGGAACGCCGCAAGCGTTTTCGCAAAAACCTGCGCGAGGCGATCCGTCACGGTCTTTCGACGGACCGCGCCCTCGCGATGCTCACAACGAATCCCGCGGAGTTGCTCGGAGTCGCGGACCGCCTCGGCAAGGTCGCGCCCGGCATGATCGCCAACCTCACGATCACCGACGGGCCGTTGTTCAAAAAGGAAACAAAGGTGCGCTCGGTCTTCATCGACGGTGTGCATCACCGCGTCGACAAGGACGACAAACCGGACCTGCGCGGCCGCTGGGCTCTGAAGCTCGTCGCTCCGCACGACGCGATCACCGAACTCGTGATGAAGGGCAAGGACCGGATCGAAGCGGTTTTTGGCAAGAAGAAGATCGTCGCGAAACACGTCGAGCTCGGCGCGCGGCGCCTACAGTTCACGCTGCTCGTGAACGGCGAGGTCCTCTCGTTCGCGGCGACGGTCGACGGCGATACGCTCTCGGGCGACTTCGGCAAGATCGGCGGCGAGATGATGCCGTGGTCGGCGACGCGCACGGCGCCCAATGAAAAACCCAAGGAGAAAAAGGGCCCCGGCGCCCCCAACGTCCCGGAGGAATACGGCGTGCCGTTTGGCGCGTTTGCGCTGCCGAGCGCGCCGCCTGCGGACAAGCTGCGCGTGGTCGGCGGCACCGTGTGGACCTGCGGCCCCGCCGGCATCATCGAAAATGGCGAGGTGCGCATCGAAGACGGCAAGATCGTCTACGTCGGCGAGCGGCGCGACGAAAACGCCGACGGGTTCACGGTGTGGGACGCGACGGGCAAGCACGTCACGCCGGGCATCATCGATTGCCACTCCCACACGGGCATCTCCAAGGGCATCAACGACTCGGGCCAGGCGGTCACCGCCGAGGTGCGCATCGCCGACGTCACGAACCCGGATTCGATCAGTTGGTACCGGCAGCTCGCCGGCGGGGTGACGACGGTCAACAGCCTCCACGGTTCGGCGAACCCGATCGGCGGACAGAACTGCGTCAACAAGGTCCGTTGGGGTGCGCCCCATCCCGACGACATGCACTTTCAGGAAGCGCCGCAGGGCATCAAGTTCGCGCTGGGCGAAAACGTCAAGCAATCCAACTGGGGCGACAAGTTCAAGACCCGCTACCCGCAGACACGCATGGGCGTCGAGACGCTGATGCGCGACCGCTTCCTCGCGGCGCGCGCGTACGCAAAGTCACGAAAGGACTCGGGCCCGACGGTGCGGCGCGACCTTGAGCTGGATGCGATCGCGGAAATTCTCGCGGGTACGCGGCTGATCCACTGCCACAGCTACAGACAGGACGAGATCCTCATGCTGTGCCGCCTCGCGGGCGAGTTCGGCTTCAAGATCGGGACCTTCCAGCACGTGCTCGAGGGTTACAAGGTCGCGGACGCAATCAAGGAGCACGCGCTCGGCGGTTCCGCGTTTTCCGATTGGTGGGCGTACAAGGTCGAGGTGCAGGACGCGATCCCGACCAACGGCGCGATCATGCACGAGGTCGGCGTCGTCGTGAGTTTCAATTCCGACTCCGACGATCACGCGCGGCGCCTCAACGTGGAGGCGGCCAAGGCCATCAAGTACGGCGGCGTCCCACGGGCCGAGGCGCTGAAGTTCGTCACCCTGAACGCGGCGATCCAACTCGGCATCGGCCATCTCGTTGGGTCGCTCGAAAGAGGCAAACACGCCGACCTCGCGATTTGGTCCGGCGATCCTCTGTCGGCGTTCAGCAAATGCGAAGCGACGTGGGTCGATGGGAAGAACCGCTTCTCGCTCGCCAAGGACCAGGAGCTGCGCGAGCGCGCGGCGAAAGAGCGCATTCGCATTCTGAAGAAGCTGCTCGGCGGCGAGCGCGATGACGAGTTCGAAGACGAGGACGAGGAAGACGACGAGCGCACACGAAGACGGCGGCGGCGCCGCCGCGGGCCGGTGGAGGCGTGGCAGCGCCTGCAGCGCGAACACGAGGAAACCGACGACGCGCGCTGCGGCGTCTGCGGTTGCTACGAGGGGGCACGGTGATGCGATTCACACACCTTCTCCTGCTCGGTTGCATGACCGCGGGGGTTTCGGCCCAAGACCTGACCCCGAAGGCGGGCCCGCAGAAGATGCCGACGGTACTCGTGAACGCGACCATCCACACGGTCAGCGGCCCGGTCATCGCAAAGGGCTTTGTGCTGTTCGAAAAGGGCCGCATCACGCAGATCGGCGAAGGCGAGCGCATGTTCCCGGCGACGTTCCGGCTGATCGACTGCACGGGCAAGCACGTCTACCCGGGCCTGATCAGCGCGCAGACGCAACTCGGGCTGCGCGAGATCGGCGCCGTCCGGGCGAGCCGCGACTTCGCCGAGGTCGGCCAGGTGACGCCGGAGGTGCGCGCGGCCGTGGCGATCAACCCGGACTCGACGCTGATCCCGGTCGCGCGGTCGAACGGGATCCTGACCGCGGCGGTGTTACCGCGCGGCGGCCTGCTGCCCGGGCGCGCGAGCGTCGTGCGGCTGGAGGGTTGGACCTGGGAAGAGATGGTGATCGACGCCGACGCCGGTCTGGTCGTCAACTGGCCGTCCGTGCGCCCGACCGCCAACCGGCGGTTCGACCCGTCGATGGAGAAACAGCGAAACGAGATCCGCGACCGCCTGCAGCGCATTCGCGACACGTTTGAGCAGGCGCGCGCCTACCTCGCCACCCGGGCCGCGGATGCCTCGACGCCGGTCGATCTCCGCTGGGAGGGCATGCGCTCCGTGTTGGAGGGCAAGAAACCGATCCTGGTGCACGCGATCGACTACGACCAGATCGTCTCGGCCGTCACGTTCGCGGCGAAGCAAGAGCTTCGCATCGTGATCCTGGGCGGACGCGACGCGCCGCTTTGCGCGGATCTGATGCGCAAGCACAAGGTGCCCGTGATCGTGCCGGGCGTATTCCGTTGGCCCAAGCGCCGCGACCAGGGGTACGACCACGGCTACCAACTCCCCCAGCGCCTCGAAGCCGCCGGCATCGACTGGTGCATGACCAGCGGCGACCGCGGCGCCCACGAGCGCAACCTGCCGTATGCCGCGGCGATGGCTGTTGCGCACGGGCTCGACAAGAAGATCGCCCTCGAATCGATCACGCTGCGCCCGGCCCGCATCCTCGGCCTCGGCAAAGAGCTCGGCTCCATCGACCAGGGCAAACGCGCCACGATGATCGTGACGGACGGCGATCCGCTCGAAGTCACCACCCACGTGCTGCAAGCCTTCATCGACGGCCGCGAAGTGGACCTGTCGAACAAGCAGACGGAGTTGGACAAGAAGTACCGCGAGAAGTACCGGCAGCTCGGCCTCATGAAGTGAGGCCAAGCTCCCCGGCCTTGGCCTCGGCCTTGTGCGTCGGACCCCACCACCCTCGGTCCCCAGACCACTGCCCCCAGACCCCTCACGCCGATCACACGTCCTTTCGGGGCATGAAGCAGCGATTTCCTTGGACTACCGAGGAACCTGCCACACAACTTCACCCTCTTCGTCCCGCACGTGAATGGTGTTGGCACCCGCCCACGTCTCGGCTGATGTCTCTTTGGGTGTGATCCCGACGTAGGGCCGTCCCGCCACATCGACGCCAAGCTTCAATCGCCGCGAGAGAAAGAAGAACGAGCCGTCCCCGGGCGGCCCGACTCCCCAGCCGGACTGAGACTCGTTCTTTTCGTCGCGGAGTTGTAGCCAGGCAGCGCCTCTCGCCGGCCCTGCCAATTTGAACGCGAACGCATGTTCTGGCGACGCCGCGGGGCGGTGGCAAGGGGACCGAGAGCTGAGGCACGACGCATGAGGCCAAGGCCGAGGCCGAGGGTTTGTGGTGAAGTATCCTCTTCACCACAAACATGGCCCTCATCACTGCCGGCGATCTCTCCCACACCTTCGACGACCGCATCATCTTCGAGGGGGCTTCCTTGCACATCTCACCGGGGGCGCGGATCGGGGTGATCGGTCGCAACGGCACGGGCAAGTCGACCCTGCTCAACATCCTGGCGGAAAAGCTCGAACCGTCAGGCGGCCGCGTCGACCGCCAGCGCGGCGTGCGGGTCGGGCACCAAACGCAGGAACTGCGCTTCCAACCGGGCGCGACCGTGCGCGAGGAGTTGCTCGCGGTATTCGCCGAGGCGCACGACCGCGAGCGCGAGCTGCGCCGCCTCGAGGAGCAGCTGGCCGGGGACGTCGACGAGGCGGAGCAAAAGCGCCTGCTCGTCCGCTACGAGGAGTTGCAACAGGCGCACCAGGCGTCGCGCACGTTCGACGTGGACCGGCGCATCGAAACCGTGCTCACGAGCCTCGGCCTGCCCGAGTCGGCGTGGGACCAGGGCATCGATCGCTTCTCCGGCGGCGAACGCAACGTGATCGGCCTCGCGCGCGTGATCCTGAGCGAACCCGACGTGATGCTGCTCGACGAACCCAGCAACCATCTCGACATGGAAGGCATCGAGTGGTTCATCGAGTTTCTAAAACGCACGCCCGCCGCCGTGGTCATGGTGAGCCACAACCGCCACCTCCTCGACGAGACGGTGAAACGCATCTGGGAAATCGAGCGCTGCAAGTTCGCGAGCTGGGCGGGCAACTACAGCGCGTTCAAGCAACTCAAGGCCGAAGCACTTGCGCTGCAGGAGCGGCAGTACAAAGCGCAGCGCAAGACGATCGAGCGCTTGGAATTCCAGGCCCGGCGGCTGCGCGACATGGCCAACGCGTACGACGATCCGGGACAAGCCAAACGCGCGAAGGCGATGATGCGCCGCATAGAGCAGATGGACCAGGTCGATCGCCCCGAGACCGCGGAGCGCACGTTCAAGGCGCGGCTGTCCACCGGCGAGCGCCACGGCCGCATCGCGGTGCAGGTGAAGGATCTCACGTTCCAATACGAGGAGCGGTTGATCTTCGATCGCGCGGAGCTGGAAATCGAACAGGGCGACCGTGTCTGCCTCGTGGGACCGAACGGCAGCGGCAAGACGACGCTGTTCCGGCAACTCCTCGAGCACGGTTCGTGGGAACACGAAACGCTGCGGCTCGGCAAGTCCGTGCGCATCGGCGAGTACCGGCAGCTCCACGACATCCTCGACCACGAAGCGACACTCGAGGAGTGGATGAGCCGCGAAACCGGCCTATCACGTTCGGACTCGGCTCGCCTGCTGCACCGCTTCCTGTTTTCACGCGACGACCTCGACCGGCGCATCGAAACACTCAGCGGCGGCGAAAAGAGCCGGCTGCAGCTCGCGCGCCTCGTCCACCACAAAGTGAACCTGCTGCTGCTCGACGAGCCGACGAACCACCTGGACCTCGAAGCGTGCGAGCAACTCGAAGCGATGCTGCGCGAGTTCGACGGTACGCTCATCATCATCAGCCACGATCGCTATTTCCTCGACAAGCTCGTGGACCGCGTCGTGGAAGTGAAGGACCGAAAGCTCCAGACGTTTGGCGGCGGCTTCGCGCAGTGGTGGGAATCCAAACAGGCGGAGCGGGAGAAACGCCGCAAGGGCGCGCTAGAGCTCAAGAGCCAAAAGGACGCGGCGCAGCGTGACAAACAGTCCGCGCGGCAAGACCACGAGGACAAAAAAGCCCGCCAGCGCGAACTGCGCAAACTGCGCCAGAGGCTCTCTGGCCTGGAGTCGCGCATCGCGGATCTCGAAGCCCGCCACGAGGACCTGAAGGTCGCGCTGGCCGACGCCTACGGCGGCGCCGTTCCGCCGCACAAAGCCGAGCAGCTCAACCAGGAGTTCCAGGAGGTGCAGGCGGAAATCGAAAAGAGCTACGCGGAGTGGGAGGAACTCGCTGCGTCGCTGGAGGCCGCGGAGTAACCATGGGCCAAGTTCGCGCGCTGTTCCCGCCGCAGGCTCCGATGCCGTTCACCCGCGAGGTCATCGAGGAGATCGGAGACTTCCAGATGGGTTGTTACGGGCTGCAAAAGGACAAGACCGTGGTCTTCATCGGCGGCGGCGACATTCGGGCAGGCATGCTCGGCCACCTCGACGGAGACAACGAAGCGATCACGCGCGAGGCGCCGACGCACTGGATCGGAATCGTGAGCGTGCATTGGGAGGCGCTGCTCGGCGAGTTCATCGCGGAGTACGACCCGGTGTGCAACCGGGACGCCTCGGCCTGAGCTTCGGCCTGTCTGTTCGCCTGGGAAAAAGCGAGTCACCGGAGAACGCGGCAACGCTGGTGCGCCGCGCGAAATTCGTCCACCGCGGCGGGAGTCACGCCGGTGCCTCTCAGGTCCAGAAAGCGTAGCGGCAGATCCTCCAGCCCGGCCAGGCCCGTGTCCGTGATCTTCGTGAACTGCAGTTGCAGGAACTCCAGCGACCTCAGCTTCTGCAGGTGGATCGCGCCCGCGTCGGTGATGTTCGGGTTCGAATAGAGGCCGAGGCGCTTCAACGCGGTGAGCTCGCCGATGTGCTTCATGCCGGAGTCCGAGACGACCATGCTCGCGTTCATCTCCTCCAGCGACTTCAGGTTCCGCAGGTAGGACAGTCCGTGCTCGGTGATCTTGACGCCGCGCAGCATCAGCTTTTTCAGTGACGACTGCTGCGCGAGCTCGCTCATGCCCGCGTCCGTGATGTTCGTGTT
>JAZFYD010000160.1:0-6530 GCA_036443405.1 Planctomycetota bacterium
CGGGCGGCCGCTTCGCCGAGATGGACACCAACAACGATGGAGTGATCTCGAGCGAGGAGGCCGAGCGCGCGCTGGGCCACCGCGCCAAGGAGAGCGACTTCGGCCTGCTCGATCGATACGACGCCGACGGTGACGGAAAGATCACGCGCGAGGAATTCACGGGTCCGGGCAAGATGTTCGATCGGCTCGACAAGAACGGCGACGGCGTCATCGATCGGCGCGACCAGCCCGACAAGAAGGGGCCCGATCGGAAGAAAAAGCCGAAGGTCGACTAGGAAGACGAAACCCACCGCTCGCGATTGCTGCTTCATTCGCGGGCGACCCTGTTCGAGGCGGGCGGCTCAGTGTCGCTCGCCTCTTTTGATTTGCGGGTTGGAAGAATTACCACAGAGACACAGAGGGGAAGGCAGAGGCTCACGGAGGCGTTCCTGCGCCGAATCGGGGCTGGCCGGGAGACTTCGGAGGAAAGGAAAAGGGGGTAAGGCAAGCGCGTCCGACGCTCCTCCTCTTTCTATTCTTTCAGCTTCACGGGCACGCTCGCTCGGGGTCGGTGCGTTTTCGGAGCAACGCCTCCGTCAGCATTGCCGGCCCATCCGCTAACGCGGATGGCGCGTGCGGTTCGGACCTCCGTGCCTCTGTGGTGACTCTTCCTCTTCGAACGCGCCCGCCCGCGCAACGGACCTCTGGGGCCGAGGTCACTTCCACTTGTCCAGCAGCCCGGCCAGTCCCTGTTGCGCGAGGTCGCCCAGATCGGGCCCCTGAATCCGGGGTGCGAGTGTGGTTCCGTCGATGCGGAAGTCGAGGGTGTTGATGTACCCGAGGAACTTCTTGAAGTCCCGGCCGCCGTAGCGCACCGCCAGCGGCTTGAGATCGACCTTCAGGTCGAGCTTGCCGTCGAGGGAAACCTTGCCGCCGAGATCGAAACGGGCTTCCTTACCGCTCGCGGAAAGCCGATTGAAGTGCAACCACCCGTCCTCGACCCTGAACTGTGCGCCCGCCGAGTTCATTTCCAGCGCGCCCTTCTCGTCGCGCCCGACCGCTTGCGCCAGCAGGCCCAAAAGCGAGTTCGCGCCCAGCGCGAGACCGTTCAGCTTCACCTCGCCGCTGCCGGCGAGCGTCGGTTTCATCGCAGCCCACGTGAGGCCTTGCCCGGAGAGTTCGAACCTGCCTTCGAGGAGTCCCTTCAGCGGACTCTCGTCCGAGGCCATCGGCGGAAAGAGCGACGCTGCCAACGGCTGCAGCTTGTCGTCCAATGTGATCGAATCGAGCACGAGCGCGGCGCTCCATTTGTTTTCCGCGTCCAGGGAGGCGCTCCCGGTCACGCGCCCGCCGCTGCCGAGGTTCGCGCCGAGCGTGCTCACCTCGACACGCCCGTTCGCCATCGACGCGTTCAGTACGAGGTCGCTCAGGCGGAGGATCGGCTGGTCGATCGCCGCGATGTTCACCGTGAGTTTGGACGTGGTCTCGCCGCCCTCGTTGGTCAGGTGCAGTTTCACGGTGACGCCGTCGACGGTCACCTTCTCGCCGCGGTCGAGATCCTCGATGATGACCCTCGTGCCGGTCAGCGCGAGATCGATCGACAGGTTGGGGATGTCGCCTGTGTGCTCGTCGTCGGGTTCTTCATCGTCGCGGGATGCGAACCCGTCGAGGTTGCTCTTGCCGCCTTTCTGAATGATGTGCAGCGTGAGCCCGTCTCCGGAAGCATCGCCGCGAACACGTCCATCCAGCAGATCCCGGATGCCGATGTTGACATCGATATTTCCGGCCTCGAGCAGCGCGCCCTCGGGAAATCCCTCCGGGTTCGCGATCCGCAGATCCCGCAGCGCGACGTCCTTGAACAGGAACCCGACGCTCAGCCCCCCGAGTTCGACATTGCGATCCAGGCTCTTGCTCAGCGCCGCGGTCAGTTCCTTGCGCCCGGACTCGCTGCTCAGATACCACGGCACCCCGAACAGCGCGACGAGGACGAGAGCCACCACGAGATAGGCAAGACGGCGAGCGATGCGCAGGAACTTCCGCATGGCCGCCATCGTACTCATCCGGGCCGGGTTTTTGGCGCGCCGGTTGGCGCGGCTGCTCAGCGTTTCTTGAGGCCGAGCCCGATGCGGAGTGTCGGTTTGCGGGCCACGACGAACAGATGCAGTTCGTATGTCGTCTTGCCGACACGCCAGGAATCGACAACGACGGTGCCCGCGCCGCGGATCTCGTGTTTCTGGCCGGCGAGTTTGAGCGTGACGACGTCGCCTGAAACTTCCACGTCGAACCTGCGGCGGCCGAGCCTCACGCGTTTGTCGCGAACCCTGGCGGTGTTCAGGACGGCGAGAAACCGTTTTTCCGGCTTGCGCGTCTCGCGGGCTCGGCGCGACGGCGCGCGGGTGCGCTTGCGCGCGAGGTAGTCGACGATCCGCCGCGCCTCGTCCGGTGCGATGCCGGAGTGCGGCATGCGCTGCATTCGCCAGACGATCTCGCGCCACTGGTCACGCCCCGCTTGGCGGTGCGAAACGCGCGACGGGTCATGGCAGGCCGAACAGCGTCGACGAAACAACGTCGCGTCGCTCATGCGCCGGTTGGACGCGACCTTCTTTTCCGACGCCGTGGCCAACCCAACACCCACGTAGAGCACGACGAGAAACGGAGCCGCGGCACGCATCAGTTGTCCTGCGCTCCCTCGTCGATCCAGGTCTTGATCGCATCGATTTGCGCATCGAGCAACGGCCCGGAGTCCTCCGGCATTTGCGGTTGCGCACGTCCGTCGAGTATGCGAACCAACAGGCTGCCATCGCCGTTGCCCGGGATCACGACCTGTCCCGAATTGCCCCCGGCGAGCAACGCATCGCGGTTTTCGACGCCGAGGCCGCCCGCGCCGCCGTGGCAGTTGATGCAGACCTGATTGAAGATCGGCTGGATGTCCATCGAGTAGAGGACCGTCGCCTGAGGCGGACCGCCGCCGCCGTTGCCGGCGTTGGGGTCGATCACGGTCTGGATGCCGCCATCGGGAGACACATCACACGCCGCGAGCAACGACGCGAGAAAGAGGATGCAGAGAATCGTTGTGGGCTTCATCAGAAGGGAATCACGACCTGGGTTCCGACCCGGTGCGCCGAAGGCTCGCCGAGATCGTAGTTCCAGTAGGAGTATTCGAGTTTCCAGAGGATCCCGATTTCAAAGCGCCGAGTGACGCCCACCGCGATGCGCCAGATGCGCGTCGTCACCGGGCCGGAGTTGTCGGGATCCTGGGCGCCGTCCGTCAATTCCGGGGCGCGCTGCGACAGCCAGTCGAGCGCCGTGTAGTAGAGCCACTTCGGATTCGGTCGCGCCTCGATGATGAGGTACGCGCCCTGCACCCGTTTGGCGTCGTTGATCGTGGAATTCGGATCGCCGGCGACCGGATACCTGGTCTCACGCGGGGCGTACACGTACTCGGCGCGGAAGGTGAGGCTACCGTCCGGACCGAAGACCTGGTCGAACACCATCAAGAGATCGGCGCCGTACATGCGATACGAAAGCGAGTTGTCGCTGTCGTACTTGCCCGTCATCCACGAGACGCCGAACCCGTACCGTTTCAATTCGCCGCGCGCGAGCGTGTAGGTCGCGCGCGCGCCAATCTGTTTGTTCGCGTTGTTGTCGCTGAAGCTGGCGCCGCTGCCCAGGTCGTCCGTGCCGGTAAGGCCGTTGGTCAGGAACGCTGCGTAGTAGAGCTGGTTGCGCCCCTGCCACTTGCTTCCGCTCAACACGATTCCCGTGTCGCTGTAGATCGTGCGGAACACCTCGCGCGGGTGGTTCGGCGGCGTGAAGAAGATGTCCGTGTCGCCGGAATAGAGGAGCGGCCGGCTCAGCGTGTCGAACGTATCGATGAAGCTGCGCTGGTTGAACTGCCCGAACGGTACGACGATGCGGCCGATGTTGAAACGCGTCAACTCGTTGGGGCTGTACTCCAGCTCGGCTAGCGTGCCGTCGGTGTAGTAGCGCGCCGTGAGCTCTTCGTTGAAGCGGTACACGAGCCGTATGTAGGACTCGTCGAGCAGGAACGTGTTGGTCGACCGTGTGTCGTCGCTGAATTTCGTCGCGAGAAAACTGCCGGCAATGACCGCCCCGATACTGAGGCGCGATTCGCGATCCGGGACCGGCGCCGCCGGGTTCTCCTCCAGGTAGCGATCGATTTCCTCTTCGAGGGCGGACCGATCCATCGATTGCGCGAGCGTGTCGGTTGCTTTGGCCAGCGACTCCTCGAGTTCGTCGATGCGCTTGTCACGCGCCTGTGATCGTGCACGCTCCTCGGCGAGGGATTCTTCGAGGCGTCTCACCCGCTCCGCGAGATCGACATCTTGCGCGAACAGAGGGCCGGCGAGCGGGGAAACGGCGAAGGCGAGGAGACAAACGGCGATGCGAAACACGGTGCGCAACGCAGTCTAGCCGATCACGATCCCGATTCGGAAATTCAAGCGCCCGCCCGGCGAACCGAGCGGACGCGTGTTTTGTCAGGTACACCGCCCGCGCCCCAAAGCGCTCATGCGGTGCTGTCCGTTTTCAGTCCTAGTTGCCCGGTGTCGCGCAACCGCAGCTGCAACCGGCGCCGCATGCGCTTTCTTCGCCACCGCCGCACGCCGCGCCGCAGGCGCACGCTTCCGCGTTGCCGGAGCACGCGCCGCAACCGCACGCAGCGCAGGCAGAGCCGCAACCACACGCTGCACAAGCGGAACCGCAGCCGCCGCCGCACGCGTCATCGGCGCCAGAACCGCAACCGGCGCACGCGTTCTCGATGATCGTGACTTCGGGCACGTCCTTGCCCGCATACGTGCGAAGCGTCTTGTCGCTTTCGCCATCGACGATCCAGGTTCTGTTGTCCTGCGCCGAGTAATAGTGAATCTGTCGCGCGCCTGCGGTCCCGCCGTCGACGTAGCGGCCGTCCTCGCTGCTGACAACGAGCACCGCCCTGGCGTCCGCGGCGAGATTATCAGCGCCGGAGTCCAGTTTCTTACCGGCGCACGCAACGATCATGGAAGCTGCGAAGGCCATCAGTGTGAGTCGAATCTTCATCTCGTGTCCTCTTCGAAATGGATGCATCGTCACGACGGCTGCGCGGCAACCGCCCCGCGGACCCTCCTTGGGCTTCTCGCGGAATCGAACGGAACCATCTTAATAATCTCGCGAGCCGCGGATAGCCCGAGTCCCGCCGAAACCGTCTCGCGTCGAGTCGGCATGTTTTGGTTACCGGACATCGCTGCGAGAGAGCCCGCATGGCCCCGGCATTCCTTGAATCATGAACCCCATCCCGTATCGTTGGCCGCGGCGCAATTTCCCACACAAATCCGGCTGGTCCCACGGGATGAGCCGAACATTGTTTGCCGACTCTTGTTTGCGGATGCTGGTTGTCAAATCGTGTTTGCGAACTGTAGTTGGCGGTTAGGTGGCTACATCCATGTCATCGACTCGCTTCCGCACTAACGGCATCGAACTCGAACTGCACGGCTCCGAGGAGTTCGTCCTACGCCAACTCCGCGACTTGGCCTTCGCGCTTGGTGATGTCGACTCAGCGGCTCTGAATGGCTACACCGCTCCTGCGGCCCGGAGCGCCGAGCCCGCCGAGGAACCCGCACCGACGAGCCAAGAGTCGGACGCCATCCGCGCGCGCAGCCCCGGCGGCGCCACGAACGGGACGATGGGTTCCAACGGAACGTCGGCGCCCGCCAACGGCGCGGAGCTTCAAGCTTCCGGGTCCACAGCCGCGCAGGACGCACTCATCTCGTTTTTCCATTCGGTTCCGCCTATTGATCGCGACCGCCAGGCACATGCGGCGCTCGTGTTTGCGTATCATCTCCACCGCGAAGAAGGCGTGCGCGAAGTGCGCATCGGCGACTTGCTCAAGTGCTGCATTCGGGTGGGCGTTGATTCCCGCAACTTCCATCGCGCCATCGGCGTGTTGACTCGACGATCGCTTCTCGCCGAGGTGAGGCGAGGATCGAGCTACCGAATCACGGACCAGGGCATGGCTGCTATCGAGGAACGTCTGTCGTGAGCAACATCGGAGACCTCCGCGAGATCGCACAGATCTGCGCCGCGCAAGACGAGTGGCGTTCCGAAACGATCAACCTGATCGCAAGCGAGAACGTTCTAAGCCCCGCGGCGCAAGCGCTGCTCGACAACGACTTCCACCACCGCTACGCGGAGGGCCATCCGGGGGCGCGCTACTACGAGGGCACGCGTTACGTGGACGCTATCGAAGAGCGCGCACGGGACTTGATCCGCGGGATCTTCGAGGCCGACCACGTCGACGTGAGGCTGCCCAGCGGCACGATGGCCAACGACGCCGTCTTCAGCGCGCTCATGCCGGAAGGCGGTACGGCCGTCGCGCACGGCATCGACGGGGGCGGGCACATCAGCCACGCGCGTTTCGGAGCGCTGGGCAAGCGCGCCAACCGCATCGCGCAGTGGCCGCGCACCGAGGACGGCTTCCACGTGGACGTCGCAGCGGCAAAGGACATGCTGCACAAGGAGCGCCCGCGCGTGGCGATCCTGGGCCGCTCGCTGTT
>JAZFYD010000161.1:0-8211 GCA_036443405.1 Planctomycetota bacterium
TGCACGAGGCAATCGACGTGCACCGTTTCCGCGATGGGCCGTCGTCCCGGTTGTTCGCGTGTTCACCCGACGGGCGACTGTTGGTGTTTTCGGACGACGGACGGGAGTTTCGACGGATCGAGGTCGACACTGGCGTGTCCGTGTCGGTGCCGCTCGAGGCGGATGTTGCCGAGGTGTCCTCCATCCGGTTCAGCGCGACGGGACGATTTCTAGTACTGGTGCACAAGAACGGCGCTCTCTCCGTCCTCGATGCGAAGGACCTGCGGATGGTGCGCAGGATCGTCGACCCGCCCGTGTCGGAGTTTCATCCGACCGGGCCATACGACTTGTTCTTGTGGTCTCCGGATCCCGAAACGCCGGCGCGTCGCGTCGTGGACCTGCAGCGCGGCACGGACGTCGGCGAGCGTGTGGACCAACGGCTGCGCGGGGCGTCGCAGTGGATTGCGGACACCACCGGCCGCCTGGTTGTGCTCGATGGCGGCCAGCGCGTCCAGGTCGTCGAACTTGCGCACAACGAGACGTTGTATATGGACGAACCCCAGGACGCGGATCGGCAAGTGCTTGCGATCAGTGCGCACGGGTGTTTCGTCGCCTCTGCCGGACGAACCGTGCGCTTTTGGGATGTGCGTAACGAGCTTCTTCAGTGGGAGCTCGCGTCGCCGCGCGGCGATCGAGCGGTTGCGATCGCGTTCAACGAACACGAGGACCGGGCCGCGATCGGCTATCGCAGCGGCTTGGTACGTATCGTCGATGTCGCGGATCGGCGCGTCCTGACCAGCGCGATGGATGTGCGCGCGATGCCCGCGCAGGGGGGACATGATCGCGGTCCGCTCCGCATCCGGTTCGACACCGCGGTTGGTGAGGTGGCTTGTGTTGGGTTCGAACAGGTCTCCCGCTGGGTCGCGCCGGCCGAAGGTAAACCCGGCGTGCCCCGTGTGCCGAGTCTGCCCGGGGAGCTGCGTCTTGCTGAGGGCCTGTCCAAGTCCGCGATAGTGGCGTTTCGGATTGCCTACCATCCTCGGGGTCGTTTTCTGCTCACCTCCGGTGCCGTGAGTGTGTGGGGCGCCGTGACTGTGTGGGATACATGGTCCGAAACCGAGGCCGACACTGGGAACTACTGGCATCCCTACAGGGGAGGCGACGAACCTCCTCGCGAACTGCTCGCGAGATTGGTCCGCGTATCCGACTCGTTGCCTGCGGACCTTGTTTCTGAGAGTTCTCCGAGCGTACTCGCCGGCCGCTCCGCATTCGTCGGCTCGCGCGACGGCACGATCGCGATGTGGGACGTTGAAGCCCATATCCGCATGCTCACGCTTGTGGGCCATGAGGGCGCCGTCGTCGATCTCGACTTCGATCCCATCGACGGGACCCTCGCGTCTGTATCCGAAGACGGCACGGTGCGGCTCTGGCACACGATGCCGGTTGCGGCACGACGGGCCCGCGCTAGCGAGGCCGCACAGCGCGGGGACTTTCTCTGGGAGATCGTTAGGCGGCATCGAGGTCGCTTCCGCCGCCGCTCGGAAATCGCGGACCGGATCCGGGCCGATCGCTCACTGAACGATGCCGACCGCGATGCCGCTGTCGAGCTCTGCCTCCGGGGGTATTGAGAACTTCCGCGCCCAAGCGGGGTCATCTGCAGATCCGAATCCGCCGCGATCTTCCGTATCATGGGCTCATGAGTGATGGTCTGAACGACGGCGTTCGCCGCGAGGCGACCGACCTGCTTCTCGCGATGGGTGAGCGCGGCGAGGTGTCCGACCCGCGGTTGGATCCGTTGGTCTATGAGGAAGTGCGCCGTCTGGCCCAGCGCCTGATGCGACGCGAGCACTCGTCGCACACGCTGCAGCCGACCGCGCTGGCGAACGAGGCTTACGCTCGCCTGATCGACTCCGACCGGGTCACCGCGAAGGACAAGGGCCATTTTTTGGCGCTCGCAGCGCGATCGATGAGGCGGATCCTCGTCGATCACGCCCGCCGCCGAAATGCGGCCAAGCGCGGCGGTGGTTGGGATCAGATCACCCTCTCGGACCTCACCTCGAACGCGACGGCTCCGCTGGACCTGCTGCAGTTGGACGAGGCTCTGGGCATGCTCGCGGACCTCGACGATCGGAAGGCCAATGTCGTGGAGCTCCGGTTTTTTGCCGGACTTTCGCTGGTCGAAGTGGCTGAAACGCTTGGGACCTCGGAGGCCACGGTGAGGGCCGATTGGTTCGTCGCGCGGGCCTGGTTGGCAGCCCGGCTCCAGCCTCCCGAATAAAAACAGAAGTTTCTCTGCGTTTTTGCGCCGGGTTCGCGCGATATCACTGGGAATACCATGCTGCCGGAACCGTTCCCTCCGCTCGACCGAGAGCAGTTTCAACGGGTCTCGGAGATCTTCGCCGAGGTGCTCGAGAAGCGCATCGCGCTCGAGGATCAGAAGGACTTCGTCCGCGAGCGCGTCGGCGATGACGACGCGGTCGCCCGGGACGTGTTGGCAATGCTGCGACTTCACAGACTCGAGGAGGATTGCAGCAGCCTCGAGGATTCGGCCAAGGATGCCGTGTGGCTCGAAATCAAGGCGCTCGGCGCGATGCTGAACCGCGGCATTGTGGAGCCGGGCTCCGAAGACGCGCCGTCGGCCTAGGCCTAGGGTCTGGCGGAGATTTCAGGCAGGCCCTTAGCGTCCGCCGCGCCCGCCCGCTCCGCCCCAGCCCTGGCGCCACTGGGCCTCGACCATCACACGCTGGTTGAAGTCTCGCGCAAACTGGTTGTCCCCGTCGATGGCGAGCGCGCGTTGCGCGCAAGACAGGCTGTTCTTGTAGTCGCGGCGGATGATGTAGACGCTGCCCACGTTCACCCATGCCTCGACACCCTCTTTTTGCGCCAGCTTGAGCAACTCGTCGAGCTCTACCGTGAGTTGCGCATCCTCGGTGTGCGTCGACTTCGCCTTCTCGATCTGCTTGATCGTGTTCTCGAAGTACTTCGCCGCGCTCTCCAACTTGTTGCGCTTCTGGCCCGAGTTCTTCGTGCGCAGGCCACTGACGACCTTTTCCTGGCCTCGGCGAATGCGCCGCTCCAGAGGGTCGATGACCTTCGTGCGCGCGCGTTCCGCCTTCAACTCCTCCTTGGCCTGCTTCTTCTCGAGTTCCTCCATGCGCGACGCTCGCTTATCGTCGGATTCGCCGACCTCGCGCATGTGCAGCGACGACAGCAGGCGCCCGGCCTCGTCCGCAGCGTGGCACTCATCGAATTCGGTCAGGATCATCGAGCAGGCACGCTCGGCGAGTTGGTAGTTGCCCTCGCCGCGCGCGCGATGCGCCGTCTTGAGCAACTCCTTCGCCACGTCGTCGCGAATCTTCGGGAGGATTTCGGTCTCAAATTTCTCGACGAGCTTCGGGTCGAGCGCCTTGGCGTGGTTGTAGTGCAGGCGCGACTGGTTGGGGTAACCCCGCTCGTAGCAGAAAACCGCGAGCTGGAGATTGCCCTTGGCGTCGTCCTTCACGTGCTGGGCCCAAAGGACGTAGAACGCGAGCCCGTCGAGTTTCTTCTGGCTGAGTGACAGCTCACCTGTGCCTGTCTTCAGGCGGATGCCGTTTTCCGAAACGGAGACGATCTCGCCCTTCCGCATCGTTCCGTCCCGCAGCATCACCATCGTTTCCTCGGCGAACGCCGCGGGTACAACACAAAGCAAGAGTGCAAGTCCTACGATCCAGCGCATGTTGGTTTTCCTCGGGGAACAACCATAGCGACTTGGGCGCGGGACTGCTACTCGCCGACGCGTTCCATCACTGCGGCCACGATCTCGCGAAACGTCGATTCGTCCATGCTCAGGCGCGCGCCGGCAGCTTCGAACAGTTGCGGCAACGGACGGCTGCCTCCGAGGTCCAGCGCCCGCCGGTACGCGGCGATGGCCGCGGCGAAGTCCTCGCGCGACGCGCGCCACACCTGTAGCGCACCCAGCTGCGCGATGCCGTAGGCGATGTAGTACATCGGGTGCGAAAACAGATGCGGGATGGCCTGCCACTGGTCGTCCCGCGCCCACTCCACGCCGGACCAATCGATGTCGGGCGTGAAGCGGCTCGCGAGTTCCGCCCACTTCGCGCGGCGCTCGTCCCGCGTGTGATCCGTCGTGAAGATGAAGTGTTGAAACGCGTCGACGTGGGCGATGCGGGGCAGCATCCGGATGGCCTGTTCGAAGTGGTGGCGGACGATCGGCGCGGCGTGCTCTTCGCCGCAGAGCCTTTCGAGCCGTTCGATGCCGAAGTGCTCCATCGCCATGCTCGCGACTTCGCAAAACTCGGCCGGTGCATGCATGTAGCGGGCGACTCGTTGGTTGCGCGCCGCGAGGGAGTGGAACGCGTGGCCGCCTTCGTGCAGCAGGAACCGGAGATCGGACGGGTCTCCCGCTGTGTTTCCGAAGATGAACGGAAGCCGGATGTCCCCGATCATGCTGTTGTAGCCGCCCGGCGACTTGGCCGGTCGCGCGACGACGTCGATCAGCCCGTTGCGAATCAGGATGTCGAAATCCCGCGCGAAGGAAGGGTCCACCGCATCGAACAGCGAACGCACGAAACGGATGTAATCGTCGCCCGGCTGGAAAAGCGGTTCCGGAGAGCGCGCCCACGGGTTCATGGCCGCGTCCCACGGCCGCAGCGTGTCGAGCTCCATGGCCTCGCGGCGCGTGGTCTCGAGGTCGCGGACCGCCGGCACAACGACCGTCTCCACCGCCTTCTGAAACTCGACGCAGTCGTCCGGCGTGTAGTCGAACCGCATCTGGTGCGCGTGGGCGAAATCGCGGAAGTTCTCGAATCCGGCGTTGCGTGCGGCTTGCGCACGGACCTCGAGCACCTCGTCGAGCAGATCATCGACTCCCTCGCGCAGCGTGGAGCGTTTGTCGGAAATTGCCAGGAACGTCGATTTCCGCACCTCGCGATCCGGGTCGCTTAGTCGGGTCTGAGCCTCGGCCTGCGTGCACTTCTTCCCGTCGATTTCCACGAGCGCGCCGCCGACGAGTTTCTTCCACTCGGCGACGATGCGCCGGTCCTCGCTGATCAGTTCGATGTTCTCGGCGCGGTAGAGATCACGGCTACGCTTGCGATCGCGGACGAGAACATCCAGTTCGCCGTCGAGTTCATCCAGGACCGGGCTGCCGAGAAAACGGCGATTCAGTTCGTCGTCCAGCCTCTCCCACACCGGGAGGGCCTCGGTCCGGAACGCGCGCAACGCCTCACCCGCGGCCGTGTCGTCGGTCTTGCGATCGAACGCGATGCGGCAGCGCGAGTAACCGCCGCTGATAAAGGAACCGAGTTGGCCCCAGTCGTAGATCCAGGTCGTCCAGTCGACCACGCCGGCAAGCGGCCGGTCCAAGAGCTCGCGCGCCTGCGCCTCGATCGCGCTCGCGTCCGAGGGGTCGAAGTCCTTGGGGAGAATGCGCGGCGCGGGTACGTCGACGTCGGGGGTTTTCGTGATCTGCATGAGGCTCCAAGGTCTGCGGGGCCGGGCGGCCAGCGGGATAGCATAAACGGTCGGCGCCTCGCGCGGTTGCCTGTCGGGCGTGTAGAGTCTGGCTCGAATGAGCGTTGCCGTTTCGATCCGGGATCTCGAGTTTCGCTACGCGGATGGCCCGTTTTGCCTGCGCGTGGACTCGCTGCAGATCGAAGCGGGGGCGCGGGTCGGCCTCGTCGGACCCAGCGGCTCGGGCAAGACCACATTGCTGCAGCTGGTATCCGGCATCGAGTTGCCGCAGCGCGGACGGATCGACGTCGGCGAGCTTTCCGTGACTTCGCTTACGGACGCGGAGCGGCGCCGGTTCCGCATTCGCCGGGTCGGCTCGGTGTTCCAGGAATTCGAGTTGCTCGACTACCTCGACGTTCTCGACAACATCCTCCTGCCGTACAGGATTCACGGGGCGCTGCAGCTCGACGACGGCGTGCGGGACCGGGCGATCGCTTTGGCCGAGAGCACGGGAATCGGGGATTTGCAGAACCGCGGAGTCCGACGCCTGTCCCAAGGCGAGCGGCAGCGCGTCGCGATCTGCCGTGCGCTTCTGCCGCAGCCGGAGCTGCTGCTCGCCGACGAGCCGACCGGGAATTTGGATCCGAAGAGTAAGGACGTCGTGTTCGATCTCCTCTTGCAACACGCGTCCCGCGAGGGCGCGACGTTGATCGCTGCGACGCACGACCACGGGCTGCTGGATCGATTCGAGCGCGTCGTGGATCTCGCGTCGTTCGTGGCGGAGGCCGGCGCGTGAACCGGCTCTATCTCGCGTGGCGTTACCTGCGGCATCAGCGCGCGAAGACCACGATTCTCGTCGCGTCGATGACGTTGATCCTCTATCTGCCGCTAGCACTGCAGATTCTGGTGGACCGGACGGCGCGCGATCTACGCCGTCGCGCCGACGAAACGCCGCTCGTCGTCGGCGCCCGTGGCGGCGCCCTCGATCTCGTCTTGCGCGCGCTCTACTTCGAGGGCGAGGTTCCGGCACCGACGGACATGGCCCAGGTCGATCGGATTCGCCGGGGCGGCCTTGCGGATCCCGTTCCGCTGCACCTTCGATTTCGCGTCGGCGCCCAACCGGTCGTTGGGACGACGCTCGACTACTTCGAGTTTCGCCGGCTGCGTGTGGCCGAGGGGCAGTGGTTCGGGATTCTTGGGGAGTGCGTGCTCGGCGACAGCGCCGCCCGCGAGTTGGGCGTGGCGACCGGCGGTTCTGTCGTGACCTCGCCGGAGAACGTGTTCGACCTCGCCGGTGTCTATCCGCTGAAGCTGAAGGTCGCGGGCGTTCTGGAACCCACGCATGGACCCGACGATGGCGCCGTGTTCGTCGACGTGAGAACCGCTTGGGTCATCGCGGGAATCGGCCACGGCCACCAGGATTTGGCAACCGCGGACGAACAGGCGCTGCTGCGCCGCGAGAACGGAAGCGCGACGGCCAACGCATCGCTTGTCCACTACAACGAGATCACGCGCGAGCAGGCGCACGAATTTCATTTCCACGGCGACCCGGCCAAGTTTCCGGTGACCGCGATCCTCGCGGTGGCCCGTGACTCGAAGTCGCGCACGATTCTGAGCGGGCAGTATTTGAAACGCGACGAGCCCTGCCAGATCCTCCGGCCGTCCCAGGTTGTCGAGGAGGTTGTGGCGAAGGTCGTCCGGATTCGCGGCTACGTGGTGGTGGCCGTCGGTCTCGTGAGCCTCGGCACGCTCATGACCTCTGTGTTGGTGTTCCTGCTGTCGATTCGCCTTCGCCGCCGCGAGATCGAGACGATGCGCAAGATCGGTTGTTCGCGCGGCACCGTCGCCTCGCTTGTTGTGTGGGAGATCCTGATCGTGCTGCTCACCGGCGCACTCCTGGCCGGCGTGTTGGCCGCGATCACGGGGTCGTTCGCCACGCCACTTCTGCGGGGACTGTTGGTTTAGGCTCCGCTCTGGCCGACGGAGGACTTCTCAGACAGACCCTAGCCCAGCTAGGTTCGATGCCAGGCTGGGGAGGCGCTGCGCACTTTGCGCCAGGTTGTTGCTTCGCTGGTTCGCTTGAATCCCAACGACTCATACACGTGCACCGCGGATTCATTGTCCGCGTATACGTTGAGGTGAATCTTGCCCCCGTCTTCGCCCAGCGCCGCGCGGATTCCGGCGACGGTGAGCGGCCGGGCCAAACCGCGCCCGCGCATCGCGTTGGATACCACGACGCTGTTGATGTACGGCCCCTCGTCTTGCCAATCCATGACGTGGCACAACCCGCAGGGGACGCCGTCGCTCTCCGCGAACACGAGCGTGAATCCCGGAGTTGCGCGGTGCTGTTTCAGGTCCTCGTCCGTGAGGGGCGTGTAGGCGCTCTTGTGCGCGTACCCGTCGTGATTCAAGCGCGCCCAGGCCTCGTCGTCTTCCGGACCGCGATCGGGCCGAATCGTGAAGCCGGGCGGAGGCTCGAGCGCTTCCGGCACCGGACCTTCGCGTGCCAGGAACAAGTCCTTTCGAATCGGTTTGAATCCCTCCTCCACCGCGAACTGCTCTCCGGCGATCCACCTGCCCATGATGTTGGTTTCCAGGGTCGTGGTCGGCGGCGTGTCCTGCCTCTCGGCGAATCGCAACAGCGTGCGCGCCCAGCCTTCACCGCGGTGATCGGGATGAACCATGATCCTCAGGTGGCGGACATTAGGACCGGTTTCCTCCGGCCAACGTGTGGACATCATCACCGCGAAGAGCCGATCGCCTCGCGCTACGACCACA
>JAZFYD010000162.1:0-8775 GCA_036443405.1 Planctomycetota bacterium
TGGAAGCGAAGGACGCCAACGGCGCGGACACGCTCAAGACGATCCCGATGCTTCGGCACTTCCACGTTTTCAACATCGAGCAGTGCGACGGCGTGGAACTCGATAGCGTCACGTTGGACGAACTGCCGGAGCCGGAGCGGGATGCACAGTGCGAGGCGTTCGTGGCCGGAACCGGCGCGATCATCCATCACGGCGGATCGGTTGCGTGTTACCGGACCGGGGCAGATGACATCCGGCTCCCGGATCGACGCGCATTCGTCGATGCCGGAGCGTACTACTCCACGGCGTTCCACGAACTCACGCACTGGACCGGACCCAAGAGCCGATACGATCGGGACCTGTCCGGCCGTTTCGGAGCGGACGCCTACGCGGCGGAGGAGCTCGTCGCGGAGTTGGGTTCGGCGTTTCTGTGCCAACGGTTCGCCGTGGATGGCGCGCTGCAGCATCCCGAGTACGTCGGGAACTGGCTGAAGGTCCTGAAGGGCGACACGCGGGCCGTGTTCACCGCGTCCAGCAAGGCACGCAAGGCGGCGGAATACCTTCAGGGGCTCGCCGCTTCCACCACCGAGGTGGCGGCATGAGCAGGAACAAGCGCAACGGGGGGCCTTCGGGCTCCCCTTCCGCGTCTGCAACCGTCCCCTTGCAGACGGTGATCGGCTACTGCCGCGTGTCCACGCTGGACCAAGTGATCGATGGCGTTTCGCTCGCGGACCAGGAGCATCGCATCCGCGCATACGGCGATGCGCACGGGCTCACGGTTGCCTACGTCGTCGCGGATGAAGGGATTAGCGGTAAGGACACCAAGAACCGACCGGCGCTCCTGAAGGCGCTCACGGCGCTCAGGAAAGGCGACGCGGCCGGGCTCGTTGTGACCAAGCTGGACCGGCTGTCGCGCTCATTGAAAGACGCGCTCGATCTCGTGGCGCGCTCGCAGCGTGAGGGTTGGGAACTGCATTCGATCAGCGAGCGATTGGACACGGCGACGGCGCAAGGTCGGTTCGTGGTGCATCTGTTCGCTGCTCTTGCGCAACTCGAGCGGGAGCAGATCGGCGAGCGCACCCGGCAGGGCATGGCGGAGATTCGCCGGCAGGGCAAACGGGCCAGCCGGTTCCCGCCGTTCGGTTATCGCTTCGAGGGTTCGGACGTGGTCCCGGTGGCCACGGAGCAAGTCGCCCTGGCCCGGATGCGCGCGCTGCACGATGCGGGGTACGGGCCGGCGTCGATTGCGCGGACGCTGAACGCGGAAGGGTTGACGAACCCGCGGACAGGAAGAGAGTGGACGCGCGGAAACGTGGGGTGCGTGCTTGGGCGAGTGCTGTCCGCCTGAACCCTGAACGTCCAGTTTTATGAACATCGGCACCCGGCTGGCCCGGGGGTTATCTCCTTACGGGTGTCGGTGAACCGCGTAGCTCCGCTAGACTCCACGTCCCGAGACTGGGTAGTCGTCAAGGAGTGTTCGCATTAAGAGAGGTGTCGGTATGAAGACTAGCTTTGGTTCTCTTGTTTGTGCGTTGCTGCTTTTGGTCGGGAGTGCGTCCGCCGATCCGTTCACCGAGGACATGTTCTACACAGTGTTCGGGGGGTTCCCTCGTGTCTTCAAGACCACCGTCAGCTTCGACGGCGCCGTAACGTTCACCATTGCCCCCTCGAGCGTCGTCTCGAGCGGTCACGGGGCGGACGGCATCGCCGGCAACCCGAACGACTCGGGTTCGCTCCTCGTCGGGGCCCAAGGGGCGGCCGTCCACCGCATCTCAAAGACGGGTGCCGGGATCCTCCAGACAGTGGGGACTCCCGCTTTCGCCTCGTTCCATCTCGAGGTGGCGGATTCGACGACCATGTACTCATCGGGCATTCCCAGCGGCGGGGTCAACAGGATCACCCTGCTCGCGGGCGGCGCGATGGGCGCCGTCACGGGGCTCCCGGCCCTCGACTTGGCTACGGGGGCGCCGTCGAGCGTCACGCAGGTCATCACGACGCCCTTCGGCGACTTCTACACGAGCAGCGGGGGCGGAGGTTTCGGAACGTTCGGCAGCCTATTGATCGGGGGAGCGTCGGTCCTCACGACACCCATCCTGCTCGGCCTTCCGGCAGCCCACGGCGGAGTGTACGACCCGTTCACCGGTACGATCTTCCTGTTCGGTGACGATCACATCACCCAGGTTTCCCTGCTCGGCGTGGTCCTCTCCGATCTCGACTTCGCGGCCGCCGGCATGGGCTTCGTCAATTTCGACCAGGGAACGGTCGATGGGAGCGGTCACCTGTTCGCGGCGAGCAATGACGGCTCTCTCTTCATGATGGACTACAGCTCCACCGGCCTGCTCACGTTCGCCCACCCCGACTCGCTCACGTTCCTGCACAGCCAGCTCGACGATATCGCGCCGCTCGTCGGCGCGGGCGACACGACGAACCCGATCCCCGAGCCCGGCACGTTCGTGCTGTTCGGCTTGGCACTCGCGGGATACACAAGACACCGCCGACGCCGCAAGGCTGCGTAACGAAGAATCACACACTCTTTCGATGCCCCGCTACGTTCACTCGTGACGGGGCATTTTTCGTGGTGTTCGTGACGCCGAGACCCCCGTCGCCGCCGGTGAGAAGTACCCGCTGCTCCAGGGCCCCGACTGGAGCAAGAAGCGCGCGGTCGAGACGGCGAAGACGTTGGACGCCCGGACGGCCTCTAAGGGGGCGCGTACTGCGGAGGGCTCGGCCGCTTGGGGTGCGATAGCCTCGCGGCGCTCGCAGGGCGGCAGGGTCCGAAGCGGCTGGAATCAAAACCCTCCACGGGGTTTCAATGGTTCGACCCTGCCGCAACCCTGATTCTACGGCGAGGGTGGTGACACCGTGCGCGTGGGGGCCGTCACGTTCGAGGTGCCACTTGCGGTCAAATCGAGCGCCCGTGACACCCGCCCATGACCCAGTGATAGATTGAACCGTGGTGAGGGGGCGAGAACCGTGACGTTCTCCTGCTGGTCTGCACCCACACTCCAACGGCGCCCCTTCACCACTTGCGCAGCGAGCCTGGTTGTGCGCGCGCGAGGATGTCCCGCCGTTAGGGCAGAACGTACCTCCTCCTAGGTCGCCCGCGGGAGGGGTACCCACGGAGCGCAGGAAGAACGTTCCCTCCGAGCCCTTCACCCCCCGTCAATGGTAGTACCAATTTGGTAGTGCTAAACGCTCTTCGTTCCGAGCCCTCGCGCGCCCTGCCAATGGTGGGGTATTGATGGTGGTACTAACGCGTGGGTCTAATCAGAACTCAGCGAAAGACCCGCTAGGGTTTTCACGCCTTTCCAAAACACCGCGCGCGAAAAGCCCCCGGCCGAAACCCGCATCGACACTGGCATCTCCGACTTTTGCCCCTTTTCACCCTTTTCTCCCTGAGGAAAGGGTGCGCACGGGGGCTGTTGAGGAGATGGTGGCGATGTCCGTCAACTCGGTTCGCGCGAAAGGACTACCTAGACGGCTACCTTCTCGTGTCCGAGTGCGGCCGCGTCTGTCCGTGTGTGTCCTTTGTCGTATGAGTGACGACACGAAGAAACCCGCATGGTTTCAGCAGACTGCGTCAACCATGCGGGTTCTGGTGGTACCCCCCGATGGACTCGAACCATCAACCGTCGGATTAAGAATCCGATGCTCTACCGATTGAGCTAGGGAGGCGTATGAAGCGCCCAAAATACGGGGGATGCGGTCCGTGTCAATCTTGCTAGATACCGCCGATACGATGGGCCGCTCATGGTCGGTTTGAGCAACAAAGACATCGCTGGGGTCTTCCGCGACATCGAAACGCTGATGAAGGTCGTCGGTGAGGACAAGCGCCGCGCGCAGACGTATGGGCGGGCCGCTTGGATGATCGAGAAGCTGCCGGATTCGGCCGTCGACCTCGCGGCGGCGGGGCGACTGACTGACGTTCGGGGGATTGGGTCCTCGGTCGAGAAGGTCGTCATGGAATTGCTCGCCACGGGGGCTTCCACGCTGCGGGAGGACCTGGCCGCGCGCACCACTCCGGCCGTTTTGGAGATGCTGCGCATTCCCGGGCTCGGGCCGAAAAAGCTGCATACGATCGTTCAGGAACTCGCGGTCAACGACCTCGCGAGCTTGCGGGCGGCGGCGGCGGACGGGCGCATCGCCGGGCTCACCGGCTTTGGGCCGAAGATGGCCCGGAACATCCTCGACGGGCTCGAGTTTCTCGATGCCACGCGGGGGCGGGTCCGCATCGATCACGCGGCGGCGCTTGCGGGCGTGATCATCGAGAAGCTTGGGCTGGAAGGTGCGCAGAACGCAGGGGCACTGCGGCGGCGGGAGCCGATTGTCGGGACACTCGCGATCGTGGCGCTTGGGGATGCCGGTGGCGTCGAGATTCCCGGGGCTACACGGGACGGCGACACGTGGGTGCTGCCTCGGGGGACGGATCCGGAGATCCGCATTCGGTTCGCCGACGACGCCGGATTCGCCCACGCGTTGTTCGAGGAAACCGGACCCGCCGATCACGTTTCCGCGGTGTTGGCGAAGCCGGGGCAGGACGCCTCCGAGGAGGAGATCTACACCTCGCGCGGCCTGCACTTCGTTCCGCCCGAGCGGCGCCACGCTTGCGATGGCACGTCCCCCATCCCGGCCCTGGTCGAGCGTTCCGATCTGCGCGGCATGCTGCACGTGCACACGACTTGGTCCGACGGTAAGCGCACCATCGCCGAGATGGCCGAGGCCGCCCGCGAGCGCGGGTACTCCTACCTCGGTGTTACCGACCACTCCCGCAGCGCGATCTACGCCAACGGATTGACCATCGACCGTCTGCAACTCCAGGCCGCTGAGATTCGCGGATACAACGAGTCCGCGCCCGACGGGTTTCGCGTGCTGCACGGCACCGAGGCGGATATCCTGCCCGACGGCCAGATGGACTTCCCCGACGAGGTGCTCGCGGAGCTCGACTTCGTCATCGCGTCGGTGCACAGCTCGTTCACGCAGCCGCCTGAGGTCGTCACCGACCGCATCGTGCGCGCGGTTTCCAATCCGCACGTCGACATCCTCGGCCACTCCACCGGCCGGCTGCTCCTGCGCCGCGATGGGTACGCCGTCGATGTCGAGCGCGTGCTGGCTGCCGCAGCCGAACACAACACGATGGTCGAACTCAACGCGAGCCCGTGGCGCCTCGACCTCGCGCCGGAGCACCACGCGCGCGCGAGAGAGCTCGGCATCGGCGTCCCGATCCAACCCGACGCCCACGACACACCCGGCATGGACGACAACGATTGGGGTATCGGCGCGGCGCGCCACGGCGGGCTCACCGCCGACGATGTGCCCAACACCCTCGACGTCGACGCGTTCCTCGAGAGGTGCCGCGCATGAGCCTCAAGTCGTGGGCGAGCACCGTGGTTCGCCGGCTCGAGAAGGAGTACCCCGATGCGGAGTGCGCGTTGGTCCACAAGAACCCGTTCGAGCTCGCGGTCGCGACCGTGCTCAGCGCGCAGTGCACCGACGAGATGGTCAACAAGGTCACGCCGAAGCTGTTTCGCCGCTACCCGACGCCGGAGAAGCTCGCACGCGCGCGCCGCCCCTCCATCGAGACGCTGATCCACTCGACGGGCTTTTTTCGCAACAAGGCCAAAAACATCCAGGGGCTCGCGAAAGCGGTCGTGGAAAACCACGGCGGCGAGATCCCCCAGACGATGGACGAACTGCTCGCGCTGCCGGGTGTCGCGCGCAAGACCGCCAACGTCGTCCTGGGCGTCGCGTACCAAAAGGCGGTCGGCGTCGTCGTCGACACCCACGTCAACCGCATCTCCAACCTGCTCGGCCTCACCGAACAGCACGACCCGAAGAAGATCGAACGCGACCTCATGGAGATCCTGCCGCAGCGCCACTGGATCGCGTTCAGCCACCTGATGATCTGGCACGGCCGCAAGGTCTGCATCGCCCGACGCCCGCGCTGCGAGGCCTGTATCTTGCGCGATCGCTGTCCGTCGGCGACAACCGCGGCCTAGACTTCGCGCTACAAGCCACCAAACGCCATGCCCGCCGATCTCGAAATGCTCCCGGTCCTCGCGCTCTTTCTGGCGCGCGTCGTGTCCGGATACGCGATCTGCCTCGCGCTGATCGGCCCGCGCATCACGGCGGGGTCGTGGCCGCGCGTCAGCCTGTTCGTGATCGCCGGCCTGAGCTTCGCCGCGTTCGCCGCGGGCGCGCACTGGATGTCGCTGGTCGTCGCGGGCCTCGCGCTGCTCATGGAACGCGCGCGAACGTTTTCCGTGCCGGTACTGTCCAGTACGTGGTGGATGCTGCCCGCGGGCCTCGGCCTTTGGGCCGCGCACGAAATCACCTACGCGGGTGGATGGCCGCCCAACGTCGCGGGCCTGGCCGGCGGCATCGCGGCCGGCGGAACGCTCGGCACGATGCTCTTGGGCCACAGCTACCTCACCGCGCGCGGCCTGAGCTTCAAACCGCTGCAGTTCATGGCGAAGCTGCTGTTCGTGCTCTTGATCGCACGCGCGCTGCACGTCGGCATCGTGCTCTCCATGGCCGAGCGCCTCGGCGGCGACTGGATCTACATCTCGGCGCGCATCGCGTTTGGGCTGTTCCTGCCGCTGGTGTTCGGCTGGATGGTGCTCCAGTGCGTGAAGATCGAATCCAACCAGTCCGCGACCGGCATCCTCTACGCGATGACCGCGCTCGTCGGCTGCGGCGAGTTGATCGCCGCGTTCCTGCAAGTGGAAAGCGGGTTGTTCGTATGAGTGTCGAATTCGGCTGCCCGGCTTGCGGGAAGGCCATCGAGGGCGAACCCGGCACCGAGGTGGCGTGCCGCCGCTGCTCGGCTGCCGCGTCCCTTTCGGCTGTCGCGCCCGACACGGATCTCGCATCGTGTCTCGCTTGCGCGTGTCCCGATCTCTACAAGCACCGCGACTTCAACCAGAAGCTCGGCATCCTCGTTGTCGTCATCGGTTTCGTGGGTTGGCTCACCACCGGTTCGTTTCTGTGGATGGTCGCGGCAGTGGTCATCGATTACGGGCTCTATCACTTCCTGCCCGACGTCGTGATCTGCTACCGCTGCAAAGCCCACCACCGCGACTTGCGCGGTATCCCGAAGATCGCACCGTTCGATCTCGAAAAACACGAGCACTACCGTTTCGTGAAGGCGCGGGAAGAGGGCCAGATCCCTCCGAAGCGAGAGCCCAAGGCTGACTGAGCGCCCGCAGCGCGAGTGGGCCATAATCGGCCCATGCACTACGCGGCGCTTTCTCTGTTCGGTTGCTTCTGTTCTCTCGCGGCGTGCGCGCCGGCCACCGGCCAAGACGCGCGCAGCGAGAGCCCTCGACCAAAACCGCGGCCGAAGAGTCCTGATCGTCTACGGCGCCGCCCACCGCTACTGCTTCGAACGCGAGCTAAAAAAGCGCAGCGACGTGGATTGGCTCGACATCCGCGAGTTCCTACCGGAATAGCAAGGTCGCCGCGCGCGAAGTGCCGCGGCGCGGGTTTTCGGGCGTCTGGGGCGTTCGTCAGGCGTCGTTCGCCGAGGAAGCTGTATTGAGAATACTGCGACGAAAGCGAACGGCGGCTGACGGACGCATCCAGTCGATCGAAAAAAATGGGGCCTCCCGTTCGCTCGTCGGAAGGCCCCGTGGCATTTAAGGCTGTTTCGGTTACGTCCTGAACCTACAGGTACCGGACTTTGCGCTCGCGCTCCGGGCTCGGGCCGTTGCCCTTGTTGCCGCAGCCGGTTGCAGCCGCCAATTTTCGCTGGTTCCCTATCGGCAAGAGTACCTTCAAGACTGAAGGCAGCCCTCACTGGCGACGGGGAACCAAGCTCCATAATCGCACCGATTTGAAACCGCCGCTACTCACCGCGGATATAGATTGATGGTATATAGCGCAGTCTTCCCATGTCGATCAAACACGCACTCCTCGGATTGCTCGCATCAGGCGGTCCGCAACACGGGTACGAACTCAAGATGGCATACGAAACGACCCTCGCCCCCACCGCGTCCCTGAACGTCGGTCCGCTCAATTTCGGGCAGGTCTACCAAACGCTGGATCGGCTCAAACGCGAAGGGAGCGTCCGCCAGGAGCTGGTGGCGCAAAACGAACGTCCCGACAAAAAGGTCTATTCCATATCGCCCGAGGGGCGCCGGCGCCTCAAGACCTGGCTGGCGGAGCCCACGGCCCTGGATCTCGACCAACGCCACCCGCTGTACCTGAAGGTTGCGCTCGCCCGGCGCGTGCGCGGAACCGACGCGCTGAGCCTCGTGCGCCGGGAGCGCCACGGGTTGGCCGATCGGCTCGAGGAGATCCGCCACGCGCGGCGCCGCGCCCAGCGCCGGCCGGATGCGGCCGACGCCCGCATGCTGCTGGATCTGTCCGAATTGCGTCTGGAAGCGCTGCACAAGTGGCTCGAGCGCTGCGAGCAGCGGATCCGCAAGGAAAACGCCGGGTAGCCTGAAGGCTCTGGGGATTGTCCGATCCCTCCGATAAACCGATGCGCGTGACGACCACGGAGTGGGGAACCTTCTTGCAGGAACGCCTCGGCGTGGACGTCTTGGTGCAGTACGGGCGATCGCGGACCCAGCCGGTCCAAGCCGAGCGGCCGCCGGGACGGGGGTGGCGCCTTCGCCTGCACGAGCTGTTTGCCGATGCGCCGCCCGAAATTCGTGAAGCGCTCGCCCGCTGGCTCCGCGTCGGGCGCCGGGCGCGCAAGGCCTGCGACGCCCTTGACGCGTGGCTCGACATGTCGTTGGCCGCGCTTCCGCCGCCCCGCCCCCGCCGCATTGTCGTCAAGACCGCGGGGGAGAC
>JAZFYD010000163.1:0-7271 GCA_036443405.1 Planctomycetota bacterium
CTCCGTCCAAGTGCAGTGGGGTGTACTGGGGGTTGGGTCTGGGAAGTGCCGCATTCTAGCGGCCAAGGCCCGTGCGAAACACCGCCTACTGGCGAACGTTCAACCGCTGATCGACGGCGCTATCGAGGATCTCGGTGATGGAGCCCCCGCGATCCGGCCAGCGGACCACGATCTTTTTGGCCTTCTCGTGCGTTCCGAGGCCGAAGTGCGCGATGTAGGGGTCGTTGTGGCCGGCGTGGCCGTGGCCGCCGCGGATCTCCCGAAGCTGGGTCACCCCGTCGGCGGTGGTGACCTCGATCCGGCAGCCGATGCCGTCGCGGTTGGCGTCTTTCCCGACGCACACGACCTGCAACCAGTGGTTTTTGGATCCGACGTCGTTGCGAAACAGCGCGCAGGAGAGGCCGAGCTTTTCGCGCGGCTCCTTCAGCAGCCGGTTGAGGCTGCGGCCGATGAGGATGTCCTGGTCGCCGTCGTTGTCGTAATCCGCAACGCTGAGTTGCGCGGCGCCCTCCCAGTCGAAGGTTCGCGCGGGTTCGAAGGTGTGGTCGGGCTTTTGGCGATAGAGCTTCAGTTCCTGGCGGTCGGGGTAGTCGCTCGAGGCGATGAGCGCGTCGAGCAGGCCGTCGTTGTCGTAATCGATCCAGGCCGCGTGAATGTCGCCCTGGTTCCAGCGATCGCCTTTGCGCTCGCGCGGGAACGCATCGACGCGTTCGAAGGCGAAGCCCTTTTGCGGGCCGAGGTTGACCAGCAGCGACGTGCGGTCGCTCGAGTCGCCGGCCCACGCGTGCGTGATCTCCGCGAGGATGCAGTCGAGGTCGCCGTCGTTGTCGTAATCCGCGATCGCGCAGTCGAACGTGTTGCCGTTGCTTCGAAACGGTTGCTCGTCCTCCCGATCCTCGTCGAAGCGCTTCTTCCACCACGTCTTCGTCGCATCGGGGTAGCGGCCGTGGCGGACCGTGTCGCCGTCGAACGCGGTCGTTTCGGCGACATCCTCGAAGCGCTTGCCCTCCAGGTTCTTCCAGAGAAAGTTCCACTGCCGCCCGTAAGTGCAGACAAAGAGGTCCTGCCAGCCGTCGTTGTTCCAGTCGGCGTGGGTGACGCCGTAGGTCGGTTTCGCGGATCCTCGTTGGCCCGGCGCGCGGGCCGTGTCGAGGTGGGTTTGTGCGGTGACATCCGCAAATCCCTTCTTCCCTTGGCGGTAGAGGTGATCCGGCCAGGACTCGAGTTCGGGCCCGTAGACGATGTATCCCTCGCCCAGAAACAGATCGAGGCGACCGTCCTTGTCGTAGTCGAGCGTCGTTGCGGAGTGCATCGACGTGCGGAGATCGAACTCCTTGCCGCGCCGCCACGTCCCCCGTTCGTTCCAGAAGACGGCGTTTTTCTGGCCCTTGTCGCTCTTCTCGACCCAATCCTTGTTTTCCGGTTCGCAGAAATACGCCGCGAAGCAATCCTGGTCCCCATCGTTGTCGTAGTCGGCAAACAGCACCAGGCCGGGCTTCTCGCCGAGGTTCGCCGTTGGCGCGAATTGGCCGTTTTCCTGCTGCAGGAAGAAGTGCTCCCGATCGAGCACGACGTCCATGCGGCCGTCGCCGTTCAGATCGACAAACACCGCGCGGCCCGACGACACCCCGGCGAGGCCGATCTCCTCAGCGACGTTCGTGAAGTCGGGAGCGGCCAGGAGAAGGAGTGCAAGCCAAGCCATGTTGAGGCGATGATACGCCAATGCGTTGGCCGACCCTTCCGTGCGCCGTTCTGGTTCTGGCGGCATGCCGCTCCGCGGAGATGCCCGAGGACACCACGGAGTGGGCGGAGGTCCGTGTGCACCTTGTTCGTCCGAACTGGGGCGCTGCGCGGGAGGCTTTGCGGCGCGCGGTGTTGGAGTCGCCCAAAAACCCCGAGCCCGCGCTGATGCTCGCCGACGTGGAGCGCGATGCGTTTGCGGACCTTCAGTCCGCGCGGGTGATCTACGGCCGGTGGCTGGGGACCCCGGCGCGGGCGCGGGCGCTTCACGGCCTCGGCCGTTGCGCCTGGGCGGAGGCCGATCGCGAGCGCGCCACCGAGATGTTCGAGGAGTCGCTTGCCCAGAAAGAGACGCCGGCGTGCGCACGCGACGCGGCTCTTCTGTATCTGTCCCTGGGCGACCAAGCGGCGGCCGACAAGCACTTGGAGCTTGCCGCGAAGATCAGCGCGCAAGCGATGCGAACCGAGTTGCTGCTTGCCGCTGCGGGCAAATTCGCCATGACGGGCCCCTTGCCGACGGGGTGGGACTACGCGCTCGACCGCGCTCGGGTCGAGGCGGCCCAAGGTGACGATTCAAACGCCGCCACCCACCTCGCGCTGCATGTGGAGCGCGCGTGCGCCAACGATGCAGCCCGCAAGATCGCCCGGCGCCTCGCGGCCGAGGACTTTTTCCTCAAGGGCCTGACGGAAAACCCGCCCCGTTAGCCAATTTTGCCGTGCCCCGTGGCCTCGCGGACCGACTGCGCCCTTACCGAAACCCGGAGATCGCGCTAGGGTTTCATGCACTATGAAGGCCGTAACGATCCTCGCGCTGACCACGACCATCTCGCTCGGTGGCGTCATCCTCCTCTACATCGATCAGCAGGAGTTGAAAGAGCAACTCTCGTCGCGCAGCGTCTCGCGCGCTCCGGGCACCGAGAATGAAGTGCTGAGACTCGAGTCGGTGGCGTGGGATGACGGCCAGATCGAGTTGGCGGTGGAGCGAGTGATGGCGCGACAGCGCGACGCCGCCGAGACCGCCGCCGAGGTCGAAACGCCGGCCGCCGAGGGCACCGAAGCCGCGGCGAAGTCGGAATCCGACAATCCGCTCGATCTGCTCCTCGACGATACGGGCGCGCAGGACGACTCCGAGATGCGCGAGTTTCGCGGCAGGGTGCGTCGGGCGCAGGAGCTCAACCGGCGCGAGGACGACGTTCGCAGCGTGTTCGAGACGCTCGATCGCTTGAGCGACGAGGGGCGGATCGCGGCGCTGTCCGACGAGCAGAAGCGCAACGTCACCACGACGGTGCTGAAGAGCCGCGAAGATGGGCGGAACATGTGGCGCAACGTGCGTGACAAGATTGACACGGAAGGCCTCACCGGCGATCAGCGCCGGGACGCGTGGCGCGATCTGATGCGGGTCGAGTACGAGACCCTGCGCGCAACGACGGTCAAAGCGATGGAAGAAATCGTGCCGGCTGCAGACGCCAAGGAGATCATCCAGGCGTCCGTGCGCGGGGGCGGAACTCGCGGCCGCAGCTCGCGGCGCCGCTGATCGGCGATTCGGCCTAGGGATGGCACCTGCTCGTCTTCCTGCGGGCAGCGTGGCAGACTTCGGATTCGGGTGTGGTGTACCCGCCACTCCGGGCCGTAGGCGCTAATCAAGCAAGACAGACCAAATCTGAATGCGCTGCAACAACACGGTTTACGGCGATTCGCGCGACCATTTGGTTCCATCTGGATTTTATTAGTCGCATCGACTTGCTTCCGGCGATTCGAGGGCTAACTTTCCAATGCGCGACACGAGCGCGGAAAAATCTCGACCCCTCCTTACCTCGGTGCCCGCAGCGACGACCCGCTCGCTGCGGGCACCAATCTTTTCCGGACCAGATGGCATGCGCCCGCACACGCGAGGACGCGGCGGGTTCGACTGCATCGTCAGCCAAGTGGTGCCTTGCGGGGGATGGGCGCTATCATCTCCGTGCCACCATGCGACTCGGCATAGATGTAACGCCCCTTTTTCGTCCGAAGACCGGAGTCGGTGTCTTCACCGAGATGGTGCTGGCGCACGCACGGGAGTCGGGCGACGAGGTCGTCGGCATCGCGTCGGGTTACAAGATGCTGGCGCGCCGCGATCTGGATCTCGGTGTGCCAGTTCGGGCGAACTGGGTCCCGCGTTATGTGAACCGGCTGCTGCCGGACCTGATTCCGTACCCGAGCGTCGAATCGCTCGCCGGCGACTTGGACGCGTACCTCGCAACGAACTACTTCATGGTTCCTTCGAGGCGCGCGGCGAAGGTGGCGTTCATTCACGATGTCGGTCGAGTGACGCGTCCGCAGCTCTACCGTCCGCGGCAGGTTGCGCGTTTCAAGGAGGTGTTTCGCCGGTGCGCGAGGTTTGCCGATCTTCTGATCACGCCGACCGATGCCGTCGCCGGCGAAATCGTCGAACTTGGCGTGGTCGGCCCGGACCGCGTGCGCACGGTGCATCTCGGCGTGCGAAAGCTGTCGGACGATAGCGCGGTCGACGGGAACTTCCGGGGAAACGGTCCCTACGTCCTATGCGTTGGGTCGCGCGACCGGAGGAAGAACTTGCCGTTCCTGGTCCGCGCGTTCGTTCAGGCGGCCAGGGAGTTGCCGCACCATCTCGTGGTCGCGGGTGGCGGTCATGGCGGCAAGGACCTCGAGGCGGCGGTGGCGAGCGCCAACGGGACCGCCGCTCGAATTCATCTCCTGGGGCACACGGACGAGGCGATGCTGGGCCGGCTCTACAAGAATGCCGCGTTCACGGTGTGTCCTTCGCTCTATGAGGGATTCGGATTGCCGATCCTCGAAGCGATGGCGAGCGGTTGTCCGGTGCTCGCGACGGACATCGAAGCGCATCGGGAAGTCGCGGGCAACGCGGCGCGCTTGATTCCGATCCAGAGCGAAAGCCTGTTCGCGGAGAACCTCATCGAGTTCGCGCGCGACGATCGCTCGCGCTCCGACCTGCGTGAGCTGGGCCTGCGGCGAAGCAGCGAGTTCACGTGGGACCGTACTGCTCGCGGAGTGCGCGACGTGATCACGCAGCTCCGTTGAGGAGAGCCCAGGAGTGCGTGAGAATCACGCAACTCCGTTGAGAAGAGCCCAGGAGTGCGTGAGAATCACGCAACTCCGTTGAGAAGAGGATGACGGGCGTTCAAATGGCCGCAGTGGAAACAGGCCATCGCCTTGGACGGATAGTCCTCGCCGCATTTGTTGCAGAACACAATCTGGAGCGCCGGCTCGGCGTGCCGTTGGCGGGCGCCGCAGTGAAAACAAGCCGTCGCCTTGACCGGGATGGCGTGCTCGCAGGCTTCGCAAAAAGTGATCTGGTGAAGTCGTTCCTGGCTTTCGTGTCGGTGAACCCGTCGAGCCGAAATCCTGCGTGCGGCCTCGCTCTCGGTGCGTCGTTGCTTTTTCATCGTCTTGTCCTTCGGCCCACCCACGTCCGCGGGCCTCTACTCTTAAGACGAGCAAACCAAGTGCCGGGATGTCAAAAAGCCGTGAATCGACCGGAAAATGGCCCGGGGCGCGGTGTTTCGCGAGGTCAAAACCTGCTTGCTCGCTACCAGGAAGGACACATGCGTGCGATCCGGTGACAGCCGGAACGTGAGATTGTGATCGAAACGATGCAGTTTGCGCGCAAGCTCTTCCACATGTCGGGAGTGTTCATCCCGATGCTCTATCTCACGACCGAGGTGCCACGGGTTCACCTCGCGGTCGCGCTCTTCGCGGTTGGACTCTCGCTCGCGGCTCTGGACATCGCCCGCCACCGCAGCGAAGCGTTGCAGTCGTTATTCAAGGCGCGGATCAAACTGATCCTCGATCCCAAGGACCTGCGCGGTCCCAACGGATCGACGCTCTATTTTCTCGGGTGCGGCATCACGGTGGCGCTGTTTGAACGCGACATCGCGTGCGCGGGTCTCTTCGCGCTCATCCTCGGCGATCCCGCCGCGGCCCTCGTGGGGCGGTCGATCCGCTCGCCGAAACGCGGCAACGTCTCCGTGGCCGGAAGCCTCGGTTGTTTTGTGGTGACGTGTGCTTCCACATACCCGTTGCTCGGCGCGCTCCGCTCGGTTTGGGCGGGGCTGCTCGCAACGGTCGCGGAAGCACTGGCCGGGAGCAGGTACGACAACCTGGTGATTCCGATCGCGGTCGCGGGGCCCCTGAGCGTTCTCTGAGGGCGCTCTGAAAATCGCGGTACAAAGAGTTCCATGTCCATCGCGCTGATTTCCGACACGCATGGGCTCTTGCGGCCGGAGGTCGTCGACAGGCTTGCCGGGGCCGATCGAATCCTGCACATGGGCGATGTCGGCGATCCGGCGATCCTGACTCAGTTGCAGGAGATCGCTCCGCTGACCGCGATCCGGGGAAATGTCGACTACGGGGATTGGGCGACGCGCCTTCCCGCGACGATCGAGGTCGACGTACACGGCCAGCGCGCGTACCTGATTCACAACCTCGCGCAGCTCGACTTGGATCCCGCGGTCGCGGGCATCGACCTCGTGCTTTACGGCCACACGCACCGGCCGGACGAGCGGGAGGACGCGGGTGTTCTCTTCGTGAATCCGGGTTCGATCGGCCCGCGGCGGTTCGATCTGCCGGTTTCGATGGCGTGGCTCGATCCGGGTCCGAGCATCCGCTTCGAGACGGTGGCCTAGTGTGTCTGGCCCAACGGCTGACGGTTTTGCTGGCCCAACCGCTGACGCCGTTGGAGCGTAGTGTTGCTGGCCCACGCTGTTGGAGCGTAACTTCGGTCTCGATAGCGGGTTAGGCTCGGAGGCGGACCACGGGCGGCACGCCGCGCGCGATTCCTGCCCGGTTGGGCCCCGATGCGAGTCTATTGATGCGAATGGACGACGGGTTTGATGCCGTCTACGAAAGCTATGTGCGGGCGGTCCACGCTTACTTGGTCCGCCTGACGGGTAACCGTGCGACGGCCGACGACCTCTGTCAGGAGACCTTTGTGCGCTATCTCCGCCACCGCGACCGGCTTCGTGAAGGCAACGGCGCGCTGGGGTCCTGGCTGTTTCGGGTCGCCACGAATCTGGCGTTCGATGACAGACGAAAACGCCGTCCCGACCTCGTGGATGTCGAGCCGATTGCACGGCACGGCGACGCGCTCAAGGAGGCGGAGTCCCGCGACCTCGTAGCGCGTATCTCTATCGAGATCGCGAAGATGCCTGACGAATTGCGCGCTGCGTTTCTGCTGCGCACCCAACACGAAATGACGTTTCCGCGCATGGCAACCGTGCTCGGCTGCTCGGAACGCACCGCCAAGGACCGCTATCGAAAGGCGCGCGACGTGCTCGCGGGCCGCTTGGATCCCCTCCTGCGGGAGGATTCCTGAGGGAGGAAAGCCTCATGAGTCAAACAAACGAACTTCGCACCCTCCTGCTCGATTACCTGGACGATTTGCTCGACGCGGCCGGCCGCGCGCGCGTCGAGCAGATGCTGGGTCGCGATCCGGATGTCGCGGAAACGCTCTCGCGGCTGCGCCTGCTGCGCGGTGAGTTCTACAGGTCGCAGCC
>JAZFYD010000164.1:0-13161 GCA_036443405.1 Planctomycetota bacterium
GCACGACGATGCCGACGACGACGACGCCGAAGCGCGCGGTCTTGTTGCGTCGCAGTTCGCGCCAGGGGCGGTTCACGACGCCCTCCGGATTCGCGGATCGATCACCCCGTAGAGCAGATCGACGCCGAGATTGATGAACACGAAGATCGTCGACACCATCAGGATGCCGCCGGCGATGATCGGCGTGTCGCTGCCGCGCACCCCCTCTTCGACGATGAAGAGGCCGAGCCCCGGCCACGAGAACACGGTTTCGGTCAGGACTGCGCCACCGAGCAACGTGCCGAACTGCAGACCCGTGATCGTCGTGATCGGAATCAGCGCGTTGCGCAGGACGTGCTTGAGCACCACCGCGCGCCGCGTGAGTCCTTTCGCGGACGCCGTGCGCGCGTAGTCCTGTCCGAGTTCCTCGAGCATCGCCGCGCGCGTCATGCGCGTGATCACCGCCATCGGAATCGTCGAAAGCGTGATCGCGGGCAGGAACAAACGCGAGAGGTGCTCGGTGAAGACATCCCAGCGCATCCGGAACATCGCTTCGAACAGGTACATGTCGGTGGTGAACCCCTCGACCTCCGGCCGGCCGGACCGGTACGCGAACCCGAACACGTCGGCGACGAGGATCCACAACAGCATGCCGAGCCAGAACACGGGCATCGAGATGCCGCCCAGCGCCAGCAGGTTGCCGCCGTAGTCGATCGGCGTTCGTCGAAACACGGCCGACAGGATGCCGACGCTGCCGCCGATGAACAGCGCGATCAGCAGCGCGCAGATGGAAAGTTCCATCGTGACCTGCAGCTTCGTGAAGAGCGCCCCGCCCACTTCGCGATCGTTCACATACGACTTGCCGAAGTCCAAGCTGCCGACGACGCCGCCCATGTACTTGCCCCAGCGAACGAGCACCGGATCGTCGAGCCCGCGCTCGTCACGCCAACGCTTCATCTCCTCGGGCGAGACCGCGTGCTCGCCGAAGCGCTTCACCGCGGGATCGCCCGGCAGCGCGTCCATCAGCAGGAACACGACCAGCGAGACGGCCAGCAAAAGCGGCGCCGTCATCAGTATGCGCCTGAGCGCGTAGGTCACTTCGCGAAGCTCACCGTTCTGAAGTACTCGCCGCCCACCGGATAGATGTACAAGCCACGCACGTTCTTGCGAACGACGCGGAAGTCGGGGATCTGCACCAGCGGCACGGTGGGCGATTCGTCGTGAAGGATGCGCTGCGCGTCCTCGTAGAGCGCGATCCGTTTAGTGGGATCCGACTCCTCCTGCGCGGCGTGCACGAGCTTGGAGTACGCCTCGCCGCGATAGAACGAGACGTTGTTCGCGCTGCCGACGCGCGCGTTGTCCTTGTCCATCAGCACGTACAGGAAGTTGTGCGGGTCGCCGTAATCCGCCATCCAGCCGAGCAGGCACATCGAGTGCTCGCCGCGGCGCGTCGCCGGGATGTAAGCGGACCACTCCATCCTCTTGATGGTCGCGCGCACGCCGATGTCCTTCAGGTCCAGCTGGATCTGAATCGCCACCGCGTCCGGGTCGGGCATGTACGCGCGCTGCACGTCACCGTGCCAAAGCTCGGTCTCGAACCCGTCCGGGAAGCCGGCCTCGGCGAGCAGTTTCTTCGCGGCCTCGATGTCCGGCTTGCGGCTCTCGATGTCGAGATGGCCGACGATGCCCTTGGGACACATCGTTGCGGCGGGTTCGCCGATGCCGTGGTACGCCGCCGCGATGAGGCGCTTCTTGTGGATCGCGAGCGCGATCGCCTGGCGCACCTTCACGTTGTCGAACGGCGCCCTCATCGTGTTCATCGCCATGTAGCAGACGTTGAGCCCCGGCTGCGAGAGCACGGTCAGGTCGGGGTCCGCCTCGGCCCCGGCGATGTCCACGAGATCCGGGTTGTCCATGGCCTGCACGCCGTCCGCCTGCAGGTCCTTCAAGCGCGCGCGCGCGTCCTTGATCGGCCGGAAGACGAGGCGGTCCACGTGCGGCCGGCCCATGAAGTGGTTTTCGTTGGCGACCAGCACGATGCGCTCGTCGATCTTCCACTCCTTGAACTGAAACGGCCCGGAGCCGACCGGATGGTGCGCGAAGTCGTACTTGTACTTGCCGTTCTTGTCCTTGCCCTCGCTCGCCCACGCAGTCGGCGAGACGACGCCCATGGAGAACAGACTCATCGTCGCCAAAAACGGAGCGTACTTCCTCGAGAGCGTGAAGCGCACGGTGTGTTTGTCCACCGCTTCGACGTTTTTCAGCAGCGCGAAGTTGTCGCTGTAGTACGCAAACGTGCCGACGTGCGCGGGATGGTCCTTGTCCTTCTGGCGCATCACGCTGAACACGACCGCGTCGGCGTCACAGTCCGAACCGTCGTGGAACTTCACGCCCTCTCTGAGCTTGAACGTCCACAAGAGGTCGTCGGCGGAGGTCTCCCACGACTCGGCGAGCCACGGGATGATGTTGATCGTGCCGGGCTCGTACGCCACGAGCGTGTCGAAGATGTTGGTGACGACCATGACGCTTTCGCCGTCGGTCACCACCGCGGGATCGAGATACGAGGCGTCTCCGGAGCGGCCCCAGGTAAACGTCCCGCCCTGGATCGCGTCCTTGGCTTCGGGCGCGGAGCCGGCCATCGAGTCGACATCGACCGCCGCCTCCTTGTCCTTGCCGCAACCGGTCAACATCAGCGCCGAAATCAGAAGCGCCCCGATCGATCTCATCATCCGCATCCCTCACCCGCTATGACGCGGTTTGACATTGGGCCAAGACTCCTCCGCTCCAACGGCGTCAGCCGTTGGGCAGAAAACACTGTTACTTCGAGAACAGTGACTTCCGTCGCTTGTAGATAATACGCAACGGGAGCTCGTCGAAGGGAAGCGCTTCGCGGAATCGGTTTTCGAGGAAGCGGCGGTACCCCTTCCGGAAGATCCGCGGGTCGTTCACGAACAGCATGAGGGTCGGCGGATTTACGTCCGTCTGCGTCCCGTAGTAGATCTTCGGGCGGCCCTTGAGGCGGATCGGCGGGCGTGTGTCCTTGAACGCAGCCGCCAGCACCTTGTTGATCTCGGCGGTGCCGACCCGCAGGCGCGCCTTCTTGGCGAGGCTCTGGGCCGTGTCGATGGCGGCGAGCACGTTCTTGTCGTCCTTGGCGGAACAGAACGCAATCGGCGCGAAGTGCAGGCCGGGCAGGCGCTTGGAGACATAGTCCGCGAACTGGCCCGTAGCGATCTCGTCCTTCGCGAGGTCCCACTTGTTGGCGACAATCACGACGGGTTTGACCGCGTCCGCGATCATTCCTGCGATGCGGCGGTCGGTCGTCGTGATCTCCTGCGTGCAGTCGAGCATCAGGAGGATCGACTCCGCGCGCTGGATCGCGTGCTCCGCACGACGCTGCGCGTAGAAGTCCACCGACCCCTGGACCGCGGACTCCTTTTTCATGCCCGCCGTATCGGTGAGCAAGAGGGTGCGGCCGTCCTTCTGAAAGTGCAGGTCCACCGAGTCGCGCGTCGTGCCGGGGATCTCGCTGACGATCGCACGTTCGGAGCCCGCCAGCGCATTCAGGAACGTGGACTTACCCGTGTTCACGCGGCCGACGATCGCGATCTTGAGGATCGGTTCCTCAACGTCCTCCTCGTCGCCGTCCGCTTGCGGGAGCTGCTCCACGATGAGCTCCGCGAGGGTGTCGAGACCCTGGCGCTCGAGCGCGGAGATCGGCAGCGGCTCGATGCCGAGCTTGGCGAACTCGCCCACGGTCGCCTCGGCCTTCCGCCCCTCGGCCTTGTTGACTGCGAGCACGATCGGCACGTTTTTCTGACGAAGCACGCGCGCGATCTCGACGTCGATGGTGGTCAGGCCTTCGCGCGCGTCCGTGAGGAAGATCATCGCGTCGGCGACTTCGAGGGCCTGGGCGATCTGCGCCTCGACGTGCGCCTCGAGCGCCTGTGTGTCCACGATGCCGATGCCGCCGGTGTCGACAAGCTCCACATGCCGTCCGTCGAGTCTGACCCGCGCCGCGACGCGGTCCCGCGTGACGCCGGCCATGTCGTCGACGATGGCCTTACGCCGCCGCAACAACGCGTTCATGAGCGACGATTTGCCGACATTGGGCCGGCCGACGATGGCTACAACGGGGAGCATGTTGAGAAGCGGGCCATTGTACGGGTGCCGCCTAGCGCAACGGAGCGGACAGCCGGAAGAGATTCACCACGGAGACACAGAGGCACGGAGGCGATCCGGCGCGATCCGTGTCGTCACCGACTTCGGCGGATCCGTCCTCAGCTCGAAGCTGGCAGGCCTTGGTTCGCAGCTCCCATCTGACTTCCAAGTCTCTCGAATAGAGAGACGGTCACGGCGTCCGGTTGGCCATCGATTCGGTCGAAACGCCTCCGTGCCTCTGTGGTTGTTCTTCTGACTTAGGACAGAACCGCGACGTTGGCGCGGGGGCGAACTATCAGGTACGCCGCGGGCACGAAGTAGAGGGCGAGCAACGTGGCGCCGGCGACTCCGCCGACGATGGACACCGCCAGCGGCGGCCAGAAGCCACCGCCCGCGAGGATCAGCGGGAGGAATCCCGCGCCTGTCGTCACCGTTGTCGACAGGACGTGGCGCGTCGCGCGCACGACGACGTCGCGAACCGCATCGGGATCTCCTGCGCTCGCTTTGGGGTCGGCGCGGATGTCGGCGAGCACGACGATGGCGTCGTTGATCGCGACCCCCACCAGCCCCATCGTGCCGACGATCGCCATGAACCCGAACGGGTAGTCGAAGATCCACAGACTGCCCATCGCGAGGCCCGCGCACAGGATCGCAACGGACCCGATCACGGCCGCGAGCCGGAACGAGTTGAATGACAAAACGAGCGTCGCGAGGATCAAGACGACGAGCACACCGGCAGATTCGAACAACCGGCTCTGCGCGCGGCCGCGCTCCTCGGCCTCGCCGCCGAACTCGATGTCGTATCCGGGCGGGAGGTCCGCGCGAAACGCGGCGGCTCGTTCGCGGAAGTTGCCGAGCACAGCCTCCGGCAGCGTGCCGGCTTTCAGAAATCCCTGGACCGTGTTCACGCGGCGGCCGTTGTGATGCGGCAGATTCGACAGCGACGGATCGAGCCGCAGGGTCGCGATCGCGGAGAGCGGCGTGAACGCGCCAGTGCGGTCCACGAGGTCGAGGTTCGCGATGCGATGGATCTCGCCGCGCCCCTTCATGCGGACACGCACGGGAAGTTCCTCCGTCGCTTCCAGAACGGAACCGCCGACGGCGCCCTCGGTGTACGCATCGAGTTGCCGCGCGATGGTGACGCGGTCAAACCCGGCGAGGTTCGCGCGCTCCTCGTTCGGCTGCAACCACAGTTTCGGCTGATCCTGCGCCAACGTCGCACGTGTGTGCGTGATCCCGGGCAGCTTGGCCAACTCGGCGCGCAGCGTCTCGCCCAGATCGCGCAACCGATCGAGGTCGGGCCCGTACACGCGCACCTCGATCGGCGCGTCGAACGGCGGCCCCTGCTCGATCTGCTTGGCGATGAACTGGGCGGCCGGGAAACGCGCGTCCAGCATTGTCTGCAACTCGCGGATGGCGGCGAACGCATTCCGGCCGGGCTCGAGTTGCACGAGCGCCTGGGCGTACGACGGCGTGCTGCCCTCACCCTCGACCATGTTGTAGTAGAACTTCGGCGCGCTTTGACCGACGAACCAGTGCACGTTCTGGACGGCGTCGTGTTCGAGCATCGCGTCCCGCGCGGCCAACGCGACCGCGGCGGTTTCCTGGATGGACGCCTGCGGCGGCAAACGCAACTCCAACGGGAACTGGTCCCGGTCCGTCGGCGGGAAGAACTGCTGTTCGAGTTCGGCGCCCTTGGTGAAACCGATCACGGGCAGGAGCACCGCGAGCGCGATCGCCAAGATCGGGCGGCGAAAGATGAAGCCGAGGGTGCTGCGGTACGCCGCGAGCATGCGCGCGTTCTGGAATCCGTGCCACGCGTTCGCGCGATCGAGCAGCCCGGCGAGGGCGGGTGTGACCGTCAGCGCCAGAAACAGCGCGCTCGCAATCGCGAGGATCACTGTCACGGCCATCGGACCGACGAACTCCCCCACCGGGCCCGCGCCCAACAGGAGCGGCATGAACGCCAGAGCCGTCGTGAACGTCGACGCGAGCAGCGGCACCGCCATCTTCTTGACCGCGCCTGCGACGCTGCCGCGTTGATGGCGGACCTCGTCGACCATGACGATCGCGCTGTCGATCAGGAGTCCGAGCGCGATGATCAGACCGGTGATCGACATCTGGTGCAGCGGCACGCCGAGCCAGCTCATCCCGCCGAGCACCATCAGGCTTGCAAGCGGCAGAGCCGCGCCGACCAACAGCGCCGAGCGCCAGCCCATCATGAAGAAGATCACGACGAACACGAGCACGGCGCCGAGACCGAGGTTGCCGAGCAGGTCGCCCATGCGTTCGTCCGTGTACCGGCTCTGGTCGAAGATCACGTCGAGGCGCAGGCCGCGCGGCAGCGTGGCGCGAAAGGCCTCGATCCGCGCCTTCGCGTCCGCCGTCCATTGGTCGACGCGCCGGCCGCTTTGCATGCGCGCCGCGACGACGATCGAAGTCTTGCCGTCCACCAGCGCGAGCGACTCCGCCGGCTCGACGATCGTCTTGCGGACCGTCGCGAGATCCTCGACGCGCACGTTGTCGTCGCCGACGCCGTAACGCACAGGAATCTGGCGAATCCGATCGAGGGTGTCGAGCTCGCCCTCGACCTCGAGCAGTAAGTCGGTACGCCGTCCGCGCACCTGCCCGGCCGCGACTTTCGAGTCGGAACCGCGGACCGCCGCCGCCACGTCGGCTGCCGTCAGTCCGCGCGCCGCGAGTGTCTCGGCGTTCGCTTCGATCACGATCTCCTCGGAATTCTCACCGAACAGATCCGCTTCCTTCGTGCCGTCCACCGCGCGCAGTTCGTCTTCGAGCGCCTCGCCGAGGCGGCGCAACACCGCCTGGTTGGGTTCGCCGCTCTCCCAGACGATCGCCGTGATGATCGTGTACGCGTCGATCGTGAAGGCCTCGAAGTCCGGCTCGGACACGCCGGCCGGGAACAACGCGCGTGCGTCGTCGATCTTGTCGCGGGTGCGGCTCCAGACCTCGTCGGGTTCGGTGATCTCGTCCTTCAACTCGATCGTGACGATCGAGATGCCGGCTTGCGACTTGGATGCGACCTCACGGATCTCCTCGATCTCGTCGAGTTCGTCCTCGATGCGCTCCGTGACCAGACTCTCCACGCGCTCCGCGTCGGCGCCGGGGAAGCGCGTGAACACGAGCGCGGTGCGGCCGGTCAACTCGGGGTCCTCGCGGCGCGGCAGCGTGAACCACGCGCTCAATCCCGCTACCAAAATCAGCAGCAGCGTCAGGACGAGCAGTCGGGGTTGGCGGTAGTAGAGGTCCCACATCGCACTAGCCTTCCTGGATGCGCACGCGCTGGCCGGCGACCACGCGGTGCGTGCCGAGAATCACGGCCTCGCCCTTTTCGAGCGGGCCACGGGCGAGGACGTTGTCATCGCCGATGTGCAGCACATCGATGTCGCGCCGTTCGACGCGGTCGTTTCGAACTACGTAAACGGCCCAGAGGCCACGCGTGCTCTTCACGAGCGCCGACGACGGCAACCAGAACCCTTCGGTCTCGACGCGGCGCGCGATCGCGAGCTGCGCGATCTGCCCGGGCACGATGTCCGCCGCGCCGGTCGCGTGATCGGGGATCAGATCGAGCACGAAAAGGCGCGTGCGCGATGCGCGGTCCACCTCGGGGAGCCCCGCGCGAACCCTCGCCTGGTAGACGCGATCGCCGATCCGCACGGAATGGATGCTGCCGGCCGCCAACGTTTCTCCCGCGGGCAAACCGACGCGCGCTTCCAACGCCGCCGTTTCCACAACCCGCAGAATCGCTTCGCGCGGCGCGACCACGTGGCCCTCGTCCGCGAGGCGGCCGGCGATGCGGCCAGCGAACGGCGCTCTCAGAACGCTCTTGTCCAGGTCGAGGTCGATGGCGCCGAGCTGCGCGTCGAGGTTTCTCACGAGCGCGCGCTGAGCGGCGATGCGTTCCTTGCGCGTGCCCTCGACGAGCTCGTCGAGAATCGCCCGCGCACGGCCGAGGCGGGCTTCGATCGCAGCGGTGCCGAACTGCTCCTCGTCGAGCTCTTCCTTCGAGATCGCATTCTGTACGAGGAGCTCGCGGCGGCGCGCGACCTTCAAACGTCCCAGCGCGAGCTGCGCCTTCAGGCCCTTCACGACCTCGCGCGCCGCGGTGATGGTTTGCGCGCGCGGCCCGCTCTCGAGTTCGTCGAGCTTGGCCAACGCTCCAGCGCGCCGCGCTTCGACCTCCGCGCGGTCCAACTTCAGGTCGCGCACATCCAGCGTCGCCAAGACGTCGCCGGCATCCACCGCATCGCCATCATCCACCGACACGGACTGGATTCGCGCGGCGCGCTCGAACCCGAGGTCTGCCGTGCGGCGCGCTTCGATGCGGCCGGTGTAGCGGCGCGTCCGGCGGTAACCCTTGACCCACTCGATCGGGGCGACTTCGACGAACAGCGCCTTCTCGGTGGTGGCCGGCGCATCGCCGGAGGTGGGCATGTCATCGCCACTTGCCGCGTGCAGCGCGACCGGGGCCAAGAACAGCACGGAGAGGATCATGAGCTTACGGACTGTCAATAATTGACGGATCGTCATGTTTACACCAAAAAAAACGGCGCGGGGATCAGAGGATCCCAAGCGCGGCCGCCTCCTCAGAAAAGACCTCGTTCAGGATGCGCTCCGCCGACGCGCGATAGTCGTGGTCGCCGGCCAGCGGTTTCCACTGAAACCCGTCGAGAAGCGCGTTGTAGTTGTGGTCGAGTTCGATGCTGACATCCGCGATGCCCTTTTCCTCGAGCGGGACGATCGCGGAACTCTCCAGGAAGTGCGCACCGTAGGTCATGGACCAAAGGCCGAACACGATCGTTGCCGGCGTTGCCCCATCCCGCAGCTCCAGGTGTCGCTGCGAAACAGCGTCGCGCACGATGCCGCTCAGAGTCTGAAAACACGCGTTCTCGGTTGAGTACAGCGCGCGCATGCGCTCCATGGCCGCTTTTTCGGCGACCGAGGACGCGTGGATGATCTGCTCAGCGCGCAACCAACTCGGGTAGAGGCGCGGGATCAGGTTGGCCGCGAGACCGGCGGCCATGCACCGTTCGCGGGGCAGGCCTTGGAACGTCGACGCGCGTTCGAAGAACTCCGATCGCTTCACGTTCATCTGCGTGGCCAGCGCGACGATCAGATCCTCCTTCGAGCTGAAGTGCTGATACACCGTGCCCTTGGAGTACTCGATCTTCGCGGCGATCCGGTCCATCGTCAGACCGATGTAGCCGCGTTCGAGCAGCATCTCGCGCGCGGTATCCAGGATCAGCGTTTCGCGCTCCTGGATCTCTCGCTGCTTGCGGGTCGCTGTCGGTGCCATGAAGAGGATTCTGACGGATCGTCAGAAAAAGTCAAGTAGTCACTCCAAGTTTTTCCTAGACGGTTCCACAAGACGGTTCCCAAGACGGTTCCAGGATCCCCAGACGAGCGACGTAAGAGATTTGTGAACAAGCACTTGTGACCGCAAGGTGCGGCATCGATGCCGCATTTTTGGTGCGCCGGAGCGCGCTGTATCTGATTTGGGTCGGTGAAACCCCGAAAACTCGGGGAGTCTCGGTCGGCTGGTTGGCCGTTGGTGCGGCATCGGGTGCCGCACTCAGAGGCCCTAACCCGCAGCAGAAACATGACTTAGGGAGGTCGGAGCGGGATCCTGGAACCGTCTTGGGAACCGTCTTGGAGCGCGTCAGGCCTTGGCGTGAATCCACTTGCCGCGCTGGAACCAATACGCGAACAGCAAACCCCGCACGATGCTCGTGATGGTCAGCGCCCAGAAGATCCCGACCACGCCCCAATGAAACGTTCGCGCCGCCAGGATCGCGGCGGGCACACGCAAGACCGTCATCGGGATGCCGAGAAACATGGGTGGCAGTGTGTCGCCGGCGCCGGAGAACGCGCCTTCCAACACCAACTCGAGCGCGGTGAACATCAGGCTGATGCTCACGCACTCCATGTAGATGACCGCGTAGGCGGTGGCCTCGGATCCCGGGCTGATGAGATCGACGACGCTGAATGGCACAACGAGCATGAGCAGTCCCCACACGCCGGATCCAATCACGGCGAGCCGCACCGAGAGCCACGCGGCTGCGTTCGCGCGGGGGATGTTTCCGGCGCCGAGATTCTGCCCGACCATCGCCGCGGCCGCCGACGCGCATCCGAGGCAAACGAGGTACGCAAACCCCTCGACGCGCAAGCCCAGTCCGAGGGCGGCCGTTGCCGCAACGCCGCCGGCGTGGTTCACCTCCGCGATGATCTTGACGTAGACGAGGCTGAACAGGATGCCGTGCATCGACAGCGGCGTTCCGATGCGCACGATGCGGCCGATGATGCGCGGGTCGAGTTTGCCGACTTTCAACAGGCCGCGCGAGCGCGCGCCGCGCAACAACGTCAGCCCGGCTATGGCCGACGCGATCGCGGTCGCGAGTCCGGCACCGAGCACCTCGAGGCCGGCGACGTGAATGAGCACTGGATCCAATACGACGTTGATGCCGAGCGCGAGGCCGAGCGCGCGCAGCGGGCGGCGGGTATCGCCGTGGCCCTTGAACGTGCCCTCCATCGCGTAGAACAAAAACAGAAACGGGCACCCGAGCAGGATCGCGCCGAGGTAGTCAGACGCGTAGTGCGCGGCCGCGGGGGACGACGCGCCCCCGGCGATCATCATTGGTACGACCTGGAATCCGACGATCGCCACCACCCACCCGGCGGCGAACGCGCCGATCGTGCCCTGGCCTGCAGCGTGATGTGCATCGCCGTGGCGCCGCTCCCCGATGCGCCGGGCAACGACCGCCGTGATGCCGACGCTGAATATCTGGCCGAGGGAGCCGATGAGCCAGTACAGCGTCCAACCCGCGGTGAGGCCGGCCGCCGCCTCGGTGCCGAGCATCTGCACCCACATGTAATCCACGAGGTTGTGCGCGAAGATCAGCAGGTGGCTCGCGGTCGCGGGCCACGCGATGTTGAGCACCGATCGAAACAACGGCCCTTTGAGGGCGGTGGCTTCTGTCGGCGCGGACACGGACCGAGGAGTCTACCGGCCCGACGACGTTTTGCGCGCTAGCGCACGTGGAGTTGACGGTGCGTCTGCGGCACGACGCGCACGGCGCGGTGCTCCGCCATCGCGGCGCGTTGCAGCGCGAGCAGGTGGTCGCCGTCCGGCGGCAGGTTGCGTGCGCCGGACGCGGGTTGCAGATAAAGCGTCGCCGCCGGCGCGTGGTCGCGCACCAAGCGCGCGGCGTTGGCCGCCTCCGCCGCCGAACTCTCGGCGTTCACGACAACCTTGACCGCCAGTTCCTTCGCGGACGCGATGGCGAGGAATCGACCCGCCACTTCGTTTGACACTGTCTCGTGCGACGAGCTCCTCAGTTTGATGTCGGCCATCACGGAGTCGACGTCGTCGATCGCACGCGCGAGATCGTCGGGACGGTGCCCGCCGGTCTCCAGCAGAATCGTGAAGCCCGCTGCGCGCCACTCGCGCAAGAGCGGCAACAGAAACTCGACGAACATCAGCGGTTCGCCGCCCGTGATCGAAATCGCGTGATGCGGACCGGACTCCTCGTCGACACGCTTCACGAGCGCGTCCAGCGTCTCCGCCTCCAGCGGATTCTTCTCGTCGACGCGCCCGCTCGGAAGATGCACCGTGCAGTGGTCAGGGACGCGGCGGCTCGCGGGTGTGTCGCAGTACGCGCAGCTCAAGTCGCAGCCCGCCAACCGCACGAACAGATGGCGCTCTCCGACCCGCAACGCCTCTCCCTGGATCGACGAGAAGATCTCGTACAGGGATGCGCTCTTTCGGGGCGCGCTCATTCGGCGCGAATCTCCTCCTCCACCTCGACGAGTTCGAATCCCTGGGCTGTCGGATCGAACGCGGAGTCGTCCGGCCGGTACCCGTCGATGTTGTCGAGCGGCACCTTGTCGATGTGGAGGCGAAGACGCAGGTAGATGACCTGCCGCAGCGCGAGCGCGTAGACGAGCAAGCGGGCGACGATCGCGGACAGGTACGCACCGCCGCAAAACAGCACCGTCCAACCGACGATCTGGTCACTCGGGGCGCGTTCGACGCCCGACGGCGGTTCGAGCAGGAACGCGTCGAACAACTCGCGCGTATGCGACGCGCCCAGGACGGCCAACAGGACGATGTAGCCGAAACCGAACACCAACACCGCGCGGAAGATGCGCGCGCCGGCGGCGACCAGCAGGACGAGCAGTCCGGCACCGCGATACGCGAACAGCCGGTAGGTGTGCGTGAAGCCGTAGCCGTAGATCCGTGTGATCGCGTCGAACGCGTCGCTCCACTCCGTCGCGATGGTCGGTCCCGCGAGGATGCCGCCGGCCAGCAGGCCGATCAGCATGAATGCGGCGCCGCTCGCCAAGAACAGCGTGATCGGGATCGCGGCAACCATCAGGGGTTGCCATATCGACGCCGCCAGCCACAAGAACAGCGCCGCGACGCCGAGCAGCGCGAGCGCCGCGAACAGGAGCGAGGTCGGCGTGACGAACGCCCAGAACCAGTGGCTCCGCGCGAATCGCAGCGCTTCGCCGACCTCCGGCCGGCGGTCGCACGTGATCTGCACCGCCACCATGCGCGTTACCGCGAGGCCGAAAAACGATCCGACCAGCGTCGCGACCAGCCAGATACCCAAAAGGACCAGCGCCATCGCCGACCACTGACCGAGTCGGAACGCGGTTTCGAAGAACTCGCGCGTCGCCAGCAGCGGCGTCAGGAACGTCGTCTTGAATTGGCCCATCCAGTCGCCGTGCTGCGCGGCGCGGCCACTCGCGATGACAGCCATCGACGCGAGCACGAGGATCAGAAGCCCATACAGAGCGAGAATCGTCTTGCGGCGATCCGCCGCGGAGCGACGCACCTTGCGCAGGAGTTCCAGGTGATCGACGCGCTCTCTCAACGGTCGTCGTCCGGGGAGAAAGCGGCCGCCGATTCACCGGGCACGCGGTACTCGCCAGTGATCCACTTGTGCAGGTCCGTCATCTGGCACCGGGAGGAGCAAAACGGAAACTCCTTGGGACGGA
>JAZFYD010000165.1:0-21314 GCA_036443405.1 Planctomycetota bacterium
CATCCGATCTCGGAGTCCCACAACATCAATCTCACGGTCGCGCCGAAAAAGCGTCGCGGCGCGCTGCACGCGCGCGTGAAGTTGACGATCGGCGGCCGCGCGCGATCGCTGGCCGTGTTCAATGTTCACTTGGGGCTCGCCGGTTTCGAACGCAAGATCCAACTCAGGCGTCTGCTCGCCAACACTACGTTTCGGTCCCTGCGTGCCGCGACACCGTGCGTCTTGGGCGGCGACTTCAACGATGTTTGGTCCAACCTCGGCACGGGGCTGCTCGAAAACGCCGGCCTGCGTCGTGTCGGCGGGCCGGTCCACACCTATCCCGCGTTTCTTCCCGCGCGTCCGCTCGACGCCCTCTACATCGGCGGCGAGATCGAAACCGTTCGCATCGCGAGCTCCCGCCTGGAGCTTTCGCGACAGGCATCGGACCACCTGCCTCTGATTGCGGATTTGCAGTTGCCGGGGGAGTGAGTGGACAGCAGCTCGCGTTTTGGCGCACTTTCCGCGGCCTTGGCGTTTCTGCTCTGGGGGTTCGCGCCGCTCTATTGGAAGTGCGTGGACCACGTCGCGCCGCTGGAACTGTTGGCGCACCGAATCGTGTGGGCGCTTCCGCTGCTCGCCCTCTATGTTCGCGCGCGGGGCAACTGGCCGGCTCTTGGTGAAGCTTGGCGGCACAAAAGAACACGCCGCCTCCTGGTGGTCTCCACGTTCATCATCGGTTGCAACTGGTTCCTGTTCGTGTGGGCGATCCTGACGGACCGCGTGTTGGAAACCTCGCTGGGTTACTTCATCAATCCGCTCGTGTCCGTCTTCCTCGGATACCTGTTCCTGAAAGAACGCTTGAGCGTGCGCCAGAGGTGGGCCGTCGGCCTCGCCGCGACGGGCGTGATCGTGCTCGCCGTGGCCGGCGGCGCCGTCCCGTTTCTCGCCCTCGCGCTCGCGCTCACGTTCGCCATCTACGGGCTCCTCCGCAAGAAGATGCGCTGCGAGGCGTCGGTTGCGCTCACGATCGAGGTCGCGCTGATGGGGCCGGTCGCGACCCTGTTTCTCGTTGCCAACGCCGGCGGCGAGTTCGCGACATCCGAGTTTCCGATGCCGCTGTGGATCGCCTGCGCGGGACCCGTCACGGCGTTGCCACTGTTGCTATTCGGCTTCGGAGCCCGCCGGATCCGCCTCGCGACCCTCGGGTTTCTTCAGTACCTGGCGCCCACGGGGCATTTCCTGCTCGCCGTCTTGGTCTTCGCGGAGCCGTTCACGCGCGTCCACATGGCCACATTTGGCCTGATCTGGCTGGCCGTGGGACTGTTCGCTTTTGATGCATGGCGCGCGGTGCGGCGCGAGGGATCCTTTCCCCTCGGATCGCCACTTTGAAATAATGTCCGCGGTGTTGCGACGGGTCTATGTGCTCCTACTTCTGGCCGTGGTTGCCACGGCGCAGGGGTCCAACGCGCCCGACATCGAGGCGGTTCGGAAGGAGCTCTCCTCGGTGCGGGCGCAGGCGGCGGCGCTGGCCGAGCCCGTGGACGATCTGCAAAAGCGCAGGAAGTCTGCGTACCTCGAGCGCGTCGAGCATCTGAAGAGCCTGCTCGAGAGCCTTACCCGCGAAGCGGCGTTGCCCAAACCGGCGGAGCTCGATCGTCGATTGGCGTCCGCGAACCGTGCCTTGGAACGTTTGAAGGAAACCAAGCCCGAGCCGCTTCCCGAGACGGTCGACAAACTCGACCCCTTCGAGAGCGAGGCGAAAAAGCGCGCCGCCGACCTCGTGACCCGGGCCAAGGAGCTCGAGAAACGGACCGCGGACAACTCGCGGCATGAAAAAGAGCTCGACGGTTCGGCGAACCGGATCGCGGCTGCGCGGGCGGCGCTGGACAAGGCTCCCGCCGAAAGCGACGCCGCGCTGCTGCGCTACCGCGAAAAATCTCTTCGCGTCGCCCTGCAGGCGGCCGAGGCGCGCGATTCCTACCTGCGTGCGAGCGTGGCGAGCGCGGCTCGCGAGATTCTGCTCCAGAAGGTCCTGGTGGAGGTGGCCAAGGGGCGGGCCAGGATCGCGGACAAGCGCCTCGACGCCGCGCGCAAGCTGGTCAACGCGCGGCTCGAGCAGGAGGCCGAAGAGAAGGCGCGCATCGCGAAGCAGCAGGAGGAGGCAGCGAAGAGACAAGCGGACCCGCTCGAGTCGGCCGTCATGCGTTTCAAAGCGGCTCAGAGCACCGCGGAAGCCAAGCTCAATCGCGACCTCCTGAACCTGAACGAAATCGAAGGGCGGGCAACGGAGGCGAAGGGCACGCTTGGGAAACTACGGAGTCGGCTCAAGCACATCGAGTTACGGCTGAGCGACCGGCGGGGCGGAGTCTCTTCCGGCCTCGCAGCGCAGAGCGTGAAATGGCTCGAGAACGCACGCAAGATGAGTTCGGATCTCGTGCGACGGGCGATTCCCGAGAACTTCGCCGAGATGGACGCTGTCTACGATGCGAGCGCGGACGCCGAGATCGAGTTGCACGATCTCGAAGGGCTGACTCGCAAGAACCAGCGTTGGATCGATTTCGTTTCGTCCCTGCCGGAGGATCGCCACGACGAGGCCGAAGAGCGCTTCGAGGTCCTGCGCAAGGATCACATGGAGATCCTCGAGAAGCGGTCGAAAGTTCTGAACGACACGCTGCTGAGACTTTCCGATCTCGAGGAGTCCTACACGGAATCTCAGGCGGTCTTGAAGGACGCCACGATTTTCCTGAACACCCGGATCATCTGGGTGCGCAGCCATCCGTCGCTCAGTTTCAAGGTCGTCGGCGACGCGTTCGATGAGCTGACGACGATAAGCGATTCGCTTGCCGGCGGTGAAGCCGATGGAGATACCGCGAAGAAGGGTTCCGCGACCGTGCGGTTCGGTGGCTGGACCGGGTTCGTGCTCTTCCTGTTCGCGGCGCTGCTTCTCGCGACGCGGTTGCGACGCCGCGGCACGAAGTTCGACCGGACGGGCCATTTGAAAACGATGGTCCAGCGGGCCGTGGGCGTTGTCTTGCTCTCCGCGGTGCCCATGGCGTGCCTGCTCATCGCACGCGCGATGATCCCGGCGCTCGAATTGTCGGAGGCGGTCGCGCAACCGCTTTCGGAGCTGCTGCTCCTCGTAGCGTTCTTCGGGTTCCTGTCCGCCTTGTCCGCGCGGCTGTTTGCGCCCGAGGGGATCGCCGTCGAGGAGTTCCGGATGGGGCCGTTGTCGGCAGCGCTCGTGCGCCGCTGCGCGCGGCTGCTGGCTCTCTCGGCACTGTTTCTCTATGTGCCCTCGCGCGTGTTGCGGGGGGCGCCTTTCGGATTCTCCGATTTACCGCGCCTGTTCGAGACCGCGTTTCAGATTGCGATGACCGTCGGGCTGGTCGCGTTGCTGCGCCGGCGCGGTGCGCTGATGCGCACGGTTCTCGAGGGACACTCGATCGGGCGCAGAGTCTGGACGATCGCAAGTTGGTTCCTCACCTGCAGTCTCGCGGCGCTGCTCGTCATGGACGTGCTCGGGTACCGGATCGGCGCGCAGACGTTGTTCGGGAACATCGTCGCAACGCTTCTCTTGTTCCTCGGCATGGGCGCGCTGTATGGCGTGCTGCTCAACTCCGTCGAGCGTCTGACAAAACGCGTGCGTCGGCAGGCGGCGGAGGAGGGCGGTAAAGACGCCGCGCGGGCCGCGTCGGACGAAGTCAGCCGGCAGCTCGCGCGCGTCATCACGTTCGGGCTCATGATTCTGGCGGCGATCTTCCTCAACGGGTTCTGGAACTTCGACGTCGTTTCCTTCCTCGACATCCAGGTCATGAAAGTCGGCGTCGACGCGCAGAATCAGCCGACGTTTCTCATCCTGAGCGAGATCGCTATGGCGATCCTCGCGGTTGTCGGCGCGCACTTCCTCGTGAACAACCTGTCCGGAGTCTATGAGCATCTCGTGTTCCCGATGCTCGGCGAGTCGGACCGGGGCGGCCAGTACGTCCTGCTGGCGCTGTCGCGCTACGCGATCCTCCTGGTTGCGTATACGGTCGCGCTGCGAATGCTGCACGTTTCGTTCGCGAGTCTCGGCGTCGGCCTCGCGGCGGTGTCCGTCGGTTTGGGCTTTGGTCTCCAGGAGATCGTCGCGAACTTCATCAGCGGGCTGATCCTCCTGTTGGAGCGGCCGATCCGCGTCGGCGACATCGTCACGGTCGGGGAGACGTCGGGCACCGTCGATCGCATCAGCATTCGCGCGACGTTCGTGACCAACTGGGACAACCAGCAGATCATCGTTCCGAACAAGAACTTCGTGACGCAGAACGTGACCAACTGGACACGCAACGACCGCATCATGCGGCGCCACGTTTTGGTCGGCGTCGAATACAAGAGTGACATCGAGAAGGTCCTGCGCATCCTGAACGAGGCGGTGTCGTCCCACCCCGATGTGCTGAAGGACCCGGCGCCGCGCATTTGGCTCTGCGAGTTCGCCGATTCGACCCTCGACTTCGATGTCTACTTCTACACGTCGATCAGTGTCGGTCTCACGACGATGAGCGAGATCCGTCAGATCATCGCGAAGCGGTTCAAGGACGAGGGCATCCGCATTCCCTTCCCGCAGCGCGACGTTCACGTGCGCACCGTCGCCGATCCCGACGCCATGGACGGGATATTTCCGCGCGGCGTCGAGGACGCGAAGTAGCCCGCGGCTAGGGCGATTTCCCGAAATTGGGGCGCCGATTGGCGCTTCATCGCGAGACGTCGGTGCCACACCTAGACTCTGCGCCAGCATCGCGGCTCAATCCCGTGCGTGCGCCGGATCGATAGAACTACTACGGGATTGGCCGGAGAGAGCCGTGCCCAACGGGGTCGGCGAATCGCACCTGGAGATCTGTAGATGAGAAATTACGTAGTCGCGCTTTTGGCGTGCGCCGCGTTTGCCGTCGGTTGCAGCGGAGGTTCCAGCGACCCGGTGTTGTCGGGCGACGAGCCCGGTGGCTCGAACCCGCCGCCCGCAAATCCGCCGCCCACGCTGCCGCCTCCCAGTCCGCCGCCGCCGCCGTCCGGTCCGAGCTTCGACCCCGAATTCAACGAGCCCCAGAACCTCATCGAGGTCAACTACGACAACGCGAAGTCGACGGAGGAGAACGGCGACATCCTGGAGAGCGCGATCGAGAACCTCGATCCGGGCGACCGTCTGGTCATTGGGTCGGGCACCTACACGATGGACAGCCGTCTCTCCGTGAGCATCGACGGAACGGAAGCTAATCCTGTCAGCATCGAGGCCGCCGACGGCGCGGCGGTGCGCATCCACCGTCCGCTCGAGAACCAGAACCTCATCGACATCGATCGCGCGAGCTATCTGACCATCAAGGGCATCGAGTGGACCGGCGGATCGCTCGGCATTCGCTTCATCGACTGCCACCACATCTACTTCTACAACAACAACGTCCACGACACGGGCGACGCCGCGGTCACCGCCAACAGCTCGGACACGCACCACCTCTACTTCATCGACAACCACGTGCACCACACGAATGGTTATGGGGAGGGGTTCTACCTGGGTGCGAACAACGCCGTGTACATCACGCACCACACGCTCGTGGTCGGCAATCACATCCACGACACGGGTCCGCGCCAGGGCGACGGCGTCGAGATCAAGCACGGTTCGTATGCGTGCCTCATCAGCGACAACCTGATCGAGAACACGAACTACCCGGGCGTGCTCGTGTACGGCACCGACGGCCAGGCCGAGCGCAACATCATCGAACGCAATGTGATCATCGGGTCGGCGCAGGCCGGCATCCAGGTCGCCGCCGACGCTGTGGTACGCAACAACCTGATCATCGACTGCGTCGACACCTGCATTCGGTCGCAACCGCACCAGGGCGCCACGCCGTCGAACCTGACGATCGTCCACAACACGCTGATCAACACAGGTCAGTGTCTCTCGCCGGTGACGTGGACGGGCACGGGAATCGTGTTCGCGAACAACGTCATGTACAGCGACATCAGCGACGAGATCCAGGATCCGACGCAAAACGCAACGGTGAGCGGCAACGTGATTCTGGATGATCTGACGGCGTTCGCAGGTGTGACGCTCGACGGCGCCGCGCGCGATGCGAAGCCGCTGGTGGGATCGGACATCATTGGCGCGGGCGACTCCGACTACGCGGTTGCCGACGATCTTCATGGCGCCGCGCGCACCGGGGTGCTCGATTCCGGCGCGGTCGACGCCGACTAGAAGCACACGCTCGATACGTAGAGCATCGCGCTGGTTGCGAAAGCGGAAGCTTTAGCGATGGGTGGCCTCGCGTATCGTGTTGCGCTTGTCGTTTCCCGTCGGTGAGGTTGCTTCTGTTGGCGCCGCGGTCTGTTGGGCCGTTGGCCTCACGATGTTTCGCCGCGACGTGCAACAGATCGGTGCGCGCGCGGTCAACCTGTTCAAGGGCGTCGTGGCGTGCGTCGCGCTTGCGCTCGTCACGCTCGTCACGGGTTTTCCGGCGATGGATTCCCACACGGCCGGGCTGCTGGTGCTGTCGGGGCTCGTCGGGCTCGCCCTCGGCGACACGCTGCTCTTCAAGGCGCTCGGCCTCCTGGGCCCGCACCGCACATCGCTGTTCGGCGTACTCGGGCCCATCGTCACCGCGAGCGCGGGGTGGATGTTCCTGCACGAGGGCCTAGAGCCGGGGCAGTTGGTCGGCGTGGGCCTCGCGGTCGCCGGACTCGCGCTTGTCGTGTACTTCCGCGGCGGCCACAAAGACGAACCCGACATCCATCTGAAGGGCATCCTGTACGGAGCGGCCAGCGCGTTGTGCCAAAGCGCCGGCACGCTCTTGAGCCGCGCCGCGCAGACAGACATCGACGCGCTCAGCGGAACGACGGTCCGCCTCTTCGCCGCCAGCTTGGGACTCGTGATCTACGCTCTCTGCCGGCGCGAGCTCGGCACGCAGATCCGCTTGCTCCTCGATCCCGCGCGGCTCAAGCGCCTGATCCTCGCGTCGCTCATCGGGACGTTCGCCGGCCTCTGGCTGATGCAGGTCGGCATCAAGGAGGCGCCGGCGGCCGTCGCGAACGCGCTGCACTCGACGACGCCGCTCTTCACGCTGCCGATCGCGGTCTTTTACCTGAAGGAACGCCTTGGCCGCGCTGCGGTTTTTGGGTCGCTGGCCGCCGTGGCGGGCGTGGCGCTGTTGCTGCTGGCGGGCGCGTCTTAGCCGGGGGGAATGTGAAGGGAGAGGCCGAGGGGAAGGCCGAGTCCGAGGCTCAGGCCGAGGCTAAGGGGCAAGGCCGGGGATTTGCCCACCGCCTAGAATGGGGGGTTCAACATGAAGCGTCCCGACACCGTCTCCCTCACCCCCGGCAAGCGCGTCCTGTTCCTCACCAAGGACTACGACCTCATCCGTCGGCAGCTCGCGGGCGAACTCGACCTCACGATGGACGATGTTTCGCCGGCCGATCTGCTCGACGACATCAACACCGACGTGATGACGCCGGCGTGGGTCTGCTTCAGTCACGAACCCGATGAACTCGCCAAGAACGCCTACGCGGGATTGATGGAGAAGGGCCAGCGGGTCGTGCCCGAGCGCGCGCTGTACGACGCCGACTTCGAGGTGATCGTCTCCGGCGAGCGCAAAGGCGTCGGGAGCAGCCGCGAGACGGCGGTGCAGGCCGAGAAGTGGTCCGGCATAAAGATCGCGGTCGCGGACAGTTTCGCGCCGATTCATGGCCGCAACAACATCAACCAGGGTGTGTTGATGGCGGACTACGACCTTCTCCGACGCCTGCAAAACGGAGAAGAGGTTGCGCTCGCCGAGTTCATGGACGGTTACGACGCGATCACGCGGCTCATCGTCGAGTGGGGCGGGCTCTTCCCGTTCAGCAAGGCGCTCAAGGCCGGCGAGATCGATCTTCCGCGTCCGGACACGACCGAGCGGCCGATGAACATGGCCGAGAAGGTGATCGCGCGCCACCTCGTGGGCGGCGAAGGATTCGCGAAGCCCGGCGATGCCGTGCTCGCGCAGGTGGACGGCGGCTACAGCCACGAGTTCACCACCGCGCAGGTCCACTACTTCCTCGCGCAGGAGCACGGCGACGACTACCAGCTTCCCAACCCCGCGAAGTTCGCGGTGTTCGAGGACCACCTCTTTTACGCCGACGGCGTGGCGAAGATGGCGCCGTTCACGGACAAGATCCAAACGCTGCGCCGCCTGCAGAACGAGTTTCAGGCCCACACCGGCGTGCGCGACTACTCGGTGAAAGACGAAATCTCGCCCGGCATTTGCCATCAGGTGGCGCGCGAGGAGTTCATCGAGCCCGGCGATCTGATCCTCGCGACGGATTCGCACACCACGATGGGCGGCGGCAACAACTCCTACGCCCACGGCGTCGGCGCGACGGAATACGCCAACCTTATCCAGGCGGGCTGCACGCCGATGACGGTGCCCGAGTCCATTCGGTTCGAACTGACCGGCGAGTTGCGCCAGGGCTGCACCGCCAAGGACGTCATGCTCTATCTGCTGATGACGTTCGTGCGCCGCGGCGAGACGCTGAACCGCTGCATGGAGTTCGGCGGGCCCGGTCTCGCGTGTCTTTCCATGGACGAGCGCGCGACGCTCGCGAACATGGCGACCGAGTGCTCGGCCCGCGCGGGGATCGTCGAGTGCGACGACGTCTCGCTCGATTGGATCTGCAAGAGACGCCCCGGCACCGACCGCGAGGCTCTCGCTGCGCGCGCTATCACTCCCGACGCCGGTGCGATCTACGACGGTGGCGTTCACACGATCGATTTGTCCGAGCTGCGGCCGATGGTCGCGCATCCGGGCGACCCCGACGCGGGGATTCCGTCCGACCCGACGAACGGCGCATACATCGACGAGATCGGCGACGTGAAGATCGACATCGCGTACGCCGGCTCCTGCACCGCTGGCAAAGAGGACGACCTCGACATGTACGCGGCGGTCTTGAAGGAGGCGGTCGAGGCCGGCCGGCGCGTGGCGGACGGGGTGGCGTTCTTCATCCAGTTCGGATCCGTCGCCGTCAAAGAGCACTGCGAGCGCGCGGGTTACCTCGAGGTGTTCGAGAAGGCTGGCGCGACGATCATCAACCCGGGCTGTGGTGCGTGCATCGGTTGCGGCCCCGGCGTTTCGGAACAAGCGGACCAGGTCACCGTGTCGGCGATCAACCGCAACTACTCCGGCCGTTCGGGCCCGGGGCGTTTGTATCTCGCGTCTCCGCTCACCGTAGCGGCCTCGGCGATCGCCGGCCGCATCGTGACGTATGCGCCGGGGATGTTCGCCGCGGCCGAAACAGTCGCGTAGCCGTCAGCGCGCCCACTGCAACAGCAAGTCGGTGATGCCGTCGCGCGCCAAGAGCAGCGTGAGGTAGACCACGCCCGACACGACGACGGTGATCCGTGCGAGTCGATGGTTGCCGAACAGCAGCGAGACGAGCGCCAGCAGCAGCGACCCCACACCGTAGAACGTCGCGTCCTGATACCAGGCCAGCTGGCCGGACAGGAAGAGGCCGACCTCGCGCAGCGCAGCCACACGCGCTGCGTCCGACCCGAATCGGAGCTCCAACACGAGCATCATGAAGTAGCTCGACCCGACCACGAGGACCAGGAACGCCGCGGATGCGAACACACGGGCGAGGTTCCGCGACGGGAGGCGCCGGCGGGGCTGATCGCCGGCGTTTGCCGCAGGTGCTGCGTCGGCCTCACTCACTCGATTCGGTGTCCGTTGACTCCGGGCCGGCGGAGGATCGGACCCAGATGGCTTCGCTCGTGCCCGCTCCGTGATTGGCCGCTCGGGCCATCACGAACAGGAGGTCGGACAGGCGGTTCAGATACGGAATGACGACCGGCGAAAGATCGCCCGCGCGCGCCAGCGGCGCCGCCCGTCGTTCGGCGCGCCGGCAGACGGTCCGGGCGATGTGGAGGCCCGCGGCGCCCGTGGTCCCCCCCGGCAGGATGAAGGTCGTGAGCGGAGGCAAACCGGCGTCCAAGCGATCGATCTCGCGCTCGAGAGCGGCGGGCGCGGTGTCCGCAAGGCGGATGACGAGGTCGGACCGTGCGTTGCTCTGAAGCGGCGTCGCGAGATCGGCGCCCAGTTCGAACAACTCGTTTTGCAGCCGCCCTGCAAGGGCGTCGAGGTCCGGTGCCAGGCCCGCCGCGCGCGCCGCGCCCAGGACGGCGTTCAGCTCGTCGACGGCGCCATAAATATCGACCCGCGCGTCGTCTTTTTGGACGCGCCCGCCGCCGAAAAGCCCCGTTTCTCCGGTGTCACCACCCCGCGTATAGATCGACACTGTCTCATTGTATCGGGTCACCCCACCTTGCTCGGCGCCCTATGGCGGTTAGAATGCTGGGCTTACCAATACGAGCGTGAGTACGACCTCAGTCTCCTCCGCATCGTCCCTCCGCCTGTCCTCAGGAGCCCAGCATGGCAGCCCGTTCCTCTGAAATGAAGCCGATGTCACCGATCGAATTCATGGTTCGTTCGGATCTCAAGCGCCACATCGAGACCGCGACGAGGCTGCGCGGCGTCAAGCAGACGCGCTCCTGGCTCAAGGAGAAAGAGTTCAAGTTCCTGAACTTCGACGAGCTGCTCGAGGAGAAATACGACCGCGCCCCGGTTTGGTACCGCCGCGTGAGCACGATTCTCGACCAACACCCGCCCAGCAAGATCCTCGCGAACTGGCGCCGCTTCGCGCCGGAGTTCGAGGAGCGCGAGGAGGACTTCGACTGGGGCGACGCCCACGAGCAAGTCGAATCGCAGATCTAGTGCAGCCGCCGTGTTTCTGGCCCAACGGCTGACGCCGCAGTGTTGCTGGCCCAACGGCTGACGCCGTTGGAGCGGATGGGGTCGCGCGGCTGACGGCGTTGGAGGGCTGGCCCCGAAACTCTTGAGGTGTTTCGGGGTTTTTTCGTGCGCGTAAGCTCGAATCCCCCTGGAGTCGGTGCCGGGCTCACATTCTCCTTCCGCGTTCGTCCCTTGGTTTCCGATACCTTCTGAACGCGAGCCATGGATGGTGCAGGAGACCCGCCGACCGACGCCGCGCTGACCCAACCGGTCCAGCAGGCGCAGATGGAGGAGCGTCGCAAGCTCTACGAGGGGCTCGTGGGCGCCGCCGTCAGCGGTCTTTATCAGCTCGAGAAGCTCGTGGACTTCGGTTCCATGGGCGCGGTCTTCCAGGCGCGGCACAAGAGCGATGACGTCGCGAAGTATGCGATCAAGGTGCTGGAGCCGTCGCTTGCGGGGGCGGACGACGGTGACCGGCGCTACGTTCGCCGTTTTTTGCGCGAAGCCCGCATCCTGAAGACCTGCGACCACCCCAACATCGTCAAGGTGTACGAGTACGGGGTTTGGCAACCCGCCGACGAGGAGGGCGAACTCTACTACTACGTGATGGAGTTGATCGGGGGGCCCGGCGGCAGCCCGCTGACGCTGCATCGCTACTCGCGCCAAAGATCGATGCGCATGGAAGAGGTCGTGTTCATCGTCTCGCAGATCCTGTCGGGGCTGAGCTACGTGCACGAGCGCGGCGTCATCCACCGCGATCTCAAACCGTGGAACGTGCTTCTCGATCCCGAGGGAAACTGCCGCATCGTCGACTTCGGCCTCGCGAAGATTCCGGACAGCAACCTCACGGACGTGGACGAGCTTTTCGGAACCAAGGACTACATCGCGCCGGAGCTCTACTACCGCGGCGCGCGCGAGGCGACGCCGGCGGCGGACCTGTTCGCGGTCGGCCGGATCTTCGCCGACCTGGTCGACCGCGTGGATTTCTCCAGTGCGTCCGCCGGCGTGTTCGCCAGCAAGTCGGCGGCGCTCAAGTACCTCGGCAAGCTGCTCGAGCGCCTGCGCGACGAAAATCCGGAGCTGCGCTACAGCTCCGCAGACGAGGTGATGGCTGTCCTGAAGGACTTCCAGTCGTCGACGCGCATCCGCACGACCGTGGCCCCGGCCGCGCGCCGGCGGAAGGCTGACCGCATCCAGTCCGAGTCGCGGCGTCGCGTACTCATCGTCATCGCCCGGTTCCTGTTCGACTACGGCGCGTTTTTCCTCGGCATCGTGTTGCTGCCGTTTGTCTTCGACAGGTCGATGTTCTTCGGCGCCGTGCTCGCGGCCTCGCTCGTGACGAGCAAGATGTGGTCGGCGCTGAGCCATCCGCCGGATCGCCATCCGATCGCAATCGTGGTGAAAGCGTTGGCCGCCCGGCTCAACCGTATCGACAAGACGGGCGACTTCCGCGTGTACTACTACACCAACCGCGAGTTCTCCTGGTCCCGCAACCGCACGCTGCGGGCGCAGCACGTTTCGGCCGGGCACCGGCGCGACGTGCGCGCGCTGCGTTTTCCCGAAGGCATCGGCGTGGTCGGTTTGGCGGCGCGAACGAAGACGTCGGTCATCCTGCACGCCGTCCCGCGATGGGGCACACCGGAATTTCGGGAACTCTACGAACAGCACCTGCGCGTGCCCAAACCGACCTGGACGTTGTTCGACCCGACGCGCCGTGGCGAGTACGCCGTCCCCGTGTACCGGATCGTGAAATCCAAGGGCGTGCCGGATCTCGCGGTCGTGGGCATCCTCACGGTCGACACACGGGATCCCTCTGCGTTCCTGAATAGCGAACTGACGCGTGCGATCCGGGAATACGCCGCGGTGATTCAGGATGTCATCGAGCCGATTCACGGCTCCGCGGTCCGCGAGTTGGCGATCGCCGGTGCGGCCCCGCTCGAGACGATCCTGATCAACGGGGCCGAGCCGCACGTGCCGCCCATCGAGAAACGGATGACGTTTGGTCCCGGCCAGTAGTGACTCTGGCCCAACCGCTGACGCCGCAGTGTTGCTGGCCCAACGGCTGACGCCGTTGGAGCGGGATGAGGTCGCGCGATTCGTGCAGTGTTGCTGGCCCGACGGCCGTTGGTCCGAGATCGCCGAGTAGGCTGCGGGATGCTAGTTAGGATGTGCCGGGGCCGAGGCCCATAATGGGGCGTCCCGCGCAGATCTCCGCCGGGCTCAATTCCCCCACCGTCCCGACCGATAGTGAATTCACGTGCCTTCCCGACGCAATTCCACTCGCAAGCCCGCCACCTTTGACTGCGCTGTCTCCATGATGCGAGACCCGAGCCTGGACGTGATGTTCACGTCCCGGGCCGAGAACATCAGCGCGAGCGGGATATTCTTCAGCAGCCGACAGATCGAGAAGATCTTCGGGGAGGACGTCGAGGGCGAGGACAACCTCGTCGACCTGGCCCAGAAGATCCTGTCGAAGATGAACGCGCGTGTCGTCGTCGAGGTGAAGTACGACAAGATGCACAGCCTGATCAAGGACGCGACCATCACGCGGTTTGAGATCTCCACCGGGAAGAGCAAAGAGATCGGACTCGGCTGCAAGTTCGACAAGCGCCTTTCGTTCAAGGAGATGGCGCTCCTCGGGCTCCTGGCGACGTAGCCAGTGCTTGTTTGCCCAACGGCTTCCGCCGCAGTGTTGTTGGCCCAACGGCTGACGCCGTTGGAGCGGTGCGAGCGGAGCAGGGTTGCCCAACGGCTAACGTAGTTGGGGCCACGCGTTCGAACCGTCCGAGATGGACTCGGGCCGCCGCGGTTTTTTTGGGCTGCGTCCACGCCAAGGGTAGGCTTCGGGCATGCGGCCGGCGTTGCTTTCCCTGTTGTTCGCCGCGTTTGTCTCGGCGGAGCCCGTTTCCTTCAAGACATCGGACAACGTCGAAATTCATGGCGTGTTCGACCGGATGGGCAAGGACGCGGCGACGGTTATCTGTCTGCCGATGTTCCAGCACACGAACAAGAGCTACGCGCCGCTTCTGGACCCGCTGCGCCGCGCGGGTCTGAACGTGCTCGCGCTGGATCTGCGCGGACACGGCCTCAGCGCGCCCCAGTGGCGCAGACGCGCGGAGCGCCGCGAACGGGCGCTGTTCAACACCATGTACCGCGACATCGGCGGCGCGATCGAGTTTCTGAAGAGCCGTGGTTGCGATGTGACACGGATCGGATTGGTCGGTGCGAGTGTAGGATGCCGCGTGGCGATTCACTCCGCCGTGAAGTTCCCCGACAACGTCCGCGTCGTGGTCCTCCTCACGCCCGGATCGAATTATTTCGACGTCACTTCAATGGAGCACCTCAAGGCTTGGCCGGGAACTCGCACGTTGCTCGCGACCGCCACCGAGGACCAGAAAAAGTCACAGGCGGTCATCGACGCGCTCACGCCATTTCCAGGCTCCCAGATCAAACTGGTCGAAGGCAAGGACGCGCAAGGAACACGGATGTTCCAAAAGGTCGCGGGTGCGAAGCAGAGCGTCGCGGATTTTCTGCGCGACTATCTGGTCGAGGCGCCGGACGTGACCGTTCCCGAGGCCCCGGAGGGTTTCGACAAACGGAGTCCTTCGAAGGCAGAGTTCGCGCGGAAGCTGACGCGTCGGGTCGGCGACGTCACGTATCAGCTGCGGCTGTTCCGCAAAGGCGACGTCTGGACCCTCGGCGTCAGCGTGGACGGTTCGTTTCGCGGGGACGTGACGCTGCATATCGACTCCGCCCGAATCAAGCTCCCGTTCCGTGAGGTCTCGGGCGGCGCCCCGCCAGAGCCGAAGATCTTCGGCTCCTCGGCGCCCATACTCGGGCTGCGTGATTCCTTCGGGCCGGGTGGAGGCTGGGTGTTCATGAACCTGGAGACCTCGAAATGGGGATCGTTGCTCCGAAAGCCGAAGCTGGCGGTGGTTTTTCAGCCCGGAAATGGCGCGGCGGTACGCCTTCCGGCCAAGGAACTGGCGTATTACCGCCCGCGAGTGGACCGCTAGGCCGGCAAAGTGAGCTTTGACGCGGTCATCATCGGCGGTGGCCTGATCGGCGGCGCCTGCGCGGACACCCTGGCCGGCGAGGGCCTGAAAGTCTGCTTGCTGGACGCCGGGCGGCCCGCGCGCGAGGCCTCCTGGGCCGGTGCGGGCATCCTGCACCCGATTCACCCGTGGCAATACCCCGCCCCACTGCAAACCCTCCTCCGGGCCGGGGTCGCCAAACATCCCGAAATCGCCGCGGATCTCCTCGAACGCACGGGAATCGACGTCGAATGGGAGCAGACCGGCCTCTTGGTCATGGATTCCGAGATTGGGCGTCTCGAGTCCTGGTGTGGGCCCGGGTCTGGCGCCAGGCGCGTTGATGCGCGTACCCACGATCCCGCGATTCAGGTGGATGGTCCGGCGCTTTTCATCCCCGAAGCGGCAAGCGTGAAGAACCAGCGGTTGGCGCGGGCATTCCTGGAAGGCGCCCGCCGCCGGGGCGCAGCGCTGCGTTTTGGAACCCCGGCCACCCGAATCCTCGCCGACGGTGTCGAAACGCCGTCAGGAGTAATCCACGCCGACAAGATCGTGGTCGCAGCCGGCGCCTGGGCGGCCAAGCTGTTGCCGGAACTGTCCGTGGAGCCGGTTCGAGGTCAGATTCTCCTGTTCGAGAACAACCTCAACAGCAGACTCCGGCACATGGTGATCTTTCCGGATGGGGAATATGCGGTGCCGCGGCGTGACGGACGGGTGCTCTTTGGCAGCACGTTGGAGAAGGCGGGGTTTGAACCGCGACCGACACGCGAGGCCGTGCGCGACCTGTCCGAGCGCGCGGAAGCGCTTCTAGGGCTCGATTCAGGCCGTTTGCTGGCCGCTTGGGCGGGTCTGCGACCCGGGACGCCGCACCTGCGCCCCTATATCGGGAAGCACAAAGATCGCCCCAATGTCGTGTTGGCGTGCGGCCATTACCGCAACGGAATCCTCCTTGCGCCGCTTACGGGCGAGATCGTGAGAGATGTCCTGTTGGAGCGCCAACCGCGTTTCGACCTCGATTCGTTTGGCGTTTGATAGGGCAGTTTCCCGAGTGGATCGGCCTAACCTGTTACTGTTAAAGAGCTTGTGCCAAGTAACATCTTGTCGGCGGTCCTAAGTAATGTGGCCGGAAGTGGTTGCGCGTGCGGTGCCCTCCATGGGATCCACATTCTTTACGAAGTTCCCCGAACTTATCTGGACATCAGGTACGAATTGGGCAAGGTATCGCCCGTTCGAGGGGTGTGCAGCCACTGTCGTGAACGCGGCGCCCATCCCAGCAAAAGAATTTTCTGGCGGACGGTTTGAAATCGTCCGATCTATCTGCGAATAAGTACCCCTGTTCGGAGGAGGTACACAAGGAGGTCTTGCGGCATGCACCGCCAAATTTCGCTTTTCGCTCTCGCTCTCTTGGCGATGGGCCTGTTCCTCGCCACCCCTGCGGCGGCGGATGACACGGCGGCCCTTCGGGAAGAGGTCAAGCAACTTCAGGAACGTCTCGACAACATGACTCAGTCGGGACTCGACCAAGAGGTTGAGGACTACCTTGCGAGCAACCAGGCTTCGCAGAATGCACAAGGCGGCTCCCGCTGGGATGACGTCACTGTGCACTTCCGCTTCCTGGCGCAGGGTGTTGCCTCTGTCGGTTATGGAGAAGACGCAACCGGAACCAGCAACGACCACGACGTTCAGGGTCTTGCGGATCTGGATTTCGACTTCAACATCACTGAGAACCTCAGGGGCTTCATCTACCTGACGACCCGCTCGGGCAACCGTGCGACGGGCTTGCCGCTCGGCCAGGGCACTACAGCCGCTGGCCTTACGGACGGCATCGGTACGGATGGAAACACCGGCGTCACCGGAACCGGTCTCGCTGTCTACGAGACGGGTTTGGAGCACGCCATGGCCCTCGGCAGCACAACGTTGCACTGGCAGGTTGGCAAGCTCGATCCGCGCACGCGCTTCGGCCAGAACGCGTATGCGGACAGCGCGCATACGCAGTTCATGAACAACGGGTTCACCGACTCTTCCGCCATCCTGTGGACCAGCACGGCAACGAACCCCAACCAGTACGCCGGGATGTTCGGTTGGATCGAGTTGGGCGCCAACAAGAACATGACGCTCGCGTTCGGTTGGTTCAACGCCACTGGTCAGTTCTTCAACAACGGCCAGTTCTACATCCAGCTCCACATCGCCCGGGAGTCCAACGGACGCCCGATGAACATCCGCATCTTCGGCACCTACGACAAGATGAATCTTGACGCTTCGGGTGACGGCTATGCCGGTGGTGGAGTTAGCTTCGACATGAAGGCGACCGACACGCTCGGCGTCTTCGTCCGCGTCGTTGCGAACGGCAGCGATGTCAACCCCGTCGATCTCGACGCGGTCGTCGGCGTGGCGTGGAACGTCAGCAGTTCGCGTCCGGATGACGTGCTCGGTATCGGCGTTGGATGGGCTTCCCTGCAGAACGTCACTCAGGGTAGCTTCGCTCCCCTCGCCTTCGGCGAGGACACCGAGCTGACGGTCGAGGTCTACTACAACCGGATGGAAGAGGGCGGCAAGCTCCAGATCACTCCGTTTTTGCAGTTCATCTCGGACCCGGCTCAGACGACGCCCGTCCGTCGGTCGGAAGATTCGATCTTCCTGCTCGGTCTGCGTATATTCGTCCACTTCTAAGCGCCCGGCGCAAAATTCGATTCTTGCGGCGTCCCTCCGATGGGGGGGCGCCGCTTTCGTAATCTCTGCACACCAACCGATGAGGCGGTCGCACAAAAACTTCGATTTTTGAGGCGGAAAAATCCGTTCACGGTTTGAATCCGACGGCACTGTTCGGGAGAATGGCGCCGCTTTGGCAGTCACATCTGGCAGGAGTCGAGGGATCATGCAAATCCGTACCATTGGGTTGTGCGCCGTGCTTGCGCTCGGAGCTAACACCGTTTTCGCCGAAGGCGGCGAAGCGTCCGAGGCCGCGGCGCTCAAGGAGCAGGCCGCGCGGCTTCGCGCGCAGGTCAACGAACTCGAAGCACAACGTCGCGAGCAGCTCCGTAGCGAGATCGACAACTACCTCGCGGACACCAAGCCCTGGCGCGGGTCTGAGGGTTCGAGCTGGACCGACTCGGTCCAGATCAATTTCAAGATCGCAGCCGTGGGACAGGCGACCGCTGACCTCTCTCCCCGAGACGCGCACGCCGTTGATGGGATGGCGCGCCTGGAACTCGTCGTCGACATCTCCGAGAACCTCCAAGGCTTCATCACCATCGACGCCAGCACGACGACCGCGGTCAATACGGACCTGAGCACCGATTTGGGTTTCCTGGTGGACAAGACCGGCGCGAACGGCCAACGCCCACCGGGAATCGGGATCAGTAACCCCAGTGGCTCCGGTTTCCCGACGCACTTCGGTTCACTACCACCGCGTCCAACCGACCCTCCGGGCGTGCTCGACGGTGTCGCGATCGGCACGCGCACGATGAGCGGGTTCACGGACGGCATTGGCGTGAACAGCCTTCAGCCGACGCAGCCAGGTTCCGCGGTCGTGTACGAAACCGGGATGACGCACACGGTGAACGAATTCACCTGGCAGGCTGGCGCGCTCGATCCGCGCACGCGGTTTGGTCAGAACAACTTGACCGAAAACTATTGGGAGAACTTCCTCAACAACCTGTGGATCGATTCGCCTGGTGTGTTGTGGCTGACCGATTCGAGCGGACGCCGCTCACTCGGTCTCTACGGCACTTACGCCTTCGATGACGAGTGGAGCGCGCAGGCCGGTTGGTTCAATGCACCCGGTCAGTTCTTCTCGCAGGGTCAGTTCTACTTCCAATTGACTTGGGACGGGATCAAGACCGGCAAGCGCTTCTCGGTCCGCATTTTCGGGTTCATCGATGAGTTCTTCCGGGACCGCACGGGTGACGGAGCGGCCGGCGGCGGTTTCAGTGCTGAGTGGCACCCGCCCGCGTGGCACGCCGGCACCGGCGTCTTCTTCAAGGGGTCGTCCAACAGCGGTGCGAAGTTCAACCCGGTCGAGACCGATCTCTCCATCGGTGTCGTCCTGACCGGCGTTTTCAAAGGTCGTCCGGATGACATCCTCGGTGTCGGTGTCGGATTCATCGAGATCCGGCAGGACTCCGAATTTGGTGTGTTCCCGTCAGACACCGAGACCACGTTCGAGTTGTTCTATCGCTTCACCTCCGAGGGCGGAAATTTGCAGGTCACTCCGCACTTCATGCTCGTCAGCGACGCTGGCGGCGGCCTCGGCTGGATCGATGACACCCTGTTGATGCTCGGGCTGCGAATAATGGCGAAGTTCTAGCAGTGTTATTGGCCCAACGGCTGACGCCGTTGGAGCGACATGAAGTTGAAACCGCCGTTCGCCTTCGGGTGAGCGGCGGTTTTCTTGTTGCCGCCGGTTGCGTTACCCTCGCTCCGTGCTGGAACTCTATCTGGTGCGCCACGGCGCGACGAGTTGGAACGAGTCAGGGTATTGCCAGGGCCGCAAGGATGTGCCGCTCAGCGAGGGAGGACGCACGCAGGCCGTGCTCTTGCGCGATGCACTCGCCGGCGTTGAGTTCGATCGGGCCTATGCCAGCCCGCTTTGCCGGGCGCAGGAGACGGCGCGCATTCTCGGCGCCGAGCCCGAGATCCTGGACGAGCTGTACGAGATCGACCGGGGCCACTGGGAAGGGCATCCCATGGATGAGGTCAAACGACGCTGGGGCAAGCTCTACAGGGCGTGGTACGCCGACCCGGTCGGACACGCCATGCCCGGCGGTGAGTCGTTCGACGACTTCTGGGAGCGCGCTCAGCGGGCGCTCGAAGCTGTTTCGGGCGAAGGCAGCGGCCGTGTCCTGGTCTGCGGCCACAAGGCGATCAACCGTGCGATGATCGCGCGAGCGCTGAACATGGCGACATCCGAAGTCTGGCCCATCCCCCAACCCCAACTCGGCCTAAGCGTGATCGTCCGCGAAAACGGCGAGTGGCACGCCGAAAAGCTGGGCGACGCCAGTCACCTCCCCAATTCCCTCCGCAGCGAGACCTAATAGCCTCGGGACGCGGTCGTCTCACAGGCTAGCGGGGCGCCAATCGTTGGGCCAAAAATGCTGCGCCCGCACCGCTCCAACGGCGTCAGCCGTTGGGCCAGAAACACTACGGCGTCAGCCGTTGGGCCAATAACTCAGTCGGTGCCGCCAACGGGGCCGTGATCCATACGGACCTTGAGAGTGCCCAGGATGCGCTGGATCTTGTCTTCGACCCGGTTGAGGCTGATGACGTTTTCCAGGACGATCGGCCTGGCTTCGCCCTCCGGCTGCAGCACGAGCGTTCCGGCACGCAGCAGAAAGTACTCCAAGACGTCGCTGATCTCCTTTTGCATGTGCAACCCGCGGGTGGGGTAGCGCCTCACGTCGCCCAGGAACCCGTGGTGGTGCAGGATCTCGTTGGGCTGGATCTCCCAGTAGCTGAAACGCGTGTTGATGAATACCAGCAGGTAGATGATCGAGAAGACCGCGGCGATGGAGTAGTAAAACCCCTTGTTCATGCGCAGTTCGAGGCCTCCGAGGAACGCCCCGACGTCTTTCAGGAACCCGAACTGCATGCCGGCGAAGACGAACGCAATGATGAAGAACGAGATCGCCACGGAGCGGATCCGGGAGAACTCGAACGCGATGACCAGCGTATTGAACACGAAGATCGCGAGCCAGACGCGGCCGAGCAGTGGCGTCATGTCGGAAGCGCTTGCCACATCCGCCGGCTGCAAGATCCCGCAGACCAGGGATGCGATCCAGGTGAGGTAGAGATAGACCACCTTCGGATAGGCGCGGACGACGACCGAGGTCGGCTCGTCGTGTCCGGGGGCGAGGGCGGGAGCGGGGGCAGCGCTAGAGGTTTCCGACATCGTGGGGCGAGGTTACCAGGAATGAGCCGTCGTATTCGGCTTCGCGGCCCGCCCGACGGCGGGTACGATCGCGCCCGTGGAATCGCCCGAGATCGAACGCTGCGCGCACCTGATTCACCACGCGGGAGACCGCGGGCGGACGCTTCCCGGGGGCTTTTGCCAGTGCCCTGCGGGGCTCATTCACGCCAACGATTGCCCCATCTCAAACGGTCAGGAGTGCGTTCATTTCAAGGAACGCGATGGCGCTCCCGAGGGGCTCGATGAACGCGCGTATGAGAAGTTGCACGTGCAGCTGTCGGAGGCGTTCGTAAGCCGCCGCTACTTCCACCGGGTTCGGTCGCTCTGTCCCGCAGGCGACGCCTGGCATCGGCGGAAGGCTCGTCTCGAGGAGCTCTACGCGGGCACCGAGGACGAGGCCCCTTTCGAGGACGTCGAGAAGGTCGACGCGGCGTATGTCATCGAGCGGGACAAGCTCATCGAGGCCCGCCGCAAGCGTGACGCGGCGCGCGAGGAGCGCAAGCAGCAGGAAAAGGACCGTGCCGCCGAGCAGGCTCGGATCCGAGTGAAGACCGTCGTGGAGCGCGCCCGGGATACGGTCGCCGAAAAGGGCAATGTCGCCACGAGCTACCTCGACGC
>JAZFYD010000166.1:0-37873 GCA_036443405.1 Planctomycetota bacterium
GCTGTCGCGCCGCATCGGAACAAAGCAACTCAGGATCAAACTGAACAAGCAGTACGACGGCGGCTTGATGTGGGTCGCGGACCCGGCCGAGAAATTCAGGATCGGCACCATGCGTTTGACGGTCATCGGTCCATTCGCCGAGGACCTCGACACTTTCAGGAAGAAGTGGAACGCGTGGCTAAGAAAGAACAAGAAGGCGTTGAAGCAAATCGCGGACAAGGCCAAGGCGGACGAGGCTCAAATCGGCCAGAGCGAGGTGGACGCCCTGGTAGGCCCGCTTCTGGAGATGGGGAAGACGCTCGGCAAGCGGTCGAGTGTCACCGCACCGAATCTCGCGTCAATCATGTTGCTTCTGGAAGAGAAGAACAAGACGGTGCTACTGACCGGCGACGGCCACGCGGACGACATCATCGCCGGGCTGGACAATGCCGGCCGGCTCGATGCGGACGGAAGGATGCACGTGAACGTGCTGAAGGTCCAACACCACGGATCGGAGCACAACACGGACGACGCGTTTTGCCGCGCCATCATCGCGGACAGGTACGTGTTCTGCGGCAACGGCGAGCACGAAAATCCGGAGCTCGACGTGATCAAGGCGTTTGCGAACTCACGGTTCGGCACGAAGAAGCAGAAGAGCGGGCACAAAAAAGCCGGCCGCAAGTTCGAGATGTTCTTCAACACGCATCATTCGCTGGAGCACGGAAAAAAGAAGGCGCACATGAAGGATGTGGAGGCTCTGGTCAAGCAGCTCAGGAAGAAGAGCAAAGGCCAGATGCGCTTCCGTTTCATGAAGACAAGCCACAAGGCGTTCAAGGTGTGACGGTCGGACACTAGGTTCGCGACCGCTGTTCGGACCGCGTGTAACCGCGCGGAGGGACCCGTGAAAAACGGGTCCGGCGCGGGCTTGTTGGTTCGTGCCCAACCGAACGCGAGCACCTCGGCCGCGCTTGGAAACTCCTGTTTCTTCGAGCGCACAAAGTTGGTAAGCAGGCTGGTAGCGCATTGAGGGCAGAGCGCACGTGCAGTCATGCACCGCCTCTTGAAAACCAGGGAGGAATGGGATGAAGCAGCGAGGGCTCTTCTGTCTCGTCGGTCTACGCGATTCAAAACCATCCCGCGCCGCGTGGCGTGAAGATATACAACCAGTTCGACGAACTCGCTCTCAGAGTCCGGGCGAGCATCTTACTGTGCGTGCCTTCCACCAAGCTGGCGTGGAATGAACAGTAGGGACGCGGAGGACGTCGGCAACGGCGTCTTCGGTCCACGGGCGCGACAAGCGCTGAGAAAGGAGATCCTCCAATGATCCCGTTCCTTCTGCTGCTGATCCTGATCGTCCTGATTGCGATCCTGATCGTACTGATCAGGTGCTGCTGCGACCCCAAGCCGGACCCGGAAGACCCGAAAGGGTTGGATCACTTCCGAGTGTTCGACGTCGGGGAGCAAGATGTCAGCATCGACGTCAAGTTGACCGGTCAGTTTGATCGCGGAGAGCCCCGAGGCGCGAAGGTGTTTCGGCTCGTGCACTTCGCGAATCCGGTCCAGAAAAACGACCACAAGATCATCGACAAGAACGCCCATCTCACTTGGTATCGCTTCGATCCCATCGGGTCGGAGCCCAAGCGAGAGGTCACGTTCGAGAACCAGTTCGGCGAACAGCGCTGGGTCATCGAGTCGTCCGAGCACCTGATGGTCCCGACGCACAAGATCGAGCAAGGCAGCGCGTTCCCAAAGAACCTGGACCACTTCAAGTGCTACAGGGTCGTAGACATCGTCGGCGCCCCGCTCGAGCCGATACTCGCGCTGCGAGATCAGTTCGGCGCGCAGCAGGACATACCCCTGGGTAAGCCGTTGTACTTCTGCGTCCCCGTCGCCAAAGTCGGCGGCCAGCACAAAAGTTCGATAACCAATCCCGACGACCACCTTGCGGTTTACGCGATCCGGAACGAGCCCACACCTCGCGAGCAGAGGGTGGAAAACCAGTTCGGCCAGACAACGCTGAAAGTGATGCACAGCAGCATGCTCTGTGTGCCGTCCGTCAAGAAGGACTGGCAGGTTTTGTAGGCGTCATCGTGATCGCTCGCGGAGCGGGCAGTTGGGAGGCCCCTGCGGTTCGCAGGGGCCGGGCGATCCAACTGTAGCCGTCCGGATTTTGACACGTGCCGTCCGTGATTTTTCACTGGCGGGATCTGTTGCGTACGAGACGCTATTGGCTGAATGCAACGGAGGGTAGGCGCGAGTTTCGCGGCGTGGCTCTGGCTCACGCCGCTCTTTTTTGGCGGTGCGGGCTGCGCGCACGGGTTTCATGAAGACGGGGCCCGGCAGGTGACGGCGCACGCCTCCTACGGCGACCCGCGCACCGACGATCCACTGTGGTGGATCGGCAACGGCGACGCCAAGAATGTGGGCCTGACGGTCGGCTACAACTACTTCTTTGCCGACGATTGGGCCTTGCTGACCGCGATCACCCCGCTTCGCCGGTACAGCCAAGCCGGCCAAACCGTAACGGCTGTCGAGTTCCAGATCGGGGTCCGAGCGTTCCTCTGGTCCACCGGCGTGACCGAAACATCGAAACTCGGTGTGTTCTTCGACGTCCTCGGCGGCGTCATGGTCGGGGACAACCGGGTTCCCGATGGGGGTACCAAGACCAACCTCATGGCGGACTTTGGGCCGGGTGCCGAGTATCGATTCAACGACAAGTGGAGCCTCCTCGCCGGATACCGCCTGCACCACATCTCGAACATTGGACCGACCGAGACCTCCAACAACCCCAGCCAAAACGACAACCAGTACTGGCTGGGCGTCGGCTATTCCTGGTAGCCGATGCCTGCTCCAGTCGTGCGCCTAAGTCCCGCCGTGATCGGTGATCACGATCAGGTTCGGGTCGCCGCTCTTGTCCCAGGCGATGTTGAGCTTCGTGTTGCCGCCCTTGACCTTCTTGCCGGCGTCGGAGCCGGTCTTCCACTTCAGCGTCAAGAGAATGCCGCCGTCGCACTGGCCATTGATGCACCTGCACGGGTCGCCCGCGAACTGGTTGGAGTCGAACTTCTTGTTGAATTCGATGCGGCCGGTGTTCGCGTCGAGGTAGGGGACACCCCAAGTGAAGTCCGTGTGGCAGACCTGGTTGTTCACACCGTTGTAGGTGCAGCTTGCCGTGACCTCAAACGTCCCCAGCGCGTAGTTGTTGCTGGTCGGGTTGATCACGACGAAGTTGAGATCGAAGCGGCTGCCGGAGCCCGGCAGGACGTTCGGCTTCGGGTTCCCGGTGTGGCCGCGTTCGAACTCGACGTGCTTGCAGCCGGTGACGCCGAGACAGCAGATGAGCGCGGCGCAAGCAGAGAAACTCTTCACGAGGTTCACGATAGTCCCTCCTCGCGCACTTTCCCCGGTTGGACGGTAGCGAATCCGGTGTGGCGCGGCAAGCGCGTCCGCCACGCGAAATCGCTAAGATCCCCGCGTGACCGACAGCACGCGGTGGACGGTAATCCGGGGCGCGGCGGCCGGCGACGAATCGGCGCGGCGGCATTTCGCCGGCCGATATGAGCCGGTGATCCGCAGTTATCTCGGCGCGCGTTGGCGCGGGAGCCCGTTGCTGGCGGAAGTCGACGACGCAACGCAGGACGTGTTCGTTGCATGCTTCTCGGAAGGCGGCGCGTTGAGCCGCGTGGAGGAGGATGGGCCGGGCCGGTTCCGCAGCTACCTCTTCGGCGTGACGCGCAACATCGCTCGCCGTGTCGAGGAGAAGGGGCAGCGGCGCCGCGAGCAGAGCCTCGAGAGCGACCAGATTGCGGGGGACCGCTCGTTGTCCGACGTGTTCGACCGCGCGTGGGCGCGGCAACTGGTGCACCGTGCCGCGCGCCTGCACCGTTCCCGGGCCAGTGACGACCGCGCCAAGAAACGGGTCGAGTTGCTGGAACTGCGATTCGGCGACGGGCTTCCGATTCGCGAGATCGCGGCCCGCTGGGGGGCGGACGCGGCGGCGCTCCATCGCGAGTACGCCAAGGCGCGAAGCGAGTTTCAGGACGCGCTGCGGGAGGTCGTGCGCGACGAGGAGGGGGGCGGCCCGGAGTCGATCGAGAAAGAGTGCGAGCGCATGATCTCGATTTTTCGCTAAATAGTTCGTGCGAAAACGGCGGTTAGCCGGAGTCACGCACGATGGCGAATGAATGGGATGGTGTTCTCAAGGAAGCGTTTGGTCGCTCGGAAGACCAGAGCGTCCTCGAGTCGATCGAGCGCAGTGCCGGGATTCGCGCGCGGATCCTGCTGCATGACACCGCGGAAGACAGCTCCCCGATCCTCCGAGTTGGAGGCACCAAGGCCGACGGCGCCGCCGACGACAGCCGCTACCAGGTGTTGGGGGAAATCGCCCGGGGCGGCGTCGGCATCGTCTTCAAGGGACGGGACAAGAACCTCGGCCGCAACGTCGCGCTGAAGGTGCTTCGCCCGCGCCATAGCGACAACGCGGAGGTGGTGCAGCGGTTCCTGGAGGAAGCGCAGATCGGCGGACAGCTTCAGCACCCCGGCATCGTTCCGATCTACGGGCTCGGCTTGCAGGACGATGGCCGCCCGTACTTCGCGATGAAGCTGATCAAGGGCGAAACGCTCGCGGTGATGCTCAACGATCGCGCGTCGCCGGATGTCGACCGCCGCCGCTTCCTCGGCATCTTCGAACAGATCTGTCAGACGCTGGCGTATGCGCACTCGCGCGGCGTGGTGCATCGCGATCTGAAACCGGCCAACGTGATGGTCGGCAACTTCGGCGAGGTGCAGGTCGTGGATTGGGGCTTCGCCAAGGTGCTCGGCCGCGACAACGAGACGCCGGTCGAGCCCGACGTCACGATGATCGCGACGGTGCGCACCGAGGCCGAGGGTTCGCAGTCCATCGCCGGCAGCGTGATGGGCACGCCCGCCTACATGCCGCCCGAGCAGGCGATGGGGCAGATCGACATGCTCGACGAGCGCTCCGACGTGTTCGCGCTCGGCGCCGTGTTGTGCGAACTGCTCACCGGCAAGCCGCCGTACGTCGGCGAGATCAACGATCAGTTGCTGCTCGCGTCCCAAGCGCGGTTGGACGACGCGCACAAGCGCCTCGATGCGTGCGGCGCCGACGCGGAGCTCGTTGCGTTGTGCAAGAGCGCAATGGCGCCGACTCGCGGCGAGCGTCCGCGCAACGCCGCGGCGCTGGCGGCCGGCATCGGCGAACATCTCTCCGCCGTCGAAGAGCGCGCGCGCGCCGCCGAGGTCGCGTCGGCAACGGCGAAAGCGGCGGCCGCGGAGCAGGAAACCCTCGAACGCCAGGCGCAACTCGAGTCCGAACAAGCGCACCGCGCGCGGCGCCGCGTGATGACGCTGACAGCCGCCGTGTTGCTGGTCGCCATCGGCGGCGGTGTCACCTACTCCATGTTGGCTGGCGCTCGCCGGGACCGGGTAGCCGACGCGGTGAAAGCCGTCACGGCCGAGATCGGTAAGGCACGGCGCCTTCAAGGCGCGGGCGAGTGGGACGAAGCGCAGCGCGCAGCGACCGGGGCGGTCGCGCTGGCGAAAGCGGGCCGCGTCGACGACGCGACGGCGGAGCGCGCGGCGGCGACCCTCCGTGACGTGAATCACGGAGCGGAGCTCGCCGCGGCGGAGGCTGCTCGCCTCCAAACCAACCGCGATTTCCTCGCGCGGCTCGAAGAGGTCCGGGAGTATTCGGCGCGCGCTCCGATACCGATACCGGTCGATCGGGCCTATGCGGAGGGGTATGCGGAGTTCGGGTTGGACCCGTCCGGTGCTCCGGACGAGGCGATTGCCAAGCTAAAGCGCATGGGAGTCGAGCTTGTTCCCGTTGCCGTGAGTCTGGACTCCTGGCACGCAATGCGCAAGCGATGGACGGGGCAACTTGGCGACCGGCCCCGGGAATCACTGTTGGCCGTCGCGCGAGCGATCGACCCGGATCCGGATCGCAACCGACTGCGTGCGCTGGACGAGTCCGAGGACGTCGAGGAGTTGGCCGAGTTCGCGGCCGGTGCGTCGGACATGGCGGTTCCGACGGTCCTGCTGCTCTCAACGAAACTTCGTCACGCCGGCCTGAAAAACGAGGCGGTTGGGATGCTTGAACCGCATGTGCTCCGCCACCCTTCAAGTTTCTGGTTGCGTTGGCGCTACGGTGCCGCCCTCATGCGCATCCACGAGATCAAAGACGGCATGGTCCAAGTCGAAGCGGCCATCGCGCTTCGGCCGGACAGCGGCGGCGCGTGGTACGACTTGGGGCTTTGTTTTGGCGCGTTTCGGAATCTCGACGAGGCCGAACGATGCTACCTCCGCGCCGGAGAGATCATTGGGCCCAACTGGCGTACGCTCATGCTTCTCGGGATCACCTACTGCCGGCAGGGGCGCATCGAGGAAGCGATTGCGGTCCTGCGCGAGGCTAACAAACACACTGACCATCAGCTCGATGTGCCCCAGTGGCTTGCGATCCACCTCTGGTCGGACGACCGGCACGAAGAGGCGATGTCCGTGATGCGCATGACGGTTGACCGTGGCCCGCAATGGTGGGGTGGCCACCGCGATCTCTCGACGATATTGATGCGGTTCGGACGGATCAAGGAAGCGTTGGACGAGGCGACGATTGCAAAGAAGATCGCGCCGGATCAACTCCCGGATCGCTACGTGGACGTTCCGCGCCGGATGCTGGAGATCGAGCCGTACTTGGAAGCGGTTCTGGCCGGTTCGCTGAAAGGTCACTCGTCCAAGGAGCTCGTTGAGTTTGGCCAACTGTGTTTCTTTCACCGTCGATTCGAGGAGAGTGTGCGGCTATTCAAGGCCGCGGAGTCGTTGGACTCGGGTCTGCAGTTTCCGGACCACATTCCGTTCCGGGCTGCGGAAGCCGCTGTTCGCGCCGCCGACATCGTGGACGCCACGAGCGCGAAGGCCTATCGCGCGTACGCGCTGCGGTGGCTGCGAAAGGAACTGCGGCGCGCCGAAGCCAAGATCGGGACGCTCGAGTCCCGGGAAGGGTGGGATTTAGGCGATTCCCTGAACAAGTGCATGTTCCGAACCGGGGAGCTGAAGTCGGTGCGTCCGGATCACGTGGATCGTCTGCCTGCTGACGAACGCGAAGCGTGGGCAGAACTCTGGCGCGACTTCACCGATGTCATGCACCACGCTTGGGAGACCGCCGATGGATGACCGCAGCATCCTCCTCCGCATCGAAGAGCAGGGTGCCGCGGCGCCCCGGCTTCAGTTGCGCGGGTCGGAGTTCGTCCAGGGAGAGCAGCGCTATGAGAGTGTCGGCGAGATCGCGCGCGGGGGGGTCGGCGAGGTTTGGAAGAGCCGCGACGTCGATCTTGGACGCGACGTTGCGGTCAAGGTGTTGCTCGAGCGCCACATGGAATCGCCGGAGATGTTGCAGCGCTTCATCGAGGAGGCGCAGATCGGCGGGCAACTGCAGCATCCCGGCATCGTTCCGGTCTACGAGCTCGGCCTGAACGACGAGCAACGGCCGTTTTTCGCAATGAAGCTCGTGAAGGGCGACACGCTCGCCGCGTTGTTGCAGGCACGGCCGGACCCGTCGCACGATCGCCGTCGCGTGATTTCGATCTTCGAGCACATCTGCCTGACGGTGGCGTATGCGCACTCGCGCGGCGTCGTGCACCGCGACTTGAAACCGAGCAACGTGATGATCGGCGCGTTCGGCGAGGTGCAGGTCGTGGACTGGGGATTCGCGAAGGTGCTCGCGCGTGGCGGCATCGCCGACGAGCGGCGGCCGCGGCAGGAGGAGACGGTCGTGGCGACGGTGCGTTCGAACGCGGAGGGAAGCGCTTCGATCGCCGGGTCCGTCATGGGCACGCCGCGCTACATGTCGCCGGAGCAGGCGCTTGGCCACGTGGACGAACTCGACGCGCGCTCCGACGTGTTCTCGCTCGGCGCGGTCCTGTGCGAGATCCTGACCGGCGCGCCGCCGTACCGCGATGACGACGCGATGCTCGCGGCCGCCCAAGCGCGTTTGGGCGATGCGTTCGAACGCCTCGACGCTTGCGGTGCAAACGAAACCCTCGTGAAACTCTGTCGTGACTGTCTCGGCCACCTGCCGCGCGAGCGCCCATCGTCCGCGCGCGCTCTCGCCGAGGTCGTGACCGCGTACCTAACGGAGTCCGAGACCCGTGCGCACCGAGCACAACTGGCCGCGGTCGATCAAAACGAGCAGGCGGTGCGCGCGAAGGCCCGCGCGGAGCAAGCGCGTGCCACCGCCGCGGAACAAACCCGCCGCCGCCGTCACACGATCGCGATCTCGAGCACGCTGCTCGCCGCGTCGGCGCTGTTTGCCGGCATCTTCTTCTGGTGGTCCAACGACCGCTCGCAACGCGAATCGACCGCACGCGCCGCGATGAGCGCGGAGTTGGAGAAAGCCGAACGCCTCGGCGGCAGCGCGGAATGGGCCGGAGCGCTCGCGGCAGCGGAACGTGCGCGCACCCTCGGAAAGAACGCGGACGTCGATGTGACATCCGTCAACGAGGTCGTCCTACGCATCGAGACCGAGAAACAGTCCGCCGACGACAACGCCGCGCGCATCGAGCGTGACCGGAATCTGGTTGAGGCGCTCGAACAAGCGAGCGTGGCGCGACTCGACGCCGAGGACGTGAAGCGTACCGACGAAATGTTCGAAGCAGCGTTTCGCGATGCGGGGCTCGAGGTCACGGCGGCCGCCCTGTCGGAGACGGAACAGCCCGTGCGCATCGCCCTCTTCCTCGATGAATGGGCTCGGCTGAGGCGCGAGAAGTACACGCTTCAAGGGAAGCCGTGGAAACAACTGCTGCGTGTGTCGCGCGCGATCGATTCCGACCCCGTGCGAACCGAGGCTAGGGTTGCACTGGAGGAGGAGGACTTGGATCGCCTCGCGGCGATCGCGGATCGAATCGAGCAGGCGCCCGCCGCAACGTTTCACCAGATCGCGTCGAGTCTCAAGCACGACGGCAAGATCGACGAGGCGATCACGCTTCTTGGCAAAGGGCTGCACCAGCACCCCGGTGACTTCTGGCTTCACTTCTCGCGGGCGATCTTTCTCAATCAGGCGAATGATGGTCGGACGGAAGAGGCGATCAGGCATGCGACGGCCGCGATCGCCCTGCGTCCGGTCTGGTCGTCGTATGGCGTCGCTGCGACCATCGCCAGCAACCTCGAGCGGTACGAGGAGGCGGAACGGTTGCTGCGCATCACGATCGAGAGTCCGACGGCGTCCGCGAACTCGTACGCCGACCTCGCGATGATGGTGCGTGCGCAAGATCGAACCGAGGAAGCGGAAAAACTCTGTCGTCGCGCCTTGGAGATGGATGAGAACTGTGCCCGCGCACACGGGGAGATGGGCGTGATTCTCATGGTCCAGGGAAAACTCGAGGAGGCGGAGCGTCACTTTCGCGTGTCTGTGAAGCGCCGGCCCGACTACTCGATGGTGCACGCGAACTTCGCGCGGTGCCTCGTGAAGATGGAGAAGTACGAGGAGGCCGACAAGGAGACAGCAATTGCCATCAAGCTGAATCCCAAGAACTTCCACGCGCTTTTGAACCGGATCGCTTCCTTCCTCCGGCGCGGTGACCCGCAAAAGGCCGTCGCTGCGGCTCGCGAAGCGATCGCACTCGGCGGGACCAAGGCGGACATCTACAAGGGTTTGGGGGACGCGCTGAAGAAAACGGGCGACCCCGAAGGAGCGCGGGAAGCGTTCAAGAAAGCGACCGAGTGCAGCGGCGCCGACGCGCAGTCCTACCGTTGGTACGGCCACGCTCAGATCAATGCCGGGGACAACAAAGGCGGCCTCGAATCTCTCACGAAGTCGCTGGACCTCGAGCCCGGGAACGCGAGGGCGCACAACGGGGTCGGCGTCGCGTTGCAGAACCTCAAGAGAGTGGACGAGGCGATGGTTCACTATGAAAAGAGCGCGTCGATCAATGGCAACGCGTATGCCTGCCGGAACCTCGGTTGGATATACAACACGCGCCGGGACTTCAAGAACGCCGCGCATTGGTACTCGCGGGCTGCAGATGCCGCCCCGGACCGACTCAACTATCGCGCTTTCTACGGGCTGCTCCTTCTGAATCTGAACAAGGACAACGAGGCGCTTGCGCAGTTCGAGCGCGTGTTGGCCGTCAACGCCAAGTTCCCGATGGCATTGGCCGGCGCGGCGATCGTCGCGCACCGCAAGGGTGAGATTGAAAAGGCCATCCGTCTGAACGAACGGGCCGGTAACATGCCGACGGCGCAGAACAACCTGGCGCATATCCTCTTGACCTCGGAGGACGAGCGGCACCGGGACCCGAAGCGGGCTCTGAAGCTCGCTCGTGCGGCGGTGACCGGAAACTCGTATTGGGCATTCCGCGGCACGAAGGCTGTGGCGCTTTTGCGCAACGGGATGTTGGACGAGGCGCTCGCTGAGTTCGAGGAGTGCGCGAGGCTCTGCCCCGAGGATGAGCGCCCGCCGACCTTCTTCCACGCCATCACGCTCTGGAAGCTCGGTCGCAAGGAAGACGCGCGGAAGGTCTACGACGAGTCCGTCAAGATCCTGAAAAACGACGCCGATGTCGACGTGGAACACAAGCGCTTCCGCGCCGAGGCGGACGCGGTGATGCGCTAGCCGTCGATTCGATACACACGCAAGCGCCGGAATCGGATCTTCGAGTCCCACGTTCCCAACCCGACGCGGTCGTGCGTTTTGGGGTCGAGGGGGGCGGGGTCGTCTCTTTCGAGCAACAGCGTGCCGGCTTTCCACAAGAAGACGTGGTCGCGTCGCACGCCCGCGACGAACTCGACGACGTTTCCCTCGCGCAACGGCTCGCCCTTGATGCGCCATGCGGGGCCGCCCGGGTGTCTTTCCAGGCCGTCGTCGTGCACGTACCAACCCGCAATGCCGACGATCCATGCGGACTGATTGCCCGCGCCGTAGATCGTGCCGGCGGCCCGGAAGAATGCGTTGGCGTCGTTGGTGTTTCCGTCGAGCGGCTCGGCCTCGATGCGGATGGCGACATCAAACGGAAACGACGCGTCGCACCAAAGCACCGCGGCGCGTTTCTTGTCGATGCTGCCGACCAAACCGTCCGGCGCCGGCGTCCACGTCCCCGTTTCCACGCGCCACCCGTCGGGCAGAGTCTCGCGCCGCAGGTCGACGTCGAGGAGCAGCCTATGCTCGGAGAGCCGGACGTCTCCGCCGACCGTGAGCGGTATGACCAGCGTCGGGTCGGGCGCGACGGGCGGCGCCGCCGACGAGCACGCGACGGCGCCGCCAAACAACAGGACCACGATGAGCGGACGCATCACGGGATGTTACATCCGTCCGTCAAACACGATCCCAGCGTGGATCCGCTACTTGCGCGGCTTCCGCGTTGCGCGTCGCTTCGTCGCGGGCTTTCTCTTGACCTTCTTCTTGGCTTTCTTAGTGACCTTTTTCTTGGCCGTCTTCTTGGCCTTCTTCTTTACCGGCCGTCGCTTGCTTCGGCAGAGGTGGTAGTTCGCCACCGCGGCGACGCCGGGATCGGGATGGTCCAGGTGATCCTTCAGGATCTTCCGGGCGTGTCGCGAACGGGAGTGCCCGATCGCAAAAATGACAGCCGCGTAGGCGGGATTGCCGTCCGCTAGCGCTTCCGCGAGCGGGGTGACCTTTCGCCGCGCGATTCCGTTCAAGACGTCCATCAGGTCGCGCGTTGCTTGCGCGACGTTGTCGGGGTGGTGGCGTCCGTGTCCTCCGGTGAGCGCGGCGAGGACGGGGTCGACCGCCGCTCCACGCGCTGCGATCAACTGCTTCTTGGCGGCGCCCGCGCCCTTGCCGTCCATGATTCGGCGAATCAGGCCTCCGATGTCTACGTGTCTTCGCAACATGGCCGGCACCTAGTTGCGGCTCGGGTAGACGCCTTGCAGCGCGATGATGAAGTTCACGCACTGAAACGGCTGCACGTTGTTGTGTGCGCCGCCGCCGCCGGCGTCGCCGATCGTCGCGGCGGACAGGTTGGCGTTGGGCGGCTGGTCGCTGTAGATCCGCGCGTCCTCCGATTCCTGTGCGAGCGAGTGGCCCGCGGGCAGGGGCTGGTTGCCGACGTTGTTGAACGCTTTGGCCTGATGAGTGTGCGACGGAATCTGAGCCGTCGTCAGTTGCACGGTCTCCGTGCCCGACTTCTGGCCGAGGGTTCGCGGCGACAATCCCGGACCGTTGCCGGGATGCATCGGCACGCGGCCGCGCAGGTCCGGCAGGCCGAACGTGGTCCGGCCGTCGCCGCCGTACGTCGTTCCAAGGATCGAGAAAAGAGCCGAGTTGCTCGAGATCGCTAGCAACTGTCCGTCGCAAGTCGCCCAACCGCGCGGTGCGAAGTTGCCCCCGAACATGACGATTTGACCGATGAAGGGATCCATGCCGCTCCTCCTTTAATCTTTTGTCCTTTGTCCCGATTTCTGAACCTACCGGAAGTTCATGGCCGAAATCACTACATTTCTGTTGCTTCGGGACGGGGTCAGGTGGCACGCTGGCGGTCGTTCTGGGTATGGAACACCGACTGTGGAGGTTGTCATGGGTCTAAGGAGCGTCGTTCTCGCCATCGTTTTCTGTGGGTGTCTTGGCACCGTTGTGCGTGCCGCGCCGATCACCGGCGATATCGCCGTGATCTCGCTCGCCGGCGACTTCAATGCGCCGGATGGCGACGCGTTCTCGTGGATCCCGCTTGTCAACCTGGTCGCGGGCGACGAGATCTACTTCACCGACTCCTCGTGGGACACCGATGTCTCCAACGACTTCAACGGGTTTGAGGGGCTCCTGAAGTACACCGTGCCGGGAGGCGGCGTCGCGGCGGGCACGGTTTTCTACGTGGACGTGAGTTCTTTGGGGGCTGGTTTCACGAACGTCGGCTCGGCCCAAACCGGCAACCAGGATCCGTTGGCCCTCGCGAACAGCGGTGACCAGATCGCCGTGTTTACTGACTCCTCCCTGTTCCCAGGCTCATCACCGGATTTCATCTTTGCGGTCAACAGCAACTCGTCCAACTGGAACGGCAACGCAGGTTTGGGGTCGACTTCATCGAATCTCTACTCTGGCCTTACCAACGGTGTGAACGCGGTCGCGGCGGGAGCGGGCCCGTTGCCCGGCGACCACTTCGACAACATCTACTACAACGGCCCGACCACCGGTGATCGGGCGACGCTCCTCGCTGCCATCTCCAACAATACGAATTGGGTGGGCCAGAACCAAGGCCTCCTGTTGACGGTCAACGACCTGACCGGCGGCCTGGGAGCGGGCGGGAGTTTCTCCGTCTCGCCCCCCCCGGGCGGCGGCGACCCTCCCGGCGGCGGTACCGATCCGATCCCCGAGCCGGCCACGATGACGCTCCTCGCGCTCAGCGCAGGCGCGGTTGCCCTGCGCCGTCGGCGTTCGCGGAAGTCGTAGCTCTGTAGCTGGCAAGACGTCCTGGAACGGCCGCCAGCCGAGTTCGTCCAAGTGGGCATGAGAACCGCCTGCTTGCTCCTCGCGTTTGTTTCCGTTTCCGCTGCCAGTTGGACTGCGCTCGAATGGGGCGCCGCAGTGGCCGAGTCCGACCTCGTGGTCGTGGCCACACTGAAACGGGGCAAAAACGCCAAGCCGGGGCAAGGGACGCTGCACATCGAGAAGGTGCTGCTCGGCAAGCAACAAAAGACGTGCACGTTGGCTTGGACGCCGATGCACGTCCTCGCGCCGACCGGCACGATGCGGCACAACAATCGGGTCGGCAAACGCCTCGTCTACCTGCTCCAGAAAAACCCGGACGGCTCGTACAAGGCCGGCCATCCGTCGCGCATTCTGCCGCCGAAGATGCTGCCGGAAATCCGCAAGGCCGTGCAAGGCCCGCTGTACGTCTTGACTCTGGAGAAGTACTCGGTGAAGGCCGACGAGCCGGTGTGGGCCGAACTCGAGATTCGCACCGCGTTGCCCAAGCTGCAAACGGATTGCTGGGTGCGGCTGTCCGGTGACGTTCTCGAACTGGGTGGCCACGCGCGCCTTGAGCTCCTAAACCCGGAAGAGGTCCCGGGCAAGGTGCGCAAGGCAGCCAACCCTAAGCGCATCCTCATCACGCCCGACAAGCCGTTCCGGGTACGCATCGATCTCCGCAAGTACTTCGACTTGAAACCGGAAACGCACTACCACCTCCTGTTCGGCGAGGGCCCGCAACGTCGTTCGCGGCGCGCGGTGTTTCGCATCTTGAAGTAGTTGCACGTTCGCCGCGTTTCCGATTCTGCGCTGGTAGCGGACGGTCCCAGGCAGCGCACCGCGGAGCACTGCGCTTTTTGCTAGACTCGGGAGTGTCGGTCGCGTGCGCTGGGTTCTCCGACTCGACCGACCTCCGGCAGAGGATGTTGTGTTGACCGCCGAGTCCAACCCCGCCGTTCCTGTTGCCGCGAACCGACCGGTCGTGGTGATGCGGGACGCGATCATGACCGGACTACTGGGCGCCGCGACCATCATGGTCTGGTTCCTGGTTCTGGACACGATCGATGGACGCCCGCTTCACACGCCGTCCGTCCTCGGAACCGTCGTTACGGGATCGGAGATCGGCGCTCCGCACGAAGTGTCCATCCCGATGGTTCTGCTCTACACCGTGATTCACGGAGTGGCGTTTGTGTTGGTTGGCTGGGTCGCGGCGTGGATGTTTGCGTTCGCGGAGAAATCGCCCACCGCCATCTTCGGACTCCTCCTGCTCTTCATCTTTTTCTTCTGCGGGTTCATTTCGATCACGATGCTGGCCAAGCCCGACGTGCTCGAGGTCGTCACCATCCCGGCAATCATCACCGGCAACCTCCTGGCCGCCTTCGTGATGGGACGCTACCTGTGGCGCCGGCATCCACTCGATCTTCGTCGACTTCTCTGACGGTGCCCGGATGCCTCACGGCGCGACGCTGGTCTTGGCGGCCGGCTCACCGCTTCCGCTTGAGCATCCCGATGCGGAGTTGTTCGAAGGGGCTGGCGACCCACGGTACGACGGCGGTGAACGTACCGTCGCGTAGCTCCTCCTCGATGCGGAACTTGAGCCAGAACACGTAGGACTCGCCGGACTTCACGTGGTGGTGGCCTGTCTTTTCCGCACCGCCGGACAATTCAGGCTCCCACTTCTTGTCGGGAACGTTCTCGGCGATCAGGTATCCGGAGGTGCGCCCAATGTATTTGAGGTTGATGCTGTCCTTGCCCACGTTCAGAAGCCGCACCTCAAGGGTCGTCAGTCCGCCGGTGTCTTCAAATCGGATCAATTCGGCCTGAAGCCCCTCGACAGTGCCCCACCGGACGGGACCTGCGAACAGCTCGAAGTTGGTACGCGCTGGCGAGTTGCTCTCCGACCCGACCAAGGCTCGTTCCAGGAAAGGTCTCGCCTGTTCCCAATCCTTGGTGGCCAGATACGCGGCGCCGACGTTGTTGAGCAGCGCGGGCACCGGAGCCGCGACGGCCACTTCCTTCAGAATAGGAATCGCCTTTGTGTAGTCCTTCGACTTCACAAGTGCCATGGCCTTGTCCAGTAGTCCGAGCATCTCGTCGGAAAGCTGATGCCCCGCTTTCCGCGCTTGCTCGATGACAAGATTCAAGTTGTTGAACGTCGGGTCCCCGACGATGCCGACGTTGTTGTAGCGATCGCCACCTTTGCCACCGGAGATCAATCCGGGAACGAGAGCGATGATGGCCGCAAGGATCGGAACGGCCACGCCAACAATCCACCACTTCTTGGAGTTCTTGCCGTCTTCCTCAGTCATGACGCATCCCCCGATGCGACAACCTCGTCGCTTGGTCCCAGTGTGCGGATTCGGCAGCGCGGGTCAACAGAGCGACCGTTATCGGCCGCGGGGGCCAGACTCTCGACGCGGCGGGACGCAGTGAGTTCACGGCTGCATCCGAGTCCGCGTACCATCACGTTGTGGTCGACGTCGCCGGGGACGTGCTCCAGATGCAGGCGATCGACCGACGCAACGTGGTGCTGGACTCGATGACCATCACGAAGCGACAGTAATTCGACCCGGGCGCCGAGAGTGCCGCACGCGCGCAGCCGAATCTGATTCGCCAGAAGGGTGCCTGCGGGGACTACGCGTTGCGAGTCGAGTCGCGTTCCAGTTCCACGCCTAAGCCGTCCGCGATCCGGTTGGCGAACGCGAAGTAGGCGGTGATCGCGCAGATGTCGTGGACCGCGTGATCGGAAAAACCGTGCGTGCGCAGGCCTTCGACATCCGAAGGCTCCATCGCGCCCGGCGAGCGCGTCAGCTTCGTGGCGTAGTCGAGCATCGCACGATCCGCCGGCGGGAGTTCGACGGTCGTGTAGTCGTCGGTCAGTGCCGCGACGACCGAGTCCTCGTCACCCAGTGCACGGAGTCCCGCCCCGTGATGGACGATTCAGTACCGGCAGCCGTTGGCCGCCGATACGACGACCGCGATCCGCTCGCGCTGCACGCGTGTGAGCGGCCCCGGCTTGTGCATCAACTCGATGTAGAGACCGGAGTGCCTCCGTTCGACCTCCGGATGAACGCCGTGGATGCGAAGGATGTTGTCGCCACTGGCTGCGTCGCCATACGAGATCCAAGCCATAGCGCCAAGTCTATACGGGCCGCTGGCCTGCACAGGGAAGCCGTTCGCAACAAACGTCTCGGCGCGGACCGTGGCTGTCACCGTTTCCGGAGTCGCTCCAGCCTCATTGGATCCGGTAGAGATATGTCCGGCGGTATCCGGATACGTCGGGGATGTTGGTGTAGGAACCCAACAGCTCGACCTTGCGGCCGCCGAGGCTCCGCGGATCGATGGGGCTTCGCCGGACGAGGACGAACTGGCCGGGTTCGAGTACGGCGGCGAGTTCGTCGCGTTTTGCGAGCTTCACGTTGATCTTCTTGCGGTGCAGGTAGTAGAGACCGCCGACGTCGGTGTCGTTGCCGTCGACGATGGTGACCTCGCCGGTGAACTCCGGATGTTCGCCGAGCGCGTACGCCGCGCGCACCGGTCCACGGTTCACGGCGTACAGCGATAACACGACGGCGAGCGCGACGTGGCCGATGACCAGGACGCGGCGGTGTACAAACGCGCGGCCGCGCAACGGTTCACAGAAGAGACCCACCGCGAGCACAGCGCTCACTAGCCCGAGTGCCGGCGGGAGAAAGCGCACCGACTTTCGCGAGATGAAGCTCAGTACCAGGATGTAGAGCGCGGCCGCGAGCAGCGGAATGGCGAGGGTGCGGGCACCGCGGCGCAGGTTCTCCACGCTCGCCTTGAAAAACGGCGGGACGAACATGACGTACGGCGCGACGACGACGACGGCGTAAAACCAAAACGGCTTGGTCGCCCACGCGGTGCCGCCGCCTTCGATGACGTTGAACCGAAAGAACTCGATGGGGCTGTGCATGAAGCCTCCCCAGGTGCGCAGATCGACAAGGCCCTGCAAGAGAAGCGGGCCGAGAAATCCGAGCGCGAGCCAGAGGCACTTGCGCGGCTGCCGCGCGAACAGCCCCGCGGCAAACAGCACCGGACCGAAGAGCGCGTCCTGGAACCGGCAACAGAACGCGATCCCGAGCAGGAGTCCGGACAGCAGCGCGGGCCAGCGCCCGGGGCCGAGAAAGAAGAGCACCGCCGCGACGGAGAGTCCCGCCGCGAACGTTGGACCCGACGGCTGCACGCCGGTGTGCAACAGTGCGCCGCTACATGCGAAGAAAAACAACGCAGCGCGCGCGCCCGCGATAGGGCGCCAGCGAGTCACCACGAACCAGAAGGCGATCAGTGGGAGCAGCGAAAACACTGCGTGCACCAAGCGCACCAACGTCATGCGCCAGAGCGCGTCCTCGAAACCCAACGAGTTCGCAGCCTTGAAAACACCCGCGAGCATCCCCGGATACACCCAGCTGCGCATCCCGCGTTTCCACTCGTGCGTCTCCAGCCAATCGTCGCCCGTCGCCAGGTGCCACGCCGGATCCACGTACTGATACTGCTGGTCGACGAACTGATATCCCTCGGCAAACACGACGCTCGGAACGCGCATCAGGAGGCCGATCGCGAGGTAGAGCGCGAGCGTCGGCGCAGGTTTCAAGGCGCTTGCGGTGGAGATCGCGGCACGCTATCAGAGTTGCTGGCCTAACGCCTGAGGGTTCGGACGTCGGTCGAAGAGTTGGCCACGGAGACGCAGAGGGCACAGAGGGAGTTGCTCACTGACGCGGAGAAACTCCCACCGAGCAATCACTCGGCGCAAACAACGTGAACCCTATCCAGTTCAAACGAAACGTAGGAACAGGAGTAAGGGTCGCGTCCTCACCCGCGGGAGATAGCTCCGTTGGACCCGCGCTCTGGAACCGCGGGTATCCCACTCTGTGTTCTCTGTGTCTCCGTGGCGAAACATACGCGCGTTCGACGTACTACTCCAACATCCCGCTCGCGTGCTGGTCGTCTTCCGGCGCCGGGCCCAGGTTGGGGTAGGCCTCGAAGATGCGGCAGATGGTGTTCCAGCGCAGGATCACTTCGCTGCTGTCCTTGGGCTGCACCTTCTCCGCTTCGGCGTAGTGCTCGAGCGCCTCCATGAACCAGTTGTACGCGTAGTGGTGATGTCCCGGCTGGCTTGCGCGCAGAACGACCAAGCCGCGCCGCTCGCACACCAATCCGTCGTAATACGCGCGTTTGTACTCGTCTTTGATCTTGGCGATGTGCTCGCGCGCCTGGCGCACGCCCTCTGCCTTGCGCCGCTCCAACAAATCGGAGATCGACAGCACGACCATCACCAGCGCCTCCTGGTGATCGGGGTCCACTTTCAGGATGTCGAGGCAGATGCTCTCGGCGATCCGCGGCTCGTTCAGAAGGCGATAGTGCTTCGCCTTCTCCAGGGCCTCGGGGATGGACTTCTTGGGGAGCGGCTTGAACTTGGGCATGGCTACATCGTAATCATCGTGAAGATCGTGAACGCGGTGCCGGCGATCGCGGATCCATAGAGCACCGCCGCGGTCGGATTGCGGAGCGACCCGCGCAGGCCGAAGTCCATGAACGCCGCCATGATCCGGTGGGCCGCGTGAAACAGCGGCAGGCTGATCAGGACGACGAGATACATGCGGAAGAACGGGTTCGAAAAGAGCGCGTGGGCGTCTTCCCACGACGGCACTTCCACCACGCCGGCCGGGCCGAGCAGCTGCGTCACAAGCATGTGGGCGGGATAGAGCATCGCCGCCACCATGCCGCCGATGGCGAAAAAACTCCACCAGAGGGCCTTGTAGCGTCCCTTCATGTCAGCACCCAGAACAGGATGGCGGAGATGGCGAACCAGCCCGCGTAGTGTCCGGCGATGATCGCGTTTCCGGGGACGAGTTTGTTACCGATGCGCGGACGCATGGCCTTGGGCGCGGCGACGAACCACGTGATGGTGTGCCAGACCACCGCGACGAACGAGAGGCAGTGGATCGCGATCATCCCCGGCGTCCGCAGTCCCTCCAGAATTTCCTCGTACGCCTCGGGCCCCGCATAGATCGCGCGCGCGAAGTTGAGATAGAACAGCGCGAACAGCGCGACGAAGATGCACGTGATCTCGCGCAGGAAGAAAACGAACCACGTCTTCTTCTTGAAGACCCACCAGCCGGGGAGTTGTTGCTCGTAACGCTTGCTCTTGCTCACTTGTTCGCCCACGGCATGAGCACCTTCTTGGCCCACCACTGGAGATGGCGCGCCTTGCCCTGCTGGATCGCGCCCGCCGGATCGACGTGCTTGGGACAGACACGCGTGCAGTCGCCGACAAACGTGCACTCCCAAACCCCCTCCGGCCCGGCGAACACACTGCGGCGTTCATCCTCGCCCTGATCGCGCGAGTCCAGGTTGTAGCGCTGGCCGAGCGCGAGCGCCGCCGGTCCGGTGAACACCGGGTGCCGCGCGTAGATCGGGCACGCGGCATAACACAGCATGCAGTTGATGCAGAGCGTGTACTGCTTGTAGTCGAGCAGTTCGCCCGGGCTCTGGAGGTACTCGCCTTCCTCGAGCGGCTTTTCTTCATCGCGGATGATCCACGGCTTGACACTCTCGATCTTGTCCATGAAGTCCGTGGAGTCCACCACGAGGTCGCGGATGACCGGGAAGTGCGCGAGCGGCTCGATGCGCACCGTACCGTTCGCGAAGTCCTTGCAGTACGTCGCGCAGGTGAGCACCGGCTCGCCGTTCACGTTCATGCCGCAACTTCCGCAAACACCCATGCGGCACGACCAGCGGTAACTGAGCGTGCCGTCGATGTCGTTCTTGATGTGATTGAGCGCGTCGAGCAGCACCCAGTCGTCCGGGCAGTCCACCTCGTAGGTCTGGAACGTCGGCTCCTCCGATTCCTCGGGACGGTAGCGGAAGACCTCCAGGGCGACTTTGGTGCTCATTGGCCGTAGACCCTCTTGCCAGGGGGCCACCGTGTGACGATGACCGGATGAAGTGCTGTTTGCGGCGGCTCGCCGGGACGGTAGTACGCGAGCGAGTGCTGCAGGAAGTTGTCGTCGTCGCGCTCGGTGTGGTCGGTGCGCTGGTGCGAGCCGCGCGACTCGGTGCGGGCGAGCGCGGAGTGGACCAGCGCCTCGGCGCAATCGAGCAGGTACTCCAGTTCGAGCGCGGAGATGACCTCGGTGTTGTAGACCTTGGATGCGTCGTCGAGATGGACGTTCTTGTACCGGTCCTTGAGTTCGGCGACCTTCGCCGCCGTGGCACTCAAGCCGGACTCGTCGCGGTAGATGCCGGCACCATCTTCCATCGAGCTCTGCAACTCGTTGCGCAGCGTGGCGATGCGATCGCCGGTGCCGTTTTGGAGCGCGTCGATGCGATTTTTCTCATCCTCGATTTGCGCTGCGATCGCAGCGTGATCCGGCTCGCCGCACTCCTTCGCGAACGCAACGGCGTTGTGACCCGCGCGCGCGCCGAACACGAGGATCTCGACGAGCGAGTTCGACCCGAGGCGGTTGGCGCCGTTGATGCTCACGCACGCGCACTCGCCCGCCGCGAACAACCCGTCGAGTGAGGTGCGTGCGTCGATGTCGGTGTGCACGCCGCCCATGCAGTAGTGGATGACCGGCCGCACGGGGATGTAGTCCGTCACGGGATCGATGCCGACGTACTTGACGCACAGTTCGCGCACCATCGGCAGCTTCTCCATGATGCGCTTCTTACCGAGGTGGCGGATGTCTAAGTGGACGTAGCTGCCGAACTCGCCGGTGAGCGTGCGTCCCGCTTTTTCCTCGGCGACAAACGCCTGCGACAGCCGGTCGCGCGGGCCCAGCTCCATCGAGCGCTTGACCGGATGCGGCATCGGCTTGCCGAGGTCGTAGTCCTGCAGGTAGCGATAGCCGTCCTTGTTGAGCAAGACGCCACCCTCGCCGCGCGACGCCTCGGTGATCAGGATGCCGGTGCCCGGCAGGCCCGTCGGATGGAACTGCACGAACTCCATGTCCTTGAGCGCGACACCGGCGCGGTATGCCAGCGCCATGCCGTCGCCGGTTTTGATGTTGGCGTTCGTGGTGAACGAGTACATGCGCCCGGCTCCGCCCGTGCAGAGGATGACCGCCTTGGCCGTGATCGCTTCGACCTTGCCCGTTTCGATCTCGAGTGCGGCGACGCCGCAGCAGCGGCCCTGGTCAACCAGCAGTTTCGTCACGAACCACTCGTCGTAGCGCTTCACCGCTTTGTACTTGAGCGACGTCTGAAAGAGCGTGTGCAACATGTGGAAGCCGGTCTTGTCCGCCGCGTACCACGTGCGCTCGATCTTCATGCCGCCGAACGGCCGCACCGCGATCTTGCCGTTGTCTTGGCGGCTCCACGGGCAACCCCAATGCTCGAGTTGCGTCAGCTCGCGCGGCGCTTCGTTCACGAAATACTCGACCGCATCCTGATCCGTGAGCCAGTCGCCGCCGGAGATCGTGTCGTAACAGTGGTCGTCGAGACTGTCCTCGTCCTTGACGACTCCCGCAGCGCCGCCCTCGGCGGCTACCGTGTGGCTGCGCATCGGGTAGACCTTGGAGACGACGGCCACGCTGAGGTCGGGATCGGCCTCGGCAATCGCGATAGCGGCCCGGAGTCCCGCGCCGCCACCACCGACGAGCAGAACATCATGCTGCGCCATGAGCTTGCGAAGGATCATAGTGATCGAGGGGTGATGGCGCAACGAGCCGCGGGAAGCGGATCCGTGCGGCGTATCTCAGGAAGCGCAAAACGGCCGACCGAGTGCGTGCTGGCGTGATGCCGCCCGCGGCCCTGCGGCGAGGTCGAACGTAAATGTTTGGCGCGTCGCAGCATCGATGCGGCGAATCGTGCAGAATGCCGGTGAACGACACAAAGAGGGTTGGGCGATGGCTGAGATCGATCTGGGCGAACGCTTTCCGGACATGCAGCCGGTTTCCAGCCCGCCCGGGCTGGGGCGGCTCAATGGGTTCGGATTCGGGATGTACGGCAAGCGCGATAGGGACGACGAAACGGGCACGTACATCTCGACGCTCTGTTTCAGCGCGCTTTGGATTCCGCTGATCGCGCTGCGTTCCTATCGCGTTGCGGATGCGGAAGGGGGTGGGTGGTATTTCGTCGGAAGCGTTCCGCTCGGCCAGACGGCGAAGCTCTGCAACCTGCTCGTGTTGTTCGCCTCGCTCATTTTCGGCGGACGGGCGTGGTGGAACTCCCACCAGGCGGACCCCGAAGTGCGCGCCGCGAACGCGATGGATGACGCCGCGGAACTCCTCGAGGAAAACCGGATCGGCGAAGCGGCGAAGATCTATCGGAAGGTGGGCGTGAGCGGGACTCTCCAGGCCTTGCCGGCGCGCCTTGCGGTCGTGGAACTGGTCCGGAAACGCATCGCGGGAGCACCCATCGACGAGGCGGCGACGGTCGTGACGGAAGCCGTCGCATTGCAGAAGCGTTACACGTCGGGCGTCTTGAAGGGGATCCGCGGTGACGTTGTGGCGGTTGCCGAGACAGTCGCCGCGTCCAATCCGGCAAACGCGCTGCGCTTGCTTGATCTCGTGAGCAACGTCGGGGAGCCGACGGAGCCGGAGCAGGCGCTGCGACGCAGGCTCCTGGAACAACTGGTCGAGAGCGAGCCCCGTCGTCTGGAATACCGGGCGGCGCTCGCGTTGTTCTGCGAGCAGGCAGACGAGCTGGATCGCTGCCGCGAACTTCTGGAGCCATTCCGTGACAAGTTGGGTGACTCCGAAGGTGCGCGCATCCTCGGCCAACTCGACGCACGGGACGGCAAACTCGACGCGGCGCTAGCGCTGCTCGCGCCGTACGTCACACCTCGCCTCGAGCGCCTCCGCAGGGCGCAACTTGAGTATGCCGACGTGTGGGAAGCCAAGTCGAGGGCGGCGCTGCGGAAGCTTCAAGCTGGCGACGGCCCACGTTCGTTCTACACGGCACACGAACTCGCGGACGAAGAAGAGCAGGGCCGCTTGGTTGACGAGCAGATTGCGAAAGAGCTCGAAGACGATTGGGTTTTGGAGGAGAACCTCGAGGAGTTCCGCGCGGCGAGCGCAGTGGTTCCGGCCGCTCTCGATCTTGGAATCGTGCACCTGCGGCGAGGCCAGCAGATGGTCCTCGATCAGCGCAAGGAGGCGCTGCTGGAGGCGGAGAAGGTCTTCCTCGCAACGCGTGCCGTCAGCGGGCATACGAATGAATACCGCCTCTTCCTCGGGCAGGTCTACTACTGGCTCGGGCGTGAGCAGGAGGGCAAAGCCCTCTTCGATGAGCTGCTGGAAGCGAACACGCGTTCCTCGGAGATCATGATGCAGGTGTGTTCCGTGCTGCGCGAGCTCGGCGCCTTCCACGAAGCGTGCGCGTTGGCGGAGGAGGCGTATGCAAACGAAAAGTCCCCGATCGCTCGTCAGAGCATCGCGTTCCTGCGTGGCTTGACGGGAGCGGATGCGGATGACCAGATCGCCTGGCTGAAGAAATCGGATGTGGACAACCCCGTGGTGCAGGCGGTCCTTTATTCGGCGCTGGGAGAAAAAGCTCAGGAGAAGGGCGATCGCGCGGAGGCCATGCGCCAGTTTCGTGCAGCCATCGCCGCGTACGCGGCGCTGCCCGAAAACGCCGCCAATCACCACAATGCCGCTCTCGCGTGCACGCGTCTCGTTGGAATCGAGTTCGACGCGGCCATTCTCGACCAGGCGGTGGACCTGTTCGAGAAGTCCCTCAAGATGCAGCCCAGTTCGTCGCTGTCCATGCAGGCGCTCGCGACCGCGTGTTGGACGCGCGCCATGGCGCAGATCATCGGTGACCGGATTGACTTTCGCGCGGCCCGCGTTGGCCCCTCCGACTCGCTCCTTGGGTTCCTCTACAAGACCAGGGAAGGTCGCGACCAACTGCTTGCGCGTGTGCACGCCCATCGCGACGTTCGTCGCGCGCTGGATCTCGTCGGCCAGGCCCGCGTCGTGGCGCCACGAAACGTGGGCTTGATTGCGTATTCGGCGGCATACGACACGCGGCTCCGGAATGTCGACGGACTCCGTCGGACTCTCGCAGCCCTGAAGCGAACCCCGCCGGACACGGGACAGCATCTGGAAGTCGCGCTCAAGTCGTACACGCAAGAAGGGGCCGCGAGAAGCCGGGTGCTGGCGAATTTGGCGATCACGTTCCGCCGCCAGGCGCTCAGCGAACTAAGCAGCGACGTTTCCGCGGAAACGCGGGCCGTCGCGTTGGTGTGGCTCGCGGCCGCGCTCGGCGCCGGTCAGATGGTTGGGATCGAAGCCGATCCCGCGGAAGTCACGCGGCTCTCGGAGGAGGCGCATCAGTTGGTGCCCAGTGTCACGACGGAAAACGGCTTGGTGCAGGCCGACCTGTACGCGGCGCACATTTCGCTCCTGCGGTCGGAGCCGGCGTATCGCGCGTCGGCCGAACGATTGAACGGCGCCCTGTTCTTCAGGTTACAACTCGCCGTGGCGCTAGTGCGTCCCGGCCCGGCGCGGGAGGCCGCGTTGAAGTTGCCGGATCTGAGCCGCGCCGCCGAACGGATCATCGCGCAAACCAAAGCCTGGCCCTCGGGCACAGACGGTGAAGAGTGGGCTGTCGTGCAAGCTCTCCATCCTGACGAGGCGCGGGTGATGCGTGGGAACTACTCGGAGCGAAACGCTCTCACCGCTGAGATCAACGGACGCCTCTATCCGTTTGAACCGAGCCGCGCGGCGGAGCTTTACCTTCACTACATGATGAAAGGCGACACGAAGGCCGCGATGGACGCCATCAAGGCATGCGCGAAGGCCGGGACTCCCGCGCCGTTCTTGGATTAGGCCGCGCAACACAGCGAAGCGTGGCTGCAACCCGTCTCGGGATGAGACGGCGGACGCATCGCAAGAAATGGCCCAAGTCCGGCCGCTTCGCGCGGCCGGGTCGATGCCTGCGGGCTCACTCTACTCACCCCGGAATTCCGATGAGTCCTCGGTGGTTATCGGAGAGAAACTCGGGGTCTATCGCCTCGTCGCCGAACTCGGGTCGGGGGCGATGGGGACGGTCTATCGTGCGGAGGACGAAGCCGGCGCGGTCTTCGCGCTCAAGGTCGTTCACGCGCATCTCCTGAGCACGCCCGAATTCCGCGAGCGATCCCTGCGCGAGGCGCGCATCGGGCAACAGATCCGGCATGAAAACGTCGTCGCTACCTACGGCATCGAGACGGAGGAGACAGACGGCGAAGAGACGCTCTACCTTTCGATGGAGTACGTCGAGGGGGACACGCTGCGGGCGCTGCTTCTCGACATGGATCGTGTTCCCGAGGATTTGTGCCGGCACATCGCGTTCGAGATCGTGAAGGCGCTCGAGGCCATTCACGACAAGGACGTGGTGCACCGCGACCTGAAACCCGAAAACGTCCTCATCACCAAAGACCACGTCGTCAAGGTGATGGACCTCGGGGTGGCGCGGCGGACGGAGGAGACGCTCGCGCTGTCAAAGACCGGCGCGTTCGTGGGATCGATTCCGTACGGCGCGCCGGAGCAGTTTTTGGCGAGCGAACCGGATCCGCGCTCGGACCTCTACGCGCTCGGCGTCATGCTCTACGAGCTGTCAACGGGGAAGCATCCGTTTCCCGGGACCGACGCAGGCATGGTGATCCAAAGCCACTTGAACGTCGAGCCGCGCCCGGTCGCCGAGATCAACCCGCAACTCACCCCGTTTTTCGAAGAGCTCGTCAAGGTGCTGCTCGCGAAGTCGCCGGACGATCGTTTCGCTTCCGCGGCGGCCGTCGCCGACGTGCTCGAGCGCGCCGAGACGTCCGAGTGGTGGATCGAACGGGTGCGCTCGATGCGTGCCGCCGCGCAAAAACCGTTGCGGCGTGTTCGCGTGCCGCGCGAGACCGGGATCTACGGCCGCGACGAGCCGATCGCCCGGCTGCGTGCGTCGTTCGACAGGGCGTGCGACGGAGACGGGCGCGTAGTTATCGTGGAGGGCGAAGCGGGCATCGGAAAGACACGTCTTGTCGACGAGTTCGTGGCGCAACTGCGCGAGTCCAACGTCGACTTCAATTTCTTGTTCGGAAGCTATCCGCCCGGCGGAGCCGCGACGGCGGCCGGCGCGTTTTCGACGGCGTATCTCGAGGAGTTCGGCGCCGGCGGCCTCGAGGAGTCGCTCGAAGAGTATCTCGCGGTGACGCCGAGCCTCGTTCCCGCGTTCGCGGCGCTCCTTCGCGGCGAGCCCACGCCCAAGGGCGAAGAGCCGCTCAACAAGGACTCGTTGCACGCGGTGTTCGTGCATGCGACGCGCGCGCTCGCTGCGGAACGGCCGACGATCGTGCTGATCGACGACTTGCACTTCGCGCCGAACGGTGGCCGCGGCCTGTTCGCCGCCCTCGCGCTCGCTCTGCCCGGCCACCGCATCATGCTCGTGGGAGCGAGCCGCCCCGGGCTTCCCGAAGACTGGGTGGCCAACGTGGAACATCTGCCGCACGGGTCCCGCCTCCAGGTTCCGCGCCTGGGCCCCAAGGATCTCGCCGCGCTCCTCATGGACGCATTCGGATCCCAACGGCTCGCGGAAGAGCTGGCGTACCAGATCGGCATCAAGTCCGACGGCAACCCGTTCTTCGCGTTCGAGATCATCCGCGGGCTCCGCGAGGGGCAGTTCATCACGCAAAAGCCCGACGGCACGTGGGTCCGCACGCAGGTCATCGAACAGATTCAGATCCCGTCGTCCGTGCTCGACCTCGTTCAGGCGCGCATGGCCGACCTTGGCGAGGACGAGCGCAGCCTGCTCGAGGTCGCGTCGTGCTGCGGTTACGAATTCGACCCGCGGCTCGTCGGCGAGGTGCTGGAGATGGCACGCATCCCGGCGTTGCAGAAACTCGGACGCATCGAGAAATCGCACCGGCTGATCCGCTCGGTCGGCGCGCGGTATCTCTTCGACCATCATCAGGTGCAGGAGGCGCTGTACGAAGGGCTCGCCGCGCCGCTGCGCGAGGCGTACCACGCCGCGCTCGCGGACGCGATCGAGTCGCGCGACTACCTCGATCGCTCGGAGGGCGTCACCGCCGTGATGCTCTGCCGCCATCTCTTCCTCGGTGGACGGGGTGCGAGCGCGGGCGCTTATCTCGACGTCGCGCTCAGCCATCTCGAGAAGGGTTATCTCCACGAGGCGTTTGTCGAGTTGATCGATCAGGCGTTGTCGACGACCGGGCTGTTGACCGGCCACGCAAGGGTCGAGATCCTGTTGCGCGCGCGCGCGATGCTCGATCTCCTCGGTCTGAACGTGCGCGAGCGTGCCGTGTTGGACGAAGCGATGGCCCTGACGGCCGACGGTTGCGCCGAACCCGACGTGGGACTGCGTGCACGTGTGCTCCACAAGATGGGGGAGCACCTGTACCGCGCCTCCGAGTACGAGCCCGCGGACGGGCGTTTCCGCGAAGCGCTCGACCTGGCCGAGAGCGTCGGCGACCGTGGCTTGGCCGGGCAGGTCATCGGTGCGCTCGGCGCCATCGCGTTCGACCAGGCCCGCTTCGAGGATGCGCGCGATCTGTTCGCTTCTTACCGCGACATCTCCATCGAGACCGGAGACCGAATGGGCGAGTCAGCCGCGTGCGGCAACCTGGGCATCGCGCTGAAGAACCTCGGCCAGGTCGAGGACGCGCGCCTTTGCGGGGAGCGCCAGCTCGCGATCTCGAAAGAGATCGGGAACGGCCGCGGCGAAGCGATCGCGACCGGAAACGTGGGACTCATTTACTCCCTGCTCGGTCAGAAGGACCAAGCGCGCGCCCACTTCGAGAGTTGCCTCGAACTCTCGCGCCGCATCGGTTTTCGACGCGGCGAGGCGAGCGCGACGGGCAATCTGGGCACCGTCTATCAGGACGCCGGCGAGTTCGAGAAGGCGTGCGAATGCCACCGCAGCCACCGTGAGCTTTCGCGAGAAACCGGAGACCGGCGGAGCGAGGCGATCTCCGCAGGCAACCTCGGCCTCGGCCTCGCATCGCTGGGTCGCTACGCCGACGCGGTCTCCGAACTCGAGTCGTTCCGCGATCTCTCCCGCGCGATCGGAAACCGGCGCGGCGAGGGGATGGCGCTCGAGACGCTGGGTGGGGTCCTGAGGGAGCTGGGCGATTTGGATGCCGCGCGATCGGACATCGACGCGGCTCTCGAACTCGCGCGCGAAAACGGTGCCCGTGTCCCGGAGAGCTGCGCGCTTCGTACGTTGGGGCTCGTCGCGGAGGACGCCGGGGACGTCGCGGAATCGGTGCGCCTTTTCCGCGAGGCTCTGGCCCTTCAGCGCGAGATCGACTACCGCACGGGTGAAGTCCCGACGCTTGTGTTGTTGGCCCGCGCGGAAGCGAAGGCGGGCGAGCCCGACGCCTCCAAGGCGCATCTGGATGAGGCGCTGACCCTCGCACGCGAAGTGATGATGCCGGGCACGATCGTGCTGGCCGCCGCGCATGCGGCGATGGCCGCCCCCGAGACCGTCGACGTCGCGCTCGTGGCACTGACCGACCACGCGGACCGATCCGCGTGCGGCGAGCGCATGGAGGCTCGCTTCTGTCTCTTCCAAGCCACGAACGACGCCACCCATCTCGCCGCGGCGCACAAACTCCTAAGCGATCTTCGAAACCACGCCCCCGAGAAGTACCGCGAGACGATGATCGAAAACGTCCCGCTGCACCGCGCGATCAAGGCCGCGTGGGAGAGGCAGCGCGGGCAGTTCGGCTCGGCTGAGACCCGGATCCTGAGTTAGTGACTTCGTCGAGCGAGAGTTGAGGCCCCGAGTGCGGCCGCGCGAACTCGGGCCGCAGCGAATCACGCCGGGCTCGGTTTGGCTAGTGCCCAGGCGTGATCGCCAAGTTGAGTCGATTCGAGCGTGGCCGGGGATGTAGATTGTGGATTCCACATGAGTCGTCCCACACCCCAGGAACTGCTGCAACACGCCGGGTTCCTGCACGCGCTCGCCCAACGGTTGGTGCGCGACAGCCAACTGGCCGAGGACATCGTTCAGCGAACCTACATCGCGGCGCTTCAGAAACCGCCGCGGCAGACGGGTTCGTTGCGCGCTTGGCTCGGCACGGTGGTGCGCAATCTGTCCATGAAGGAGCTGCGATCCGAAGGGCGGCGCCGGCGTCACGAACGTTCGGCGGCGCGCCCGGAGTCGCTTCCCTCCGTCGAGGACATGGCCGCGCGCATCGAGGCGCAAAAGAGCCTCGTGGAAGCGGTGGACCGGCTCGACGAACCGTACCGGACGTCGGTCGTGCTTCGTTTCTTTTACGACTTGAAGCCGGCGGAGATTGCACGGCGCCAAGGGATCCCTGTCGAAACCGTGCGCACGCGGCTTCAACGCGCGCTCGCCCAACTGCGCAAACACCTCGACGGCGCCTATGACGGCGACCGGAGTCGCTGGTGCCTTGCGCTGGCCCCGCTCGCTCTGCCGCCCAAGGCCGGCTGGGCGGCGCTCGTCACTGGAGCCCTGCTCATGAAAACCCGACTCACGATCGTTGTCGCGCTCGCACTCTTGCTGGGCGCGACGTTGTTTATCTGGCACGGAGACGGCGCGGAGCAAAGCGACACACGTTCTCCGCGAAGGCTCGCCGAGACGCCGGAGCTGCCGGCGACGGCCGCAACAAACGATGCACCGCAACCGGAAGCCGAACCCGACCTGACTCCGCCCGTACCCAAGAGTGGATTGCGCGGCCGTGTCGTTGCAGACGGCATGCCCGTTGCGAACGCCCTCGTTTCACTGAAGCGGGGCCCGGACTTCCACAAACAAGCGACGACGGACTCCTATGGGCATTTCGCGTTCGGCATCAACGACGGCACGGTGCAGCTCACGGCTTCGCACCCGCAGTACGCACCGACCCAACGGACCGCGACGGCTCCGGGCTCGGTTCTAATCGAACTGCCGCCGGCGAACTGGATCGATGTCGAGGTGCTCGGTCCGGATGGCCGCGCCGTCGCGGGCGCGGACGTGGTGGTCATGAAGGCCGGCGACAAGGATGGGTTGCACGGCCACAACGCGGACTTCGAGAAGCTGTTCTCGGAACGGACAAAAAAGCACGACCTGAGTGTGCTCGCCGAGCTCGACATGCTCACGATGATGGAGATCTCCGAGAGCCCCGCCATCCTGCGGCTTCCCGTCGTCAAGACCGACGGGGCAGGCCGTGTGCGGCTGACCGGGCTGCCGGCCGGCACGGTCGACTTTGTCGTGCTCGCCGCCGGCTTGCCCGCGACGAGCCGAAAGGGCCATCGCGTCGACGGAAACGTTGTGCGGATCAAGTTGAGCGCCGGCGCCGGTCTCGAGGTATTTGCGCCGGTCCCGGCCGGCCACATGTGCGAGGTTCTCAAGCCGGGGCCGATGGGCATGCCCGTCGCGGCCAAGGAGTTCGACGCCGCTGGGCGCGCGGCCTTTGCGGGCCTTCCCGCGGGACGCTTCCTCGTGGCGGTTTCGGCTCAAGGCACGTCGTACTTGCTCGCGAGCACATCCGGAGAGCCGGCGGAAGACGAAGGAGGTGTTGCACGGCACCATCGACCTCAGGCCGGGCGAGAACGCGCGACTGGACCTTCGGCCGCAGCTCACCGGCGCGATGATCGAAGGCGCGGTGACCGGCGCGCCGGCGGACACGCGCATCGTGCTCGCCAAGCGCGGCATGTTCGGCGAGGACGTCGGACAGGTGAAACTCGGCGCCAACCTTCGGTTCAAGTTCGAGCGCGTCGAGCCGGGCGCCTACGTGCTTGCGGCCGTGCCGCCGAGTGGGCGGCCGTTCCAGGTCGATGTCGATGTCAAAGCGGGCGAACGGATCGTCACGGTCGATCTTCGCGTGCCGCGGAACGTGTTGTTTGGAGAAGTGCGGGACGCGGACGGCAAAGCCGTGGCCGGTGCGTTGGTCGAGGTCGAGCCCCAAGGCATCGGTGATCCGCGCACCATCCGCAACCTGCCCGACCTCTACAACAAGATCTGGGCGGGCGGCACGACTGACGGGAAGGGGGGCTACCGCATCGATTCCGTGCGCAGCGGCAAGCTCAAGCTGCTCTGCACTAAAGGCACGCAGCTGCTCGTGCGCCGCCTCGCGTTGCATGACGGCGAGGAAGCCCGGGTGGATTTCCGTTTCAGTGACGATGCGCTTCGGACGCTGACCGTGCGATGCGTGGATGCCGCCGGCGATCGAATCGACTCGCGCTTCGTACTCCTCGGCGCGAACGGCGGCTTCGCGGAGTGGAGCGCGCTCGGCGGGGACGACGAGGAGCAGCCGCGCCCGCGCCGCGAGCACGTTTACCGCGTGAGCCCGGGGCGCTACCGGATCGCATTGTCGGCCGACGGGTACGCACCGATCCGCGCGATGGCCATCGAGTTGCGGCAGGATCGTGAAGTCGTCGTGAAACTCGTCCCCGGCGTGAACCTGACGCTCACGGCGCCCGACGCACCGGGCCAGGCCGTCGAGGTCCGCGACGCCGAGGGGTTCCGTGTCGGCATCGGCGTCACTCCGCTTGAGGTGCTGTTCGGCCACGGGAAGTTGCGAACCGACGCTGCCGGCGCGATCACGATCCCGCGCGTCGCGCCGGGGACCTACTCGGTCCGCGTCGGCGGCCGCGATTTCGGCACCGTTGTGGTTGCCAACGTATCGCTGTCCCGGACGCTTCGGAAGTAGGGGGCGAGCAGGAAAGGACCTCCGTTCCGTCCGAGCCGTCGCGAGCCCGGCGTCGTCCAAGTGAATCCGATCTGGAAATGCTTCCCGATTCCGGCGATCCGTTCTGCAACCAAATCGTTGCGAATGCATCTGAACCGGTGTGTTCGGTTGGTGTCGGGATGAGCGGCCCGGAGACGCTCGACCCATTTTTCAGAAACGGAGAGGAAGAGAATGTCGAATCTACCGCGCAGAATTACTGCGTATCTCGCTGTCACCGCGTTGGTCGTGATGGGTGTGGTCATGTTGGCCACCACACCGACCAACGCGCAGGATGACGCGATGTCGGGCCCCCTCAAGTTCACCGCGGACGGGGAACTCAATATTCCGCCGTTGGGGAGTTGGCGCACCTGGCCATTCCTCGGCACACCGGTGACGCCCCAGGACATGAACAAGGACAAGGCGGCGTTCCCGGAGTTCCATCACGTCTACATGTACCCGGCGCATCACAAGAGCTACTCGGAGACGGGCGTGTTCCCCGAGGGCACTGTGCTCTGCAAGGAGCTCGTGACCGTCGGTAAGAAGAAGGCGTCGAGTGGACGCGGATATTTCGAGGGCGAGTTCAACGGCTTCGAGATCGCGCACAAGAGCAAGAAGATGTACCCGGACGAGCCGGGCAACTGGGCGTACTACAGCTTCGAACACCATGCGCCGCCGTACGCGCCGAAGGCCAAGAGGCAGCCGACCGCGAACTGCGCGTCGTGCCACGAGGCGTTGGCGGATGAGGACATGGTCTTCAGCCAGTACTACCCCAACCTTCGGGCCGCGAAGCCCAGCAAGGGCGGCTAATGAAACTTCGGGTTTCACTCACCGCGTTGGTGCTCGTGCCGCTGCTGGCACTGGTACCGCTGTTGGCGCAGGACGATGAGAAGTCGTTCTCGCCGTATGTCGATGCCGAGGGAAATCTGCTGCTTCCGAGCGAGCTCCGGACCAGTCTGTCGCACATCGGTAGTTACGTGGTTCCGGACGAGAAGTCGGAGAGCCACGGTTTTCACGACGTCTACACGCAGGCCGATACGGTCAAACACTTCCGCGCCAACGAGGAGTGGCCGGACGGTGCCGTCATCGTCAAGGAGCTGCGCAAGATGACGTCCGAGAAGATGACCACCGGCAAGGCGTCGTACGCGACGGACCTGATCGGCTGGTTCATCATGGTCAAGGACGACAAGGGGCGCTTCAAGGACAACCCCCACTGGAAAGAAGGTTGGGGTTGGGGCCTCTTCATGAAAGAGGATCCGAAGAAGAACGTCTCCGAGGGCTTCGTCGCGAGCTGCCAGGGATGCCACATCCCGGCCAAGCTCGATGACTGGGTCTACATCGAAGGCTACCCCGCGCTGAAGAAGTAGCGTTTCAGCCGGGCGGGTCACATGCCCGCCCGGCTGTGTTTCGTCGGGTGCTTTCCAGGGAAGAAGCCGGGGCGTGCGTGCCACAATCTTCCCTATGCGAATCCTCACCGCCGTCGCCGCCGCATTGCTGCTGTTCAGTCTCGTTGAGGCAGCACCGAAGGAAAACGAGGAACCGCCGGCACTCCTCGTGTTGCAGGTCGAGGGAGGCAGTGAAACCGTCGTGCAAGTCGACAAACCACTCACCGCGATGATCGGCGGCAAGCCGGTCAAGTTGAAGATCACCGCGCTGCCGCACCGCGTCCTCGACGTTGGCGGGGTGCGCCTCCACTACCCCCGGCGCTTCACGTTCGAGTACGAAAAGGACGCGGACCTACGGACGTGGACGCTCGACGGGCCGTCAACGACAGTCGTGCTGTTCCGTTTCGCCAAGCAGGATCCGAAAGAGACCCTGAAGAACATGGAGAGCGAGGTCGTTCAGCAGTGGGCGAAATCGAAGGTCAGCGACACGTGGCTACCCCTCAGGAAGCGCAGGCTCCAAGGCCGGCGGATCGCCGTCGAACAGGATGGTGCTTCCATGTGGCACGACTACTTCGCCTTCGACGCCGGCGCCGACACCTACGCGTTGTTGATCCAGCACCTGCTGACCGACGACGGTATGTCGACTCCTGAAACGATGCGGATGCTCGAACTCCTGAGCAAGAAGCTCGAACTGCGGTAGCCAGGTCGGCCTACGGAGCCAGGATCTGCATGCAACTCGCCATGAGGTGCAGATCGGGAACCGTCGCGTCGCCCCTCTCGAACAACGTGAGGAGCACGAGTGCGGGGACAACGCGTTGGTCGCTGCAAGGCCGGCTGACGCCGACGTCTACTTTTGGCGTAGTCTCTGCAGTTCCGCGATCGCGCTTTTGTATTCAATGTAGTCGGACTGGCCGGTTGCGATGCACTTCTCAAAGTACGAGATGGCGGACTCTCGGTCGTCCGCAAACAGCTTGGCAAAGCCAGCGTAGTAATAGGCCTCGCACATCCGCGCCGTGTGGTCCTCGCTCTTCTCAGCATCCGCCTTGGAGAACAGCTCCTTCTCCGTGACATCCCCGGCCATGAACCCGAGAATCGATCTCGGCCACTCTTCGACCTTTTGTTTCGAGAGATACGCGGCGACGTACGCCGTCGCTTTGGCGTCTCGATCGAGCGCTCTAAGACAGAGCCAGATCCGCATGGTCGTATAGGCGCCCGGTCCACTCTGGTTGGCGAATTTGAAATCGCGCAAGGCAGCGTCCAGGTCGCGTGGGCCACCCAATCCGTTGAAACAAAGAACCCCGAGTTGCGCCGTCGCGAACGCGTGTCCCTTCGCCGCCGCCGTCTTGTACCAATGTCTAGCCTCGACGAAACTCTGTTTCACGCCGAGGCCCTGGTCATAGAACGTTCCGACGAGGTACATGGCGGAGGTCAAGCCCGCATCGGCGTCGATTCGGAAATGGCGCATCGCCTCGACGTAGCTCTGCTCGACGCCCTGCCCGTTGCGGTAGAGGTAGCCGATGGACAGGTTGGCACCTTTGAGTTTCTTGTCCGCTGCCTTTCGAAACCAACGCATCGCTTCTTCGTAATCTTGATTGACGCCGATAGCTTCACGGTACGCCGTGCCTAACCTCACCATTGCGAATGCGAAGTCACCGTCCGCAGCCTTGCGGAACCAGCGGTAGGCTTTCGTGTAGTCCTGTTTGACGCCTTTTCCGAGTTCGTGGAGGCTCCCGACTCGGTACATGGAATACGTGTTTCCTTTTTCCGCCCCGAATCGCCACTCGCGCATCGCGCCGGCATAGTCGCCCTGGTCGTACAGATCGCGGCCCGCCCGCGCCTCGTCTTCGCCTTCCGCCATCGCGGGGCCACCGGCGAGCACGAGGAGGCTCCAGATGAACGCAACCGACAATGTCCTGCGCTTAGTAATGTTCATGGTGTTCCGTTCCCTAGTCGTCGGAATGGCCGGCCCGGATGGCGATACGAGTACCCACGGGCGCCATCCTATTCGAGTTGCGCGATCACGGTGACGCGCCCGGTCGCGCGACCGCCGGCGAAACGGGTTCTCTTCCTGGCGAAATCGGAGCCCAGGAGAACCTGCCATGAAGCCGCTGCTGCTCGTTCTGATCGTCGTGAATGTCGTCGTGCTCCTGGGGCAGGTTTTGCCGGAGAACGCGCCGCCGTTTGCGCGCACCGTGAACATCGGATTCCTGGTCGCAACGCTGTTGTCTTTCTTGCTGCAGCTTCGCCGCGCCCAAAAGCGCTGACTCTAGTCCACCGTGATCAGCACCGCGTGGCGGGAATGCGGATTCACCTGTCGCTGATGCCAGCGGCGAGCAGTGTCGTACCGTCGTTGAGTTCGACTCCAACATGGCCGGAGAAGTGGGTCGGCCGACGGACGTTGTCGACCTCGACATCCGCCCGCGTGCCGGGCAGGCAGATCGTGAGGGTAAGCGAGTCGAGGAGTTTCGGGCCGCAGCTGTTGCAACATGTGCAGGTGCTGTAGAATCCCGGTTCACCCGGTGGGAACAGTGCGCACACCGCGCGCAACAAACGCTTGAAACTGCGGAGGCGTGGTGCGTACAATCGAACGCGGTGTTTGTGGTTGTTGGATACAGGAGGCGGAAAATGCGTTTATTGATCTTGGGGATTGCCTTGATCGCAGGGTGCAAGGGAGCTTTCGTCAGTCCGGGAGTCGGCGCCAACTTCCTTGACTTCGATACTGCGAGGGCCGAAGGACTGGAGGGGAACGTGGTCGTGGGAGTCCCGCTTGGAGAACCGACGACACGGTCGTGGTTCGAAGGATGGGGCGCGGCCGCGACAAACGAGGAAGGCGGATCCGAGGCGGATCACTTCATCGGCGGGCTTGGCTTCCGCGGCCACTGGCCGGAGAGCAACAGCGGCTATTGGTACGGCCGCCTGGGTGTCGCGTACCACCGCCTTGAGTTCGATCCTGTGGGTGGTTTCGAGTTCGACGACCAGGAGGGCTGGGGCGGATATGCCGCCATCGGCCGCGCGTTCTACCTCGGTAGTTCGAGGAACTGGTCGATCGCGCCGGAGGTTCGATTCGACATGTGGCAGAACAACACGACCGAGGCGACCCTCTACGGTGGGGCGGTGGGAATCCAGCTCACGTACTTCTTCCGCCCGGCTGCCAAGGACCGCGAGGACTTCGGCATCCCGTCGCGCGCCTGGTAGCGCGCCGGGATCGGCATGCAATCAGGGGTTGTGCGAAGGGCACGGTGCCGTAGCACAACCTCTGATTGCTTTTTACGAGGTTGCACTTCCTGTCATGGGTGCGTCAGCCGCCATTTCGTACGCGCTGCACGACACTCCAGGGAATCCCCGTTCTCCCGGTGGGAAACAAGGGGCACACCTCTTGATCGGTTCCTCCCTCCGAACTCTGCGAAACCGCCCTAATCGCGCGGCGCGATGGCCCCGGCGCCACGACCCTTGGCTGCGGCACACACGTTGCGATTGCCCTGTCCGTAGCGCGTGCATTCGGCCGCGCGGTTTTGAGGTTGTCGGACAAGGAGACGGAACATGCGCATCGCGAAGATCCACCGCGTCGAGGAAAGGTATGCGTTGGCGGCCAGCGAGTACAAGCGGGCGCACCTGGCGGCCGTGGATTTCGGCTGCCGAAAGCTCGAAGCGGATGTGTTGTCCGAACAGTCCCGCCTTGCGCTCACGCTCGGTGACGCGGAGACGGCACGCCTGCGCGCGATGGGCTCGTTGCAGATTTGCAACGAATTGGCCATGGGCCTTCGCGTGACAACGGCGCTGGTCGACCTCGGCAAGGCGACCTTACTCGAGGGCGACGGGGATCTCGATCTCGGGCGTGCGTATCTCGACCTCGCCCGGACCATGGCCAAACGTCAGGGGTACTGGCTTCGCTACCGAGATGCCGAGAAGACTCTGGGCGAACTCGGGGAGTAGGCCGGAACTGTTGATCCCGGGCGCGTAACTCCAAACGGGTTACTCTTCCTGGCGAATCGGTGCCCCGGAGAACCCGCCATGAAGCCGCTGCTGCTCGTTCTGATCGTGTTGAATGTCGTCGTGCTCATCGGCCAAGTGTGGCCGGAGCAAGCGCCGCCGTTCGCGCGCACAGTGAACATCGGCTTCCTGGTGGCGACGTTGCTGTACCTCGTGCTGCAGCTTCGGCGGGTCAAGAAACGCTGAGGCGTCGGTCCGCCTTCAGAGCCTAGTCCTCGCCCATCGCGTCCTGGAAGGCGGCAACCGGTGTGGCGCCGTAGCTGAAGATCATCATGTTCTTGGCCGGCGTCTTGGAAACGCTCACGAAAATACCGACGACCTCGCCGGCGGCGTTGACGACCGGACCACCGCTGAGTCCTCCCATCGGAACGGCTCCAGCGTTCGGCGTCATCGTGATGGGATCCGTTCCGTTTACGTGAGCGGGGAAAAACAGAGGCGACAACGGCTCTCCGGATGCGAACGCGA
>JAZFYD010000167.1:0-15278 GCA_036443405.1 Planctomycetota bacterium
AGCGCGCCGCGATTCTGGCACCCAAACGCGAGATCAGCGCGAGCGACATGCGCAAGGTGATGGGCAGCCCCGCGGCCGTCCCGACCGAGGACCCCTATCGCGACGCGCGCTCCTTCGAGGAGTTCAAGGACCGCGCGGAGGAGGAGTTCATCGAGAAACGGCTGGTCGAAAACAACTGGAACGTGAAGCGAACCGCCGAACTGCTCGGGATGCAACGCTCGAACCTCTACAAGAAGATCGAAAAGTACGGCCTGAAGAAGCCGGGATAGATGCGGCGAGATTTCCTCCTGCTCGGCCTATTGGCCGCGCTCTGTTGCGGCCTCGCGATCGGGCGATGGCGGGTTCCGGAAAACCCGGACACCGCACCGAGGCTGGAGTCTGCGCAGCGCGAGATTGAGGGGCGGTTCCAAGGCTGGACCAAACGCGTCGAGGGGGCTGCCGACGGCATCGTGCGGCTGTGGCAGGAAACCGGCACGCTCGTGTCGACGCTGTTCGAACGGGCACAGACGTTGGTCGACGACATGGAGGTCGACGGCGTCCTGGTGCTGGACGAAAACGACCGCGCCGTTTTGTGGGCCGGCCGCACGTTCGATGTCAGCTCGCGCGAGGACTTCCTGCTCGTGCGTCAAGGCACCGTGGGAGACGTGCGTGTGCTCGACCGGCCCGCGCACCGTGTGCTGTGTTCCGCGCGGCGCGCCGGGGACGGCATCGCCATCGCGTTCCTGTCGTTCGACGAGCGCTTCCCCGTCCAGCGCGATCTTGCGGAGGAGATCCGGCTGGAACACGGGTTGGCCGCGGTCCGTTTTCAGTTCGGAGGAAGAAACGACCCCTCCCCCGTCGACGTCCCGGACGGCGAACCCGGCCGAAGCTTCGTGCTGCCCGGCTCGGGCGGCGGCATCGGCCTCTGCAAGGTCGATCTGTTCGCGCCCGCGGGGCCGGCGCTCGCGACGGAGCAGGCGACTCTGCGCGACCGCCTCGCGCGCGCGACCTGGGTCGCGTTCGCCGCGCTTCTCGCATGGGCGCTCTGGATCTTCGCCGGGAAGCGCTTGCCGCCAAACCGCCTGTTGCGTGTTGGCCTCGGTGTGATGTTGCTCATCGGCGTTCGGTACACGTTGGCTGCGGCACGGCTCCCGGCGCTGCCGGCGTTCTCCAGCGCCGCGCCCGTCGATCTGCTGTTCGCGGGACCCGGCAATCTCTTCCTGACCGCCGCGACGCTGCTTTTCTGCATGCGCATGATCGAGAAGGCCGCGCAACACAAACGCCCACGGGTCCTCGCCACGTTGCTCGCACTTTCCGCGATCGGCCTCGGCGTGTTTGCGCCACGGGTGTTCCTCGCCGGGCTCGGACAGGCGATCGACATCCGCCACGACGTGACGATCTTCGACCCCCTCTCCCTGTTCCCGGATTTCGCCGCCACCATCGTTCTCGCGTCGCTGTGCATGCTGATGGCTGCGTTTTTCTACGGCGCGCGCGCACTGACGCGTTTCGCGGGGGACGTGCACCCGGTGTTGGCGCCGCTGCCCGTGCTCGCCATCGCGCTTGGCGCTCTACCGTGGCAGGGACCGACACTGGCCATCGGCGTGGTACTCGCGCACTTCGCGATGGGACGCAAACGAAGCCTGCCGGAGAGAGTCCTGGCGCTCTCGTTCTTCGCCGCGCTCACCACGTTTCCAATCCTGTTTTCCGCACGCGAAGACGCGCGTGCCGAAGAACTGGCCCGGCGCGTTCGCACGCTGGTAAAGAGCGACCGGCGCGACCTGCTCGTGCGCGCGGCCAATCGTGTGACCCATCGCACCCACGGCGTGGACCTGATGGTGGCCAACGCCATCGCGGACACCCACGCGGACAAAAAGCGACTCGCGTTCACGCTCTGGTCGGCGGCCGACTGGGACTTGTCCGAAGCGTGCGCGGTGCAGGTGTGGGATGCCGAGGGCGTGCTCCTGAGCACGTTCGACTTCGACAGTCCGCCGCAGGACCTTCTGCCGATGGGTGTTCCTACCCCGGACGAACTCGGGCTGCGCACGTTGGAAGGGCCGCCCGCGTCGGACGGGCTGCGCTACTTCGCCTACGACATTCCGTTGCGTTTGCCGCTGGAGGAGACGACCGTCGGGTTCGCGCGCTTTTCCGTGCCGGATCGCTGGCAGGCGCTTTTGAGAGGTTTGCGCCCGTCGATCTTCATCGAGCCGCTGGACAAGGTGCTCGGCGCGAACGCGCCACCCGCGCTCCTGGCGCATCTCTCCAAAAAAGGCACCGCGAAACGCACGAGCGACCGCACCACGACGTCGCTGGAGCGCGTGGACAAAGACGCCCTCGATGACGCGAAGAAACACGGATTCGCGATCACGCGGACGACATATCGCGGCCAGGACGCCCGGTTGGTGCTCGCCGAGATGGAGGACGGGTTCGCGGCCGTGTTGTTCACGGGCAGCCTGTTGCGCCGCGGGTCGCTCGCGTTCGCGAAGGTTCTGCTCGTCGGCACCGCGGCCGGGATGCTCGCGCTGCTCTGTCTGTTCCTGATCGGGCAAGTCCGGTTCACGTTCCTGTTCCGCCACCGCGTCGCACTGGTGTTGATCCTCCTGTCCGTGCCGCCGGTGGTCTTGCTGGCGGTCTACAACCGAACGATTGCGCGGCAGCGCCACGAGAAGCAGATCGACGACCAGCTACAGTCGCGCCTCGATCTCGCGCAGACGCTGCTGCGCAAGCCGGGCGCTCGCGCCGACCGCGAGTGGTGCGGCGCGTTCGCGAGCGACCATCGCGCCGATCTCAACATCTATCGCGGCGCCGAACTGATCGCGACGAGCCGTCCGGGTGTGTGGGACACCGGTCTCCTGACCCGGCGCATGGATGCGGCCGCGTACGTGTCTCTCGCCGTGGAACGGCGCGGCGACTACACCGGCAGCGAGTTTTTCGGCGGACCCGGCGGGTTGCGAGCGGCGTACCGCACCGTCGAGGGGCCGTGGGGACCGGAGCCACTCACGCTCGCCGCGCCCGCGCTCGAAAACCGGCGCGAGTTGGAACGCGTCGCGGCGGCGGACAACGCGATCCTGTTGGGCGCGTATCTGCTCACGGCGGTGCTCATGCTGTTCGCCGCGCTGTTCCTCGCGCGCTCGCTGACGTCGCCCGTGCAGGAGCTGCACGACGCGACCCGGCGAGTGGCTGCGGGAGATCTCGACGCGTCCTTGCCCGAGGGGCGCGGCGACGAGTTCGGCGAGTTGGTGAGCGCGTTCAACCGCATGACGCGCGAGCTGAAGGACGCACAGGACTTGCGAGTGCGCGCGGAGAAGGAAGCCGCGTGGCGCGAGATGGCCAAGCAGGTCGCGCACGAGATCAAGAATCCGCTGACACCGATGAAACTGACCATCCAGAACCTGCTCGCGGCACACGCTCAAGACGACGAGACGTTCCGCGAACAGTTCGAGGCGGGCACCAAGAACATCCTCGAACAGATCGAAGCGTTGCGCCGCATCGCGGGAGAGTTCTCGGCCTACGCGCGCTTCCCGGTGCGCGATCCGGAGCCGCTGGATCTCGAGAAACTGACCGCGGACGTCGCGGGTTTCTTCGCCGGCGCTGGGGCGCAGATCGAGACGACCTGCATAACGCCGCCCCCCTACGTGCGCGCCGACCGCGACGAGTTGCGCCGCGCGTTGATCAACCTCGTGACGAACTCGCGACAGGCCGAAGCGTCGCTGGTAACGCTTGCCGTCACCCGACAAAACGGAAACGCCGTCATCACAGTCGAGGACGACGGCAGCGGCATCCCGGCGGACGCGCAGAAACACATCTTCGAGCCGTCGTTCACGACCAAGAGCGCCGGCACGGGATTGGGTCTACCGATCGTGAAACGGTTGGTCGACGACCTGGGCGGAGAGATCGAGATCACGAGCGAAGCAGGCAAGGGCACGCGCGTGGTGATCGTGTTGTTGGAAGCGCCGAGTTCCAAACGCTAGCGCGGCCGCTGCTCGGTCAGCGAATCCAAAAAGGCTCGGTACTCGGCGTCCTTCGGGTCGGCGCCTTCGTACTCATCGACCATCAAAGTGAAGTGGTAGACACCGCCTAACCCGTTCCACTCGTATTGGAGCAAGTGCCGGCGCCGCCCGTAGCGGTCGATCCCTTTGCCCTCCCAGATGGCCGCCTTGCGAAACTCCTTGTTGACCTTGCCGTTGCGAAGCTTGGCCTTGATTCCGGTACGGCTGACACGCGCGGCCCACAACACCGCTCGCTGCTTGGGACTGGGGTCGCGCTTTCTTCCACCAGGTGCTGGGTCAGTGGAATGAAACGCAAAGACCTTCATGAACCGGATGGCCCGGCCGCTTCGATCCAGCTGCGCCACGTCGATGCCGCTCTTGGAAACCACCCACCGTCCACCCGCTGGTACGGAGTACGAAAGGCTCCGGAGGGTACGCCGGTCCATCACGAACTCGGGGCGGATCCGGATTCTCTTCTCGCGGAGACACCACGCGACCACATCGTTGTAGAGCGCGACGTGCGCTTCCTTCGCAGTCGAGTCCGTGCGCGCCAAGAGACGCAATTTCTTAAGCTTTTTCGGCAGATCCTTGGCCGACTTCTTCGCCAGGCGACGGTCGGCACCGGCGATCTCGTGCTGCCATGCAACGAAACGTACCGCCCAGAACTCGGGACTGGACTCATCGGTTCCCGAGAGTTCCATGGTCTGCTCAGCCAACTCTTTCCCCAGCGCGCCGGGTTGCGTCCCGAGCTCCCCGAGCAAACCGACCGCATGCATGCGCGCCACCGGGTCCTTGCCCTCCGCGACGTCGGCCAACTCCGTCACCGCCGCGTGCCAGGTCTTGAGACCGTCTTCTCCGATCTGCGTTTGGTAACGCGCTGCGAACAACTCGCACTGAGCGCGCGCAACGTAGTTGGGAGTCTTTTGCTCGGCTGCAAGCCGGCCGATCTCGCGGATCTTCTCAACGAACGGTCCGTAGACTTTCTTCTTGTCGCCGCGAGCCTTCTCGAGGTGCTCCCACGTCGCGCCGATCAGGTCACCGAGCCACTCCGGACGCCTTGCATAACCCAGTTTGGTCAACTCGACGACCCGGACGGCGGCGGCGACATCTCCTTTGTGCAGCGCGTCCAAGACCCTCGCGTGCCGCGACGGCGGCTCGGCCCAAACCAACGACGCCGCCAGAACCAGCGACGCCCATCCCACCATCAACCTCATGGCCGCAACGCTATCACAGCGGCCACCAGTGCGGGCTACTTCTTCGCGCTCTTGTCGATGAACAGCATGCGCAACTGATAGAGGCAATCGTCGGTGTACTTCGATTCCTCTTCCGTCGCGTTCGCGGCGGTCTTTTCCTTCAGCACTTGCACGAGATCGATGTTGAACTTCGCGCGGCCCAGGTCGATCTCGGTTTGGTTCGTGGCCGGGTTCGCGATTTGGCCCAGAGCGACCGCGGCTTGCGTGGCGAACGTGGACACGATGACCCGCAGCGACGGATCGGGGGGGACGGGTTGGTTCATGTTGTGGTTCCTCTGGCTGCGGCCCATTCGCTCGCGTGCATCAGGTGGGTCAGGGCCATCACTTCGGAAGCGCCGCGCCGTTTCAGCGCGAGGCGCAAACAGCTCCCGGGGCGGAGGCCCAAAAAGTAGTCGGAAGAAAGGTCGAGCAGGTGCGCGAGGATCGCCTTGAACACGCCGCCGTGGGTGACGAGCAGCACGCGCGCGTCATTGGGGAACGCGTCGAGACCGGCCGCGACTCGCGCGAACATCGACTCCTGCGATTCGCCGCCGAACTCCGCGAAACCGCGCCATGTGTTCGCGGGGCGCGCCGCGAGCTTGGGATGCGCGGCCTCGATCTCTTTCCAGCTCAAGCCGGTGAGCGATCCGGGATCGATTTCGGTGAACGCGGGATCTTGCGTGGCGGCCGGAAGCCCCAGCGACACCTGCAGGATTTCGGCGGTCTCCATGCAGCGCCGAAGCGGGCTCGTGATGAGCCGCTCTGCTTGCCAACCGTGCGAGCGGATGAGCCGCGCCGCGGCCGCGGCCTCTTCGCGCCCAATCTCCGTCAGTGGATGCGCCAACATCCCCTGCGTGAACAACCCCGCGGCGTTTTGCGCCGTCTCGCCGTGGCGCACGACGATCAGCTCACGCACGGAACACCCCGCGCGCGCAACGCACGGCTTCGTCGAGTTCCTCTTTCGAGCATCCGGGCGCGCACTGAATCACCGCGGGCGCCGCCGCCGGGAGAGCATCGCGCAACCCGACGAGGTCCTTGGTCTCGAGCGGATGAAACGACGCGCCACAGAGATACCGTGCCCCCGCGTGCAGGAACTCGTCGGTCGCCCGCGCGGGTTCGTGCCAGTACCCGACATCGCGCAATGACTGCACGATCCACTCCAACTCGTTCGGCGCGGGATGACGGCCCGCCTCGGTCGCCGCGCGCAACGCGATGCGCAGACGCCGGCCTCCGCGCGCCGTGTGCAGCCTCCGGCAAAGACTCTCGACGGACGCCTCGCGATCCTCGCCCGCAACGCCACCGTCCGTGACCCAAGTCACGTCGTCCAACGTCGGCGGCTCGTCGGCGAACACCGCAACGATCCGGCACTTCTTCGCCACCCGCGCGAGCGCGCTCCGCTCGGCCGCCTTCGGCGCGCGGTGCAACACGATGTGCCGGATGTCGTACGGCCGCAACGACTCCACCGCGTCCGCCAGGGACGCGTCCGGATCGCAGGCGTAGGTCGAGATCGCAAGCACGCCGAGAGGTTAGCAGGGGCACCGAAATGCACGAATTCCCGCAAGTAAGTCCCGTAGGAATCCCCATGTATCTGCGCAGCAACTTCGTCCGCAACCTGCGCAGACTGAGTCGCACCTTGGCGCCGTTTCCCAGTGGCCGCTTCCGTCTACGCCGCCCGAACCGTCGCGCCAAAAGGTCCGTCGCGTTACGCGCGCCCGGCAGAGACCATCGCCGACTTCGCGTTCTGGATCGTCGTCGTTTACGCCGGATGGGTCTGGTGGAATCACGCCGTGTGGCACACCTATGGCGGCAGCCCCGCGTTCTGGGTCGGCGTTGGGGTGTTGATCGGCGCTCGAATCATTTTCGCCGCGTTCGCGCCGCGCAGAAAGAAGCGCCGGCGGAGACGACGGATTCTCCCCGGGCGAAAAGCTCGCAGCGCGCGCCGGTAGCCTCGCGCACTCCTTCTCTGCGGCTGGCCGCTCGGACGGGAATCACGTCACCGCCGAAAACCCGGTTAGCCTATCGCGATGCGCATCTGGATCTTGGCGTGCACCGCGGCCGTCTTGCTCGCCATCATCGCGACGGGGTTCGTTCCGTTTATGGGGTCGTTTACCGGCGCCTCGCACCCCGCCGCCTACGTCCCGGACGACGCCCTCCTGATCTTTCACGCGCGCTCGATCAACGGGATTCGCGATGCGTTCCTCGGCATCGGCACCCAAAACGCGGACCCGGCGCGCGAGTTGATCGGCAAGCCGATCAACGTGCCGCAGCTTGACGGGGTCGACCCGCGGGCCGCCGTGATTCAGTTTGTCGGGCCGGACTTGCAACAGCACTGGCTCGCACCTGTTTTCGACAAGGGCGCGTTCGAGGACGCGTTCGAAACGGAGCGCCAGAATCTCAAACTGCGCGACCCGTCTTACGTCGCGCGCGGAGCCTACGCGCATCTCAGCGCATCCCGGGACACGCCGCGTTCCAGCTCGGATCACCCCGCGGTACACGCACTCGCGGAGTATCCGGTCGGAACCTACCTGCGCCTGCGCGACCCGGGCGTCATCAAGAAGTTTTTGGGCTACCCCTTCCTTCCGGGATTTGGCGCGGATCTTCCGACGCCCGTCCTGCGGGTGCTCCTCGAGAATCTCCAGGATCTCTTGGTCGCGCAAGCCGACCAAGCGCCCGCCCAGACACGCGCGGCCCTGATCCTCGACGCCAAACTCAAGCCGGGCCTACTCATGCGAGCCGCCGCGGTCGCGAAACGCGTGGACCCGGCCGGCCTCGTGCGCGCGCTCCCCGGGACTTCCCAGATCTTCTTCGCAGCCGCGCTGGATGACGCGGGCTGGAACTCGCTCGGCCTCCTGGGCATCGGCGACGCGGCGATCGCGTTCGCGGTTGTCCGGACCATCGACACCAAGCGCCCGTACGCGCTTGCCGTCGCGGTCCGTCCGGCGCCCGGCGGGTCCTCGGCCCAGGCGCTGCACGACCGCCTCCTTCCGGAAGATCAAACAACCGTCGATGAAAATGGCGCGCCCGTGCGCGTCCGCGACCTCGTAACGCCGCCCACTCAGATTCTCCACATCCTTCGCAAGCGGTCGCGCACCTCGGACGCCCCGGGCATCAAACTCGCCGGCGCCGTCACGAACGGCACGCTCTTGATCTGTGTCGGCGCGCGAGCGGTTCCGGTCCTTCGCCAAGCGATCGCGGGAGTCTCCGGCCAAGCGGGGAACAGCGCGGCAGCCTCACAGCAGGTCGGCCGCCACGGCGGCATGCTCAAGTCCGGCCACGTCGCCGTTGGCCTCGTGACCCACACCGCGATGAAGTGGCTCGGTGACGGGATGCCCAAGTTCTTGCCCCAATCCATCGGGCAGCCGGGCGCGCTGACCTTCACGCTCGACGTGGACGCCGCAAATGGCCGCGCGCGGGCTGATCTGCGACTGTCCCGGTAGGCGCGTATCGTTTCTAGCTCGTGTACGCGCGCATCGCTTTGGACCTGCCGGTCCCGACGGAATTCACCTATTCGGTGCCGCCGGAAATGCGTCCCAGCCTCCAGCCGGGCCAGCGCGTGCGTGTTCCGTTTCGCCACACGACGCGTGTCGGGTACTGCGTCGCGCTCGAAACCTCCACGGATATCGCGAAGACCAAGGACATCACCTCGGTCGTGGACAAGGAACCGTTGGTTCCGCCCGATCTCCTGGAACTCGGCAAATGGATTTCGGAGTACTACGCGTGCTCGCTCGGCGAGGCGCTGCAGGCAATGCTGCCGGGCGGCGTTCGCCGTGGACAGCCGAAGGTGCGCCGGGTGGTGCGCGTGGGTGACCAACCCGCACCGGCGCGCGCTAAGAAGGCCGCGCTGGTGCTCGCCGCGCTGGAGCGATTCGAAACACCCCCCACCGTCGGCGCGCTGCTCGCCGCGGCATCCAGTTCGCGTGCCGCGCTCTCGACCCTGGAGCGCGCGGGCTTGGCCCGCGTCGATGCGATGGAGGCGGATGAGGTCTTCGAGACCCCGCCGCCGCGCGAACGCGACGAACCGCCGGTGTTGACGGACGCCCAAGAAACCGCGCTGGCCGCCATGGAGCCCGACCTGTTGCAGCCGAGTTACGGCGCGCACCTGCTCTTGGGTGTCACCGGGAGCGGCAAGACCGAGGTCTACCTGCGCGCAATCGCGAGCACGCTGCGGTGCAAGCGGCAGGCGATCGTGCTCGTGCCCGAGATCGCTCTGACGCCGCAAACCGTGCGGCGATTCCGCGCGCGTTTCGACCGCGTCGCGGTTCTGCACTCGGCGCAGAGCGAGTCCAGCCGCCGCAAGGAGTGGCGGCGGATCCGCCAGGGCGAAGCGGACGTCGTCGTCGGGCCGCGCTCGGCGGTGTTCGCGCCGGTCGAGCGCCTCGGCCTGATCGTCGTCGACGAGGAACACGAAAACAGCTTCAAGCAGGACAACGCGCCGCGGTACAACGCGCGCGACGTGGCACTCGTGCGCGCGAAGGCCGCATCGTGCCCGGTGATTCTGGGATCGGCGACACCCTCGCTCGAGAGTTTCGCGAACGCGCGGCGCGGGCGCTACGGGCTGCACCGGCTGCCCGAACGGGTCGGCGGGCGCGAGATGCCGCCCGTCGAGTTGATCGACATGGGGCTCGAAAAAGCGCGGCTGTTTTCGCGGCAGCTGCGCCTCGCCGTCTCCCAGGCGATTCGCGACGGCGGGCAAGTGATCCTGTTCCTGAACCGGCGCGGGTTCGCGACGGTGGTGGTTTGCCCGCGCTGCAAACACACCTTCGAGTGCCCGCACTGCTCGACGACACTCGTGTTCCACAAAGGGCGCCGCCGCACGGCGTGTCATCTTTGCGGGCATCAGGCGCGTCTGCCGGACGCATGCCCGGAGTGCCATCACGCCGAGTTCGACATGGTGGGTTCGGGAACCGAGCGCGTGACCGAGGAGGCCGAGCAGGCATGGCCGGGCATCTCGATGGCGCGCGTGGATTCCGACACGGTGCGCGGCGCGGAGTTGGAACGCGTGCTCGAGGAATTCCGCGCCGGCACCACGCGCATCCTCATCGGCACGCAGATGGTTGCGAAGGGGCACCACTTCCCGAAGGTCACGCTGGTCGGCGTCATCAACGCGGACACCGCGTTGCACCTCCCGGACTTCCGTGCGAACGAACGGACGTTCGCGCTCATCTCGCAAGTCGCCGGACGCGCCGGGCGCGGGGACGACGGCGGGCGTGTGCTGGTACAGACGTACAACCCCGATCACTACGCGATCCGTGCCGCTGCGGAGCACGACTACCTGAAGTTCGCCGAGGCGGAGCTCGAGGAGCGCGAACTGGTCGGCATGCCGCCGTCGCGCCGGGCCGCCGTCGTGTCGCTGAGCGCCGAGGACGACCGCGGAGCCGAGCGCGCCGGACGGGAATTAGCCGCTGCGTTGCGAGCCGCCGCCGAACGCGCCGCGGAGGTCGGACACAAAGTCGAGATCCGAGGGCCGGCGCGCGCGCCGATCGAACGGATCCGCGGCCGGTGGCGTTGGATGATCCTCCTGCTGTCGGACAGCGCAACCGCCCTCGCGAGCGTCGCCCGCACAGTCAAGGCGACGCGGTTCCCCAAGAAAATCGACGTGACTCTCGACGTGGATCCCATCGCAGTTTTGTGAATCGCCACGAAGGGGCGATTCACAACTGTCTCTGGCCCAACGGCTAACGCCGTTGGAGCGGAGGAATCGTACGGCGCGGTCGTAGTGTTTCTGGCCCAACGGCTAACGCCGTTCCGTGTTGCTGGCCCAACGGCTGACGCCGTTGGAGCGGAGGCGCGTACGATCTGAATGAACCGTACCAGGCTTGGCTCGCCCGGCGGCACCGCTCAATCCCATCTCAGACGCCGCGAACGTAGGGCTCCAACGGCGTCAGCCGTTGGGCGAGAAATACTGATATCCGTACGCGGTACGGACTATCACCCGCCTTCCATTCTTGCGGCGTCGATGTACTGGCGCCAGCGGCGGGCGCTCGTGCCGAGGTCGGTGGCGTCGCGCGCATCTTTCATCAGGCCCGCCGAGATACAGATGTCTTCGAGTGTTTTTTGGGCGTGCGACCCACCGGGGCCGGTGCTGTTGTCGTCTAGGTAATCGAGAACGTATTCGAGCGCGCGGGGGTCCTTGAGCTTGCGCAGCGCGTCGAGGACGCCGATTTGGACCTGGATGTCCGTGTCGTCGAGCATTTCGACGAGCGCATCGAAACTCGCCGGGTGGTGAAGGTTGCCGAGGGCCGCGGATGCCGCGCGCCGGCCAAACACGTTGTCCCGATCCTGGCCGATCACGGTGAGGCGGTCGATCGCCTCCCGGTACATCGAGGTCAGCTCACGCGGCGTCTGTTTGATCCGGAACAGTTCCCCCAACGCGTCGGCGGCGTTGGTCCGGACACCTCGGTTCCTGTGCTCGAGCAGGGTGATCAGCGTTGCGAGATCGATCTCGCTTGTCTTCTTGGACTTCAGCATCCCGAGGCCGAGCGCCGCGTTCGCGATCATCGTCGGCGACTCGTTTTGCAGCAGACTGAGCAGGATGTCGCGGCCCTCGTCGCGGTGCTTGAACGAAAACGCGATGCCCCGCACGGCCATGATTGCCAGCGGCTTGTAATCGTGATCCGGAGTCAGAGCGACTTGCGAGAACGTCTCGAAGTTGTCGTCGACGGTTTCCTGGATGTTCTTGCGCAGCGCCTGGCCCGCGAGGGTGCTGCCCTGGACGAACATGAGGTCGTGCCAGTTCTGGATGTTGCGGTTGGTCGCTCGTACGAGTTTCGTCGACTCTTTGTCTGTCAGGGATTTGGGCAGAGTGGGCACCGGCCGGACATGCGCGGTCGTAGTCGGCTTGGGTGTGCTGGAACACGCCGCGAGAACGGCGGCGACAGCGACGCTACAGACACGGATGCGCATGAGGCTAGGACGCCGTGTCACCGGCATCTCTTCCCACGTTCTTGGTCTTGCGACGGCGGCGCTGGGACTCCGGCGGTAGTTCCAGCCCCTCGAGGAATTCGCGCAGATCGGGCGGCAGCCGGCGCGGCTCCCCCTCGATGTCGACCGCGGCCAGGACGGTCTGCCCCTCGGCGCAGAGCACCCCGTCGGGGCGAAAGACCTCATACGCGAACGTGATGCGGACGTAGCTGAAGTCCACGATTCGCGTCCGGATCTCGAGTTCGTCGTCGAAAAGCGCGGGCGCGCGATACTTCACGTACGCCTCGAACACCGGCAGATAGCAGCCGTCGTCGCGCTCGGTCCGGGCGTAGTCGAACCCGGCCTCGCGCAGCAGCTCGATTCGGCCGCACTCGAAGTAACTCAGATAATTCGCGTGGTAGACCCGACCCATGCAGTCGGTTTCGCCATATCGCACGCGGAGGGTGATCCGCCCGTCCATCGCGGCGGGAGGATACCACGCGGGATCCGCTCAGCTCCGAGATCCCGGCAGCTCCGGGATGCACGCGACACGGGTGGGCGCTCCGGCAAGATCAAAGTTGACAAGCCCGCAGGATCGAAGAGTCTACGCTGCGACTTTGCGGGTTCAACGGCTGACGCCGTTGAGACATACATGAGCCAGGAGCACCAAACCACCCCTCGAGGACGCCTTCTCAGGCTGCTTGTGGGCGCCGGTTTGCTCGCGCTGGGCTGCTTGATCTACGCGCTTTCCCGCGCCTACGACGCCCAGCATCGCGGGGCTCTGCTGGCGATTGTCGCGATGGTCTTCGCGTTCCATTTCATCGGGCAGGCCTTCCGGCGCCCGCCCGGCGGCCGCGTCGAACGCGTCGAGGAATCCGCCGAGCCGCCGCCCGCACACATGGCGTTTTCGGTCGTGTTGGCCTGGCTCGTCCCGGGATTGGGCCACTGGGTGTTGGGTCGACGCGCAAAAGCCATGCTCTTTTTCGGCGTCATCAGCGCGTGCTTTTTCGCCGGACTGTTCTTGGCGGACGCACGCAACCTCAACTACGAGCGCGACTCGATCTGGTTTTGGGCGTACGGCTGGAACGGTCTCGAGACTCTCGGCGCGGCGTATCTCGCCCGCGGCCTCGCGCTGGATCACTACGTGCCGCACCTCGCCGTCGGTTACCTCTACGTCGCCGTCGCGGGACTACTGAATATGGTCGCGATGATGGATGTCGTCGCCATGTGGATTCGTTCGGAAGAGAGCCACGCATGATTCTCGCGGCTCTCACCGCCGGCGACTACCTGCTCCTGCCGCCGATCTGCCTCGCGATCGCTCTGGTCACGTCGGCGGCCCACCGCGAGAAGATGTCGGACATCCTGCGCCATGCCGTGCGCTCTTGGCTCATCCTGATGGGCGGCATCGTGCTGTTCATGTTTGCGCAGACGTTCTTCTTCGAGTTCGTCCTCCCGTAGCGCGAGTCCCGGCGGCACCCGTTCCATCCGGGCCCGGTGTTTGACGGTCAGCGCAATTCGTAGTGGCCGTCGGGTTGCCGGGCTACCAGGCCGCGGACCTCGAGTGTCAGCAACAATCCCGCGGCGCACTCCTCGGTCAGGCTGCATTCCACCGCGACCTTCGCCGACGCCGCCGGGCCCGGGGCCAGCGCCTCCAGGACGGCGCGCTCCTCTTTGGGCAGGTCCGCAGGGCCGCCCCGGCACCAACCGAGCGCCTCGAACAGATCGCGCGACGAGCCGATCGGGGTCGCACCCTCCCTCAACAACCGCAGTGTCCCGCGCGAACTCTCGCGGTCCACCGGACCGGGCACCGCCAGGACTTCGCGTCCGAGATCCAGCGCGTGCCGCACGAGGCTCATCACGCCGCTTCTCTCGCCCGCCTCGACCACGACCACAGCCAGGCTCAGCGCGGCGAGCAGACGGTTGCGTTTGGGAAAGTGCTCGGGCCGCGCCCCCACTCGCAGTGGGAACTCCGAAAACACCGCGCCGGTCTGCGCGACGCGCTCCAACATCTCGAGCCCTTCCGGCGGATATGGTTCGAGCAGCCCCGACGCGAGCACGCCGACACATCGGCCGCCGGCCGAGAGCGCTCCCTCGTGCGCCGCGGTGTCGATCCCCCGTCCGAACCCGGCGAGTACCGACACGCCCGCCCGCGCCAGATCCGCACCGAGCGTGCGCGCGATGCGCTCACCGTATGTCGTGGCGCGCCGCGTTCCCATCACGGCGACCCGCACTTCGCCTTCGTCGTCTTCAAACGCCCCGCGGCGGTAGACAACCGGCGGCGGATCCGCCAGTTCGCGAAATGCCCCCGGGTAACCCGGGCCGCCCCACGGCGAGACCACAATCCCGGCACGGGCGGCGGCCGACAGCTCCCGCTGCGGGTCGTTTTGGCGCAGGGCGCGCGCCAACCGCCGCGCCGTCGGCGGATCCATCCGCAACCGCGTACGCAACACCTTGGCATCGCCGCGACCGGCCTCCGCGAGGTCGCCGCCCGCGTCCAGATACTGCCGGAACCGGCGCGTACCGAACGCGGGCGTGAGCCCCAACCGCACTGCGGAAGCCAGGGTCGCCTGCTCCTTAGAGGGACACTCCACACCTATTACCTCGCAGCCGGTGTCAGGTGGATCCCTTCCTGGGAGTTCCTAGCGCCAAAACCCCGGCCTCGGCCCCGGCCTCATGCGTGGTACCCCACCCTCTCGGGCCCCCGACCACTACCCCCCATCCCGCCCCTCGCAAAAACCAGCGCAACCTTCGGGCCGGCACCGCTCGTATTACGATAGTGCGTCAAATGATTCGCCGCGGTGTCGTCCTTCTCGTTTTCGCCAGCGTCCTCGCTTTGGTGTTCGCCCACTTCCTGGCGCCGGCGCCCGCCGACGGCGGCGAAGTCCCCCCCGAACTGCGCGCGGAACCGAAAGCGCCGTCCACCCGCGCGGCCGATCTTTCGCGACCGTTTGTGACTGCGACCAAAAGAGCGCGACCCTCGGTCGTGCGTATCGTCAGCCTCGTCCGGGACCGGCGCGGCCAGTGGCGAAACCTCTCGCGCGGCAGCGGGTTCATCGTTTCGGCCCGCGGCCACGTGGTCACCAACCGGCACGTGATCCAGGGCGCGCTGCGCATCGATGTCTACCTGCCCGACGGCCGCGTTGCGAAAAACGCAAAGCGCCTCGGGGACGACGCACGCAGC
>JAZFYD010000168.1:0-17595 GCA_036443405.1 Planctomycetota bacterium
CGCCGATCTCCGCGCCCGGCTTGAACAGCGTTTCGACCTCGTATCCCGGAATGCTGGGCGGGTCCTTCGGCTGCAGGCTCGCGTGAATCTCCGCCGCGAGGTCCGTCTGGCTGGCGCTTTCGGTCTCCACCGGCGCCACACCGGACAACTGATCCTGCAGCGACGACACCATGCGGGCCGCGGTCTGTTGTGCGAGGCCGACCTCGCCGCCAGCACCGGTCTGAACACGTAGGTCAAGACGTCCGCGGGAGATCGAGTCGAGATCGCGTGCGAGTCCCTTGATGGCGTTGCTAGCCTGCGAGACCGCGAAGATCACGGAGAAGACGGCGAGCCCGACGAGGAGCGGTGCAAGTCCGAGCCAGGGGCCGGCTCCCGGCGAAGCGGCTTGGATCGCCGCTTCCGAGAGCATGACGTAGGCATCGCCGATCTTGCGATCCCCGAAACCCCGGTACTCCTTGTGGAAGATACGAGCGCGAACGCGTCCGCCGCCGCCGGCGCTCTGCACGTCCGCCGAACCGATATCGACGAGACCGACCCGGCGCGGGTTTTGAACCCCTTGCGGCGACGCACCCGCCGCCACGTCCTTCAAGGTCAGCGTTGCGTCCGACGCGGTGAAACGAATCGCGAACCCGAGCACCAGGCCGTTGTCGGAGAGCATGTCGAACGCCCGCTTCAGCCTGTTCTTGTTCCACTGGCCGCGGTTGTAGTCGATGCCCTTGATCTTGTTGCGGCGGGCCGGGTCGGGGAGCGGCGGGAAGTTCGACAGATCGAAGTTGGCGCGCTTGTACTCCCTGCGCACCTTCTTGATCGCCGCATCGTAGGTGCCGTTGTTCTCCGCCCAATCCAACGGATCCGCCGCCGCCAGGGCCGAGCAGAGGCCCGCGCCCAGTCGATCGGCTTGGGTGCTGACCAGGTCCTTGCCCGCATTTCCGGCCGCAAACGCTCCGACAAACGCGAATACGAGCGCCGCGATTCCGCCCATTGTGGCCCTCGCCACGAGGGTCATGCCCGTGATGCGGGGAGGGGCGGGGGAACGGTCTCGGGGTTCAGCGCGGCGCCGGGCCATGATTGCGGCAAATCCTAGATGCCGCGGGCCGCATGGACAAGGGGGGAGGTCTGGGTCGACGTCGGGAAACAGGGTTCCGCGTGGGGGAGTTGGGTCAAACGTCCTGGCGGCCCAGCTCTTCGGCGGCCTTGCGCACGTAGCTGATTGCGCTCCAAACCGTGACGAGGGCGGTCACCGGCAGGCCAATCTTGGCGAGTGTCAATGTCCACTCGAACCGGCCGCCCGGGTAAAGCAGGAGGGTCGAGCAAAACACCGCCTGAATGACCAGCTTGGCCTTGCCTTCCCAACGCGCGGCGAATTTCACTCCGCGGCCCTCGAGATACCCGCGCAAGCCCGACACCAGAAACTCCCGCGCGAGCACCAGGATGACGAACCAAGCCGGCGCAAGGTCCCGCGTCGGCGGGAGTGTGGTCAGCATCACGAGTGTGCCGCCGATCAGGATCTTGTCGGCGAACGGGTCCGCGATCCGGCCGAACGACGTGATCTGGTTGCGCGATCGCGCGATGTAGCCGTCGAGCCCGTCGCTGATCACGAGCGCGATGAAAAGACCGAAGCACACGTACCAGCCGGTGCCCTCGCTGTCGCGGCACCAAAGCTCGAGAGTCGCGAACAACGCGGCGGCCAGGACGAGTCGGCCGAGGGTGATTCGATTGGGGAGGTTCACGGATACGCCAGCGTGCTCGGGGAGCATTTTCGGGCGCGTCCAAGCGAAGCGGCAGGTGCCGACGATGCCCCGGAGCGGTTGCCCGCGGCGACAATCTATAGCCACGGAGTCGAAACGTCGAGCCGCCCTCCGATTGGGCCGGATCCGCGGGGTCGCGCCGTGGCGGAGAACCCGGTCAATCGAGCTTGCGTCCGCGCCAATCGAACGATGCGTAGGGCCGGGCCCCGGTTCCGTCCACGCCGCGATTCCGGCTCAGGCGATTGAGCAGGCCCGGACGCGCATAGGGATCGCCCGAATCCATGTCGGGGGCTCCTTCATCGTCCGCATCGGCGACTCCGTCCGCTTGCGGCGTCTCAAGGATCGCCTCCACTTCGACGGGCTCGTCGTCCGGCTCCACGGCGTCGTCCACGGCTTCGGGTTCAGTGGTTTCGGATGCGAGTTCCTCGGGGAGTGCGTCCGCGAACCGGTGCGGGGTCTGTTCGACGGTGGGAAGCGCTGCGTCGTTGTCGTACGTCACACGCACGAAATCCTGTGACTCCTCGGTTGCTTCCTCGGCAGCGTCCTCAACCTCGAGGGCATCTTCCGCGCCCGTGACTTCGGCGACCTCCGGCACGACGCTGAATCCGGTCTCTTCCGAAGCGTCTGTTTCCGAAAAGTCCGCGATCTCACGCGGTTCCGCCGCGGCCTGTTCCCCGGCATCCTCGGCGTGCTCAGACTCATCGTCTTTCGCCGTGGCCTCGAAGGAGTCCTCGCGGACTTCCTCGATCTCGGTGAACTCCATCATGCGCTGGCGCTGGTGCCGCCGCTCCGCGACCTCATCCGACGTCGCCAACTCCAAGTCGCCGGCGAGGCTGACATCCGTCGGCAAGACTGGGCGCGCCCGGTGCGTGGTAAGCAACCCGTCGTCGGGGGCCAGCTCCGGATCGATCGCTGCGTCGGTTTCGTCGAGTTCTTCTTCGGGCTCAACTGCGTCCGCCGTGACGGCGAATCCGGATTCGTCGTCCGCGAGTTCCTCGGTTTCGTCGGCCTCGATTTCGGCGTGCTCGGTGGCTGTTTCGACCGCAGTCTCCGGCTCGTGCTCCGTTTCGGAATCTTCTTCCGACACCGTCACGGGTTCTTCGATGTCCAACGAATCAGCCTCGGGCTCCTCGTCGGTGTCGGCAACCTCGTCAGCCTGCTCGACCGGTTGATCCTCTTCTTTCCGTTCAGCAACTTCCTCCGCACCCTCGTCGGCGACCACTTCGGCCGCCGCGACACCGTCCACGTCGTCCTCGACCGTGTCCACGTCGACCTCGGCGTCCACGCCCTCGGCTCCCACGACGCCAGCGTCGATGTCCACACGCTCCGCCTCAACGGCGTCGTCATCAGCGTCGACGCCCACGTCCTCCGCTCCAACCGCGTCAGCGGTTGGGCCAGAAACACTGCGGAGGAACTGATCGATCTCCGAAAGGGCGCGTTGCACCTCGCCCTCCTCGGTTTCCGCCGCCGGTGCCGGCGCGCTCTCGACCGTTTCGCCGATGGACTCGGGTGTTTCAGGTTGCTTGTCCAACACTTCCGACTCCGTCTGCTCAGCAAGCTCCGGTTCGTCGTCGTCTTCCTGGGATTGCAACGGCGTCTCGACCTCGACGATGCGAATCCCCTGGGACCGTTCGATCTCCTCCATGGCCTGGGTCACCGCCAGGGAACGAGCCTCGGAAGAGGGGTCGCCATCGTCGGGCAGCGGGGGATCGCCGGCGCCGCGCAAGATCGCCCCGTGATCCAGTGGTTCCAGCGTCGAAGCGTGGCCGACTGCGGAGCTGCTTGAACCGGTCGCGTGCGGGGCGGTCGGTTCCGACCGTCCCGTGAACGCGCCTTGCGCCGCGATGTTCATGCTGATCGCGCCCATGCCCAAAAAGACGGCGTATCCAACCGCGGCGCCCAACGCGTTGAACACCGAGTGGCCGATGAGGCCGCCGAGGGTTCCCGCGGACGAAAGTCCGGCGATACCGAGAGCGCCACTGATTCCGACGGCGAGTCCGAACGCAGCGAACGACTTGCCGCCGACGCCTGTCAACTCAACCGCGCGTTCACCGCGCCAGTACAGAAGGCTCGACCACAGCAGCACGAACGCGTAGATCGCGAGCACGCCGCCGCCGAGCAACCGGCTCGGAATCGCGATGACGTCGAAGACTGGGTTTTGGGCGGAACCGGAAACAAACGCCTGCTCGCCAGCGATCATCGTGAGCACGCACACGATCAATGTGGTGGCGAGTAGGGCCAGCGCGATCTTCTCCTTGGGAGTCAACGCGCGCCCGCCGGGACCTGTGATGGGCAAAAACGTCCTCATGAAGCTACCCCTCCGGGATGCCTCATATAGTAGGGAAAGGGGGGAACATCCACAAGCCGTAGGACCCTGGTCGAGCGCCGAGAAAACCAATTGGGGCATGAAGCGAACCGCCCTGAATTGTGGCGTCCGGGTACTCTTGGCGCATGCGGAAGAGCCTGCTCTTGGTGGCACTCTTGGTCGGCGCGGCGCCGGGCCGTGCGGCGGACAAGGAGGAGATCGAGCGCCTTTTGGGCTCGATGGTCCCCTCCCAACGGGAAGAGGGGATCCGCGAGCTGGCGAAAAACCAGACCACCGCCGTCGCGAAGCGCCTCACCAAGCTCCTGAAGGACTCCGACTGGGGTGTGCAGATGGAGGCGATTCGCGCCGTCGCGCCGATCCAGTACACACCCGGACGCGATGGAATCCGTGCCCTCATCTACAAGGGTGAGACGCTCGCGCTGCGCACACTCGCGGCGGAATCGCTCCGCGACCACGACCAGAAGGTGACGGCAAAAAAACTCAAGAAGAACGTCTTCAAGCACAAGAAGAAGGCGCGAATCCCCGGTATTCGAGCGCTCGGCATCATCGGGACCGACGTCGCCGTCGACACGCTCGTCAAACTCAGCAAGGGCGGCGAAGCGGATCATCGCGCCGAAGCCTGTCATTCGCTCGGCGTCTTGCACGCGGGCGAGAAGGCCCTGACCAGGTGCTTGAAGGACAGGAAGCCCATCGTTCGGTACGAAGCCGCGCTCGCGCTGGCGAAGATCGACACCGACAGCGCGCGCACGACGCTGCTCCGGTTCCTCGACGGAGTGGACAGCCAGTACGTGTTGGACCGCGCGGGCAGATTTGGCGCCGCGACCAACAAGCAAGCGTGGTTCGACGCGATCCGAGCGCGCCTGCTCGCGACGAAATCGCCGGCGGCGCATCTACAGGTCGCCATCATGGCCGGAGTCACCGGCTGTGAGGAGCAGGCCCGCGAACTCGTGAAGCACAGGGAGCCGTTGGTGCAGGCGTTTGCGCTGCGCCTGCTCGGAATGGGCGATCCCGCGCAACCGCGCGATCTGATCGAAAAACGGCTTGCGAGCAAGGTTTCGATGGTGCGCTACGCCGCTGCCGAGGCCCTCCTGCGCCTCAATCGCAAGGCTCCGGTGGAGAACCTGCGCCGCTTGTTGAACGACAAGAACGGTGACGTCGCGACCATGGCCGTGCGTGAGGCGCTCGAAACCCGGCAGAAAGAGGTCGTTCCTGAACTGCTCGCGCTTGCGAAGGGCGAGGGCGCGGGCGGCAGGAAGAACTGGATGGTGCGGGCGCCCGCGTGCGTCGCGGCCGGTTGGGTCGGCGGGATGGCTTCGTTCGACACGTTGCGCAAGCTCGCCGCGGAAAGGGAGTGGCAGATCAAGGCGGCCGCGCTCGAAGGCCTCTTCCGCATCTACAACAAGAAGGTCATCCCGGTACTTTTTAAATACTTCAACGCGCGCCATCCCGTCGTGCGCCTGACCGCGCTGAAGAACCTGCGTTTCCTGACGCAGAAGACGTACACCAAAAAGGCACTCTTCCTGAAGTGGTGGAAAAAATTCGGCGACAAGATCGAGCTGATCCATCCCGAAGACGCGGGCGAGCGTTTCCGCAAGAGCGGCTACCACGTCAAGCGCGACATGCTCGAGGTGTTGCGCAAGACGGACATCGTGGCGATCAAGGGCCGTTGGGACAGGGTGCAGCTGATCCTCAAGGACCTGAAGATCAAGCACCAGGCCATTCGGGCGCAGACCGTCAAGGACAACGGCCTCAACCCGAAGCAGGTCGTGTTGGTGAACTGCGAGGGCAGCGCCGACTCCGCCACGTCGGAGATTCTCCGCTGGTTCGTCATCACCGGCGGCTACATGGCGACAACCGACTGGGCGATCGTCAACGCGTTGCGCACGACGTTTCCCGGCATCGTCGTGAAATACGGCCGGCAATCGACGGGCAACGACGTGGTCATCGCCGAAGAAGCCGCGCCCGGCCACCCCGTGATGAAAGACGTGTTCCGGCCGTACGTCGCGCCGAAGTGGTGGCTCGAGATCGCCGCGTTCCCGCTGCAGGTGGACGACCCGATTCGCGCGACCGTGCTCGTGGACAGCTTGCAGATGCTGACGCGATATGGCCGATCCAGCCTGATGGTCGTTTTCCCGGCCGGGCTCGGCAAGGTGATGCACTCGGCGAGCCACTTTTTCCTGCAGGCCGAGGGCCTTGCGAAGGAACCGGGGGCCGACCGGCGGCGGATCTTCGCGTACGACCACCTCGGCATGACGATGGAGGAGATTCGCGAGCTCGATCAGCGCAATTACTTCGAAGAAGCCAGGGACACGGTGCCGATCAGTAAGAGCTACTCGATGTTCCACATGCTCGTGAACTTCATCGAGGAAAAGCGCATGATCGACCTGGGCAAGTAGCTCGGCCGGCCGCAGCGCGGGTCACTTCTTGCGCGTCAACGCCAGGATGACGACGCCGACGACGAGCAGGACGCCGCCCCAGATGTCTTCGCCGGCGGGTGTGCGGGACAGGAACGCCCACGACACCAAGAAGACGATCACCGGCTGCACGCGGCTCATCAGCGCGGCTTTGCCCGCGTCGATGCGTTGAAGGGCCATCAGGAACGTCAATCCGTGCAGGTAAGGGCCGAGGATGCCAGCAGCGATGCAGGCGACCACGGTCCAAAACGTGAGTATCGGGGTGCCGCCCTCGGCGAACAGGATCCAAGCGCCGGTGATGATCAACGCGACGCTGTTGCGCCAAAGCATCAGGATGCGCGGCGGGATGCCCACGACCCAACGTTTCGCGCCCACGCTCGCCATCGCGCCGGTGACGGCGCCGCTCAAAATGATCGTGACGCCGATCGCGCGCGTTTCGCCGGACCACGGCCGGAACGCGAGGATGCCGACGCAGATGATGGTGGTGGCGATCCACTGCGCCTTCGTGAATCGCTCGCCGAGCAACCACACCGCGAGCACCAACGTGACCAGGATGCTCGTTTGTTGCAGGCTCGACATCACGGTTTCGTTCAGATAGTCGAGCGCGAGGAACGTGGCGAGAGTCGACCAGCCCATCAGCACGCCGTACAGCAACGCGTTGCGATGGCCCTTCAGCTTGCGCAGGCCGGCCCAGCCGTCCTCGACCCCCACGTGGATGCCGGCGGAGAGCACGCCGATGATGAGCATGCCGAACAGGAACCAGACGTGGCCGAAACCGCGGAGATCGGCGTAAACCGCGAGGTTGTAGCGGACCGCACCGGTCGCCGCCGACGCAAACGCGAGCATGTACCCGAGCGATCGCTTGTCGATCCGGGCGAGGCGTTCTTTCACAGTCCGAGCTCGTTGCACAGCGCGGCGGCCAACTCGCGCTTCTTGACGTGGCCGATTTCAAGGACCTCGCCGTTGCTCCGGACGAGCGCGAAGCCGCCCGACTCCGCGCCGATCGCATCCGGCGAGTTGAGCACACAGACGTCGGCGTTTTTCTTCTCGATCTTGGCACGCGCGTTTTCGATACCCGATTCCGTTTCCAACGCGAAGACGGCGAGACGCCGGTGCTCCCTGCGCTTGCCAATCTCCGCGGCGATGTCCGGATTCTCGACGAGGCTCAACTCGAGGGGGCCGCCGCGCTTGATCTTCGTGCGTTTCACCTGCGCGGGCCGGTAGTCGGCCACCGCCGCCGCGCAGATCACGACGTCGGCCTCTTCGAGCAAGTCGAGCATCGCCGCAAGCATCTCGCGTGCGGACTCGACGCCGATGATGCCGACTCCGACCGGCGGCTGCCGTTCCGCGGGGCCGTAGACCATCGTCACATCGTGTCCGCGTTCGTGCGCTTCCGCCGCGATCGCACAACCCATCACACCCGTCGACCGGTTGGAGAGGTAGCGCACGGGGTCGATCGGCTCCCGCGTGGGGCCGGCGGTAATCAGGACCTTCACGTTAGGCCAAGACCTCGCGCACCGCCGCGAGGATCGATTCGGTCGAAGCGAGCCGTCCCTTGCCGTGGTCGCCGCAGGCCAGCAACCCTTCGTCGGGATCGAGCACCGTCACGCCACGCCCGCGCAGGATCTCGAGGTTCTCTTGCACCACGGGGTGGTCCCACATGCGCACGTTCATGGCCGGAGCCACGAGCACGGGGCACGTCACGGAAAGATAGGTCGTCGAGACGATGTCGTCCGCGATGCCGTGCGCCATTTTCCCGATGATGTTCGCCGTCGCGGGCGCGACGAGGTAGGCGTCGGCCACGTCGCCGAGGGCGAGATGCTCCGGGCGGTCCGCGTATTCGCCGACGTTTTCATCGGTGATGACGGGGTGATTGGTAAGCGTCGTGAGCGTGAGCGGCGAGATGAACTTCTGCGCCCAAGCGGACATCACAACGCGGCACGAAACGTCCTCTTTGCGGAGCGTCGAGCAGAGATCCGCTGCTTTGTACGCCGCGATGGAGCCGGTTACGCCGATCACCACTGTCTTTTTCATCGCGGCACATCGTAAACGAGCGCGGATACGGAGTCTCCGTCGCAGCTCCCGGGCCCGTCCCCAAACGTGCCCCTCGATCCAAACGGGCCCGTCCGGTTAGTTTGGGCGCCACATGGCTGGCCGCGAGAACCCCGGCGAACAGGAATCCCAACGCGGGTTGGGGGGCGGCGTCTACGGAAACACGGACTACGAGAACGACCGCACGGTCGCCGAGTATCTCGCTTTTCACTACCCGGCCACGGATGACTTTCTCGCGCTGATCGGCGAGGGGGCGCCGGCCATCGAGGAGCGCTACCCGTATGCGGTGCGCGGCTTCTGGACTCCCGAGCCCGGTGAGGATGCGCTGGACGTCGGGACGGCGACGGGTCGCGTGACCGCGGATCTTGCGCGGGACCATCGGCACGCGTTCGGCCTCGATACGTCGAAGCCGTTCATCCGGGCTGCCGCGGCGGTGCAATCGCGCCGCGCCGCGCGTTACACGGTGGTGGTCGAGGGCCGCATCGAGGAGGAGGTCGACGTTCCGGTGGAGCCGTTCCCCAATGCGTCGTTCCTGGTCGGCGACGCGTTGCACCTGCCGTTTGAAAGCGGCCGCTTCGCGACGGTCACCGCGCTCAATCTGCTGTGCCGCGTGCCGGACCCCGACCGGGCGCTGGCGGAATTGGCGCGCGCAACGAAATTGGGCGGCACGCTCGTCATCGCCTCGCCCTACACGTGGGTGGACACGTTCACTCCGAGTGAGAAGTGGCTCGGAGGATATTCCCGTAACCGGCAACCGGTGCGGGCATCGAACGAGATACGGGAGCGTTTGGCTCCACGGTTTGAGCTACAGCGCGACGCGATGCTGCCGTTTTTCATTCGGCATCACGCCCGGTCGGGCCAGCTCGGCCTGTCCCACGTACAGAGTTTTCAGAAGGTTTCATGACGGACAAGACACTGACCCGCGAGCCCCAGACACGCGAGACCCGGGCCGGCGAGATGACCTTTCCCGACTTCGATCTCGCGAGGCTGATGAATACGGTGTTCGAGTTGAGCGGCGAAGAGAGTTTCGCGGTCTTTGCGGATTTCGCGAACCCCCGCGACGTGGTCGATTTTGCGTACTTGGGCCGGAACGGTCTTGAAGCGCAGAAACACGCGTACGACACGCTCTACAAGGGCATCCTCGCAAACAAACAGGCGTTTCACGCCGCCGACGTGTCGTTCTACGGTTACGAGGAGGTCGGCGGCAGCAACCTGGATCTTCCCGATGTCGTCGTCACGCCGTCAGGCGACGAGCTCGCGCTGCGGGACGTGCTCGCCCGGCATTCGATCGTGCTCTACATGGGGACGTATTCCGCGACGGCGCCGATCACGGCGCTTGCGAAGGAGATCGGTTTCCGCGGAGCGACGATGCACGGCGCCAACGACACGATCTTCGCAACCGGTTTGGCGGTGGACTACGACGAGGTGAGCGCCCGGGCCGAGCGCATGCGCCGGGCGCTGACGAAAGCCGATCGCATGAAGATCGACTGGGTTCTCGCGAGCGGCGACGAGGTTTCGCTCGACGTGCACCTCGACCGTCAGGAAGCGCAGAAGAGCCACGGTATCGTGCACGAGGTCGGCGAGGTCGCGAACCTGCCCGCCGGCGAGGTCTATTACGTGCCGACGGGCGCCGACGGATTCCTGCCGCAGAAGTTCGAGGATCCACAAGAGACGATCTGCATCTTCAGGGTCGAAAACCGCGGCATCACGGGCGTGCACAAGTTCGTCCAGGGTGACGAAGAACTCGTGCGCAAGTACCTCGAGGTCATCGAGTTCGACAGAAACGCGGGCCAGCTCACGGAGCTCGGGCTCGGAACGCAGACGCTGCCGTTTGCCGGCTCCGACATCCAGGACGAGAAGATTCTCGGGACCGCGCACCTCGCGACCGGCCGCAGCGACCACCTCGGCGGCGATTTGTCGTCCGCGAGTTTCAAGAACAAGAAAAACGCATCGCACAACGACATCCTGTGGTCGCCCAACAAGACCCCCGAGGTCGTTTTGTCGCGCGCGACGATGCACAGGGACGGCGAGGCCACGGTGATCATCGAGAACCAGGCCCCGACGGAATTCCTGCGGGCCTGCATGTAGCGTCGGGGCGCAGCCCAGTTCATCCTCATCCTTCGCCTTCACCTTGTCCTTGAGTTCGTCTTTTGAGGCCAAGGCCAAGGCCGAGGATGAGGCCAAGGCCGAGGATGAGGCCAAGGCCGAGGCGGCAGGCTAAGGCGAAGGAGTTGAGCTGCTCTACGCCAACGTCAGCAGATCCGCCGGCCGGTCCGGGTCCTCGTTTTGGTAGTTGCCGAGCGCGTACACGTGTTCGCGGTAATTCAGCACGTCGATCAGCGCCAGCGTTTGAACGGCTCGCAGCGTCACGATCTGATCGCTGATGCGATCGGGGTGGCGCATCAAGTCCGCGAGCACGGTCACATCCGCGTCGTCCGAGGATGCGTCGCGCCGGGACCACACCTCGAGCGCGTCCGCCACACCATCGGTGTTGTGGACCGTCGCCCGCCACGCAGCGCGCCGCGCCGCCCGGTCGCCGAATCCATGCTCGGCCCAGTACGCGCGAAACTTCTTGTGCAAACCAAAGCGCGGCATGCGTGGCGCCGCCAACGGCTCGCGCTGCGCCACGCGTCGATAGGTCTCCGACAAAATGGCGTCGCCACTCAGTAGGCACCGAACGCCGTACATGTCGGCGAGATACGCAGCGGCCGCCGCGCGCAGGTGCTCGCGCCCGAAACGCTCCCTCGGCACGCCGAGCTGCTTGGCAATGCGATCCCACAATCCGTCCTGGATCAGCCGCCCCAAACGCACCATGTCGCGCGCGGCGCGCTGGCGCTCGGCGGCCATCTTTTCCGCGAACGCCGGATCCACGTTGAGAAAACGCATGTCGTCGTCGAGCGTCGTTCCCTCGGGCAGGCCCTGCGGCACTCCGGGCAACCGCACGCCGAGATACTCCGCATCCACACGCGCCCGCAGTGCGATCGCGCTCTCGACGACCGGCCGGCGCATGCGATCGATCTTGCGTACCGCCGTCGCGAAGTCCGCGCCCTCGGCGGCCTCCTCGTCGACCTCGAACCGCGGCCGCCGGATCTCCGAGACGCACCGCGCCAGCCATCGCGCGTACCCGGCGGCGAGTTTGAGCCCGCGCCACATGAAGTACACGGGCACCAACAACGTGCGTCCGCCGGCAAGCCACCGGTGATAGAAACGAAACAGGTTCACGACGCGCTGGTCGCGTGGCCGCCGATGGAGCGGATAGGTCCCGAAGATCCGTCGGAACAACATCTCCCGATCCCGCTTCAGCCGTTTGATCACCTTCTTCCCGAAGCGCCGCTCGACGTCGCGATCGCGCCCCGGATCGTCATCGAGAAAATGCAACGCGGTGAACGTCGTCGTGACGTAGAAAACGTCCAGCGACGGCACCGACTCCATCCGCGCGGACTCGATCCAGCCGTCGTAGGCTTCGCGTGGCAGTTTCGGCGTGAGGTCCAACTCGCGCAGCGGGATCGCGTGGCGGTTGTAGTCGACGATCAGGCGCGCGACGCCGTGCGACACGGCCTGCGAAATGAGGCTGAACCAGAAGTACGGCCCCCCGAGCAACATGGTGGGGCGGTCGAGATCCAGTCGTTGCAGGGACAGCCGCTCGCGCCTGGTTACGCGGTTCGACAAAAGACGCAGGTTGCGAAGCGACGCGTTGCCGAGCAGTTGGCTGGTCGTTCGTGTGTCCGACTCCGTCAGCAGCGACCCATCGAGTCCATCGCGGTAGAGCAAGACCGTCCGCTCGACGGCGTCGAACGCATCGCTGTCGGCCCCGCCGCTTTGCGCTTGCAACAGCCAGCGCCGCACGCCGTCGGCGAAAAGGCCGCGGCGCTGCTCCGCCGTGCACTCGCGCAGGTTGTCCTGCATCGGTGTCTCGAGCGCGAGTACCCGCCGGTCCAGGACGATCGCGTCCCGTTCGAGGTTGCGCCCCTTGATCGACTCCGTGAGCGCGAGGAACTGCGCCTTGGCCGACTGCGCATAAAACGCCGTCGCCTGGCCCGCGAGGCGCCTGAGCCACATGCCGATGCCCAACAACACGACGCAGATGCTCCCGAGATAGATCAGCAATCCAGTGACGATGCTGTTGAGCAGGTGGAACACCTGGCGGAATATCCCGGGGTCCGCGGGCGGAACGGGGGGGGCGCCCGCGGCGGGGGCCGTTCCGTTTTCCGGCGCGGTGATCGGCGTGTTCGTGTCGATTCCCGCCGCAAGGTCCTCGGGGGCGTCCGGGACGAGCAGGCTCATGAGGAAGTACAGGAGCCCGAACAGCGCGAGGCGGTACGCCGGCCGAAACGTGCTTTTCACGATCGCGGTCCCGACGCGGTCGACGAACTGGGCGGGCGTGACGGTGCCGTAGAGATCGGCGAACCAGAACCAGCGATCGTGATAGCGCTTGAACGTGCGCGTGAACTGCCGGGCCGCCGCCGCCGTGAGTTCGGCCGGCGTCATGCCGGGACTGATGCGCGGAACGAACCGGCCCATGAACGGAAGCCAGCGCATGGGCTGGAACAAACGCACGGCCCGCCCGACACGCTCGACGAAGTCGGGGCCCATCTCAGCCTCGACCTCCTCCGCAGTGATGCCCGAAAGGTGTTGCAACACCGTCTCAGCGGGGATGTCGCTCTCCGGCGTTTCGAACGCTTCCTGGGCGTGCGCGAGCCTGGTCAACCCGTCTCCGTGTGCACGTTCCCAGCCTTGCGCCCTTACCATCGCGACCTCACCGCGGGCCGGTTCCGGTGCGGTTGTGAGCAGACGCTCCCAGCGCTCGTTCAGGTGCGCTTCGACCTTGCGCAAGCGAACGTCGAGCCCGCGAGCCTCACGCCGCGCCTTGGCCCGCTCGGCCCTCGTTGGGTACAGCAGGAGGTTCTTGTTGAGCAGGAAGCTGTAAGACCGCGCCAACCGATCGACGCCGCGGGATAGGAACCCGAACGCACGCACAAAACGCAGGACACGCCCGATGCGCAGCAGGCGCGCCGCCCGCAGCGCCTGCGCGTTGTTGAACCGCGCGTCCCACAACAGGAGTCCGAACGGGATCGACGGCAGGATGTCGACGAAGAGGTGGCGCGAGAACCAGAGCCAGCGGCCCTTGACGTAGTAGATCTTCACCGCGATCTCGGCGAGGAACAGGACGCACGCCGCGGCATCCAGGATCGTGAACACGGCCAGCGTCGAATCGCTCCAGTCGAACAGCATCTCCACCGACAGCAGCGAGAGGACAAAGAGGATCAACCAGAAGATGATCCGCTCGGACCGTGCCACGTTGGCCTCGCCGAACCGCGTTTCGAGGCGGCGCTGAAGATGCCGTTCCTGCTCCTCCGCGATGAGGCGCCGATGCTTGCGTTTGAGCCGTGCGCGGCGCAGTCCGTGTTTAACGTCGATGTTGCGCAGATGCCAGTCGACATCACCGGCGACCAGGTGCAGGTGCTGCACAGCCTCGCGGGCGTCGAACTCGTCGCAGCCGGTGATCACGACCTCGGCGCGGTCGCACAGATCCACCGACCACGCCTCGAGCTGTTGGCGGCTCGGCGGGGTCTGCGCGATCGCCGTCAGGAACGCTTCGCGCAACGGGGTGCGGTCACCGTCATGCGGTGAGTGCCCCGGGCGCCGCCGAAGCGCCTCGCGTTCGAGCGAGGACAGCTTCTTCAGCTCGCGAAAGCAACGGTCCGCATCCGGGTCTCCCGCCTCGTTCGCAACACCCGTGCGCCACTCCTCGCGGCGGTCCTTCAACAGTCCGCTCAGGATGCCGTCGGTTGCTTTTGCGGCGTCATCGAGTCCGAAGTGCGCCGCGGTGTCGCGCCATTGCGCCGCCGTGGCGACCACCGGATGGCCGAGGTGGTGTGCGAACTCGGGTTCGACGCGGCTCGCCTCCTGCAGGAGCGAAAGCAGTTCGCGCTCGGTTTCGGCCAGGCGCTGCGCCTTGGCGACGCTGTCGGGATCGCTGTCGCCGCGCAGGAACGCGACCCGGCGTTCGAGCCGCTCGACGCGTTGCAACAACTCGGGCGAGGTCGCTTCGGGCGCCGATGCGTCCGGCGATATCCCGTCCCGTTCGGTCATTCGCGTCCGCTATCGCCGTCCGATTCGCTCGGCCCGCGCTGGATCGACACCGGCGGCGGCGTTTCGCTTCCGGTGAATTCCTCGAGGATCTGCTGCGCCGTGCGGCGCCCGCGCGACTGAGCGGCGCCGACATCGGTCGTACGATCATGCTGCGCGTTCTTGGCCTCGATCATGTGCAGCGTGCGCGTGGGGAACGCGAACTCGATGCCCAGCGTCTCCGCGAGCCGCTTGATATCGAGAAGCAGGCGCTGTTTCTCCCGAAGCTCCGTTTGCCAGTCGGGGGTCTGGACGAAGCAATAGAGGAGGATCTCCAGCGCGCTATCGCCGAACCCGGAGAAGTAGACGAGGTAGTAGTCCTTGCGGGTGTAGGGGTGGATCCGGATGAGCTCGCGGATGCCCTCGAGGAACGCTTCCAACTTGGCGGCGGGCGTGTCGTAGGCGACGCCCAGCGTGGCCTTGATGCGCCGGTATCGGCGGTTGCCCATGTTGTCCACGGGCGTGCGAATCAGGAGCGCGTTCGGAAACGTGATGATCGAGTCGTAAAACGTCCGCACGCGCGAGGAGCGGAAACCGACCTCGGAGATCGTGCCCTCGATGGAGCCGATGCGAACCCAGTCGCCGACCTGGAACGGCCGGTCGACGAGGATCGAGATCGCGCCGAAGAAGTTCTCGACGGTGTCCTTCGACGCCAGCGCGATCGCGATGCCGCCGATGCCGAGGCCGGCGAGCAGCGCGCCGACGTTCATGCCGAGGTTGTCGGCGATCCATACGATGCCGAGGACGACCACGAAGATCTTGATCGCGCGGCGCATCATCGGGACCAGAAGATCGTCGAGCTTGGTCGTGGTGCGCGCCGCCATGCCGGCGAACGCTTCGGTGAGGATGTCGATGATGCGGCACGATGCCCAGACCGCGCCGACCATCAGGACGACGCGTGTTACGCCGATGAGCGCGGCGTCGAACGTGTGCGGCAGCGCGAGATACGGAACGCCCCAGAACCAGAATGCCGCCATCGCGACGAGCGCGAACGGGCGTCCGGTTCGACGGCCCCGGGTAATTTCCACGCCGCGGCTCCGGGCCCATCGGCGCGAGAACGACATGATGAAGTAGCGGAAGACCGCCCCGACGACCACGCCGGCGAGGATCAGCACAAGCAGCATCAACCACTGCCAGTTCTCGAGCATCCAAAGGCGGTTCAGCCACCAGCCGGAGAAGTACCGGTAGAAGATCGTCGACTCGCCCAGCAGGGACGCGTCCGCGTTGTCCGCCTTTGGATCGAGTCCAAGGACATTCGCGCGGAGGTCATCGACGCCCGACAGCGTCTCCGCCGAAAACCGCCAGTTGCCGTCCGCGCCACGGGTCATCGTGACCGTGCCGCGTTCGTCGGGCGCCTCCCACGCGTACTGGGCCTCGTCGCTCTCCTTCGGCTCCCACCAAAAATCGCTCACGCCCGACGCGACCCGGTCGAGGACGAACTTCAGCTTGTCCGCGGCCTGCCGGCCGGTCCGGTCGCGGTCGGCCGAGTTGACGCCGGAGAGGTCGAACAGGCGCCCGGCCTCGGTCAAGCGCGCCTCGCGTTCCGCACCCGCGGCGGCCTTGGCCTGCTTGGTGCGGTCATAGAACGCGGTCCAAACCGAGCGCGGCCCGGGGAACGGTTTGGGTCTGGCGGCCTGGGGCTTTTTCTCCTCGCCGTCCTGGGCGGGGACCGCGGTTGCGAACAGGGTGAGGAGGAGGGCGACGAGCAGTCCGTTTGTTTTCATGGCGACGAGCAGGGAATACTAACCGGGCCGGTGGCAATCCCGGCCGGGGCGATCCGCGGAAGCGGTCGCCGGGTCCTCGAGAAACTCAGCCCTTGGCATGCGCGTCCGACGCCGCGCGGGAGCCCGCTTCGAGCGCGCGCGCGATTCCGTCCAAGCGAAACTCATGCGCGCTGACGCCGTCGAGCTCGGCGCCCGGGTGGATGTGACGCACCGGGACCGGGCGTTTTTCGAGATGCGAACGGACGGCCGCCTGCGTGTCGGGATCGAGGGCGGAGACCGCGGCCTCGAACGCTCGCGTCGGAAGATGTTGGCGCAGCCCCAGGAGGCCGTTGACGAGTTGCGCGTTGCGGATGGAGCCGTCCCCGGAGGCGAGATCGAGGGTGCGGTGCAGAATCGAAACGAGATCGCGATAACCGAACTCGGCTCCGGCGTCGGTCCCGGCCGAAATCGCGAGCACACGGTCCACCTTCGGCGTTCCGTCGCGGCGCAGCGCGCAAAACAGGGCGCGCAACGTGGCGTCCGCCGACACGCCGGCACCGGAATACTGGTAGCGCTCCTCCCCGGCGCGGACAAGCGGCATGGTGACCGGGCGGCTCAACGCGGCCTCGAGCCCGTCCATGAGATCGCGTTCGCTGTCGTCGCGGTTGTTGAACGTGCGGACCTCGCCGGTCTGCATGTTGCGCGCCACGAAGTGGACCTCGGTGTCGGACGCCTTGAGGGCTTCCGGATCCACACGCGCGGCCAGAATCCGTTTCAAGCCGTCGGTCATGTAGAGGCTCTGCGTGTTCATGAGCGACGCCAGGAAGAGATTCGCGCCGGCGTGGGGCGCCCAGGGGTAACGAAGCCGGAGCAACTTGCCGCTGGCGAGGGAGTGTGCCGTCGAACGCATCTCCTGCCACAGGTTCGTGGCCGCAAGCGCCGCGACAAGCGCACCGGTGCCGCTCCCGACGAGCACGGGACAGTCGAAGCGGCCCTCCAGTGCCCGGAAGCGCTCCAGCGCACCGATCACGAACGCGCCGCGGCTTCCGTGCCCGGAAAGGGCCACCGCCCAGCGCGGGCCCTTCCTTTCTGCTGTCCGCTTTCCGCGTGTCTTCTTGCGCGCTTTGCGCACCTCTTTGGTCGCCCCCTTGGCGGCCTGCCTGGTCGGCGACTTCTTCGCCTGTTTTGCGGCCGGCTTGGCCGTTTTCCTGGTCGCTTTCTTG
>JAZFYD010000169.1:0-10772 GCA_036443405.1 Planctomycetota bacterium
CGGAAGCCTCCTTGAGGACGCGGTCGGCCTCCTCGCGGCTCTGTTTCAGGATCTCGTCGCTCTTGGACCGGGCTTCGGCCTCTTTGCCGGCGACGACGCGTTGATAAATAAACCGACCGATCAGAAAGCCCGCGATCAGGCCTCCGATGCCGCCGAACAGATAATCCATGTCCCAGCCCCCTTTCCGGAAGCAGGGAACCCCAGAGGGGCGCCTCTATCGCGAGCGATCCGTCGGTCGCTGATCCAGATCGTCCCAACGGCGTCAGCCGTTGGACCAGAAACACCGCGGATCCGACTCGATGAACCGGCTAGTTTCGCCGGGTTGGCCTTCTGAGGTTCTTTATGTTGAATCGCCCCGGCACCGCGCGGGGACGTGTAGGTCCACTAATTTAGGACGCGGTGCTTTTCCAAGTCAACATACCGTCGGCCCCAATCGCCACTTGGTGCCGGAATCGGGCCAGCCAGGCGGTTAGGCCCACGCCCCTCAAGAAGACCGAATGCCGCCCCCCGCTGAACGAGATGGGGCTCCCCGGCCGTGAAATCGTGCTCGTCGAGCCGTCCTTGAACCGGAGTTCGATCTGGTCCTTTTCCGGGTCCGCGAATATCTCCAACGTCTTGGCCTGCAAGGTGTTGAGCAGCTTGGGGCCCCGGTAGCGGCCGACCGAAACCTCCTGCAGGACCGACCCCAATACCCCACGGACCACGATGGCCTCGTACGCGTCCTCGCCCTCGGCCTTTTGAAAAAGCCGGTTGAGGCGGCGGGTGAAAGTGCTGGCGGCGGCGCCCCGGAGCGGCATGCTCGCGTCGCCGGCCGGCTTGGGTTTCGGGATCAGGCCGCGTTCCTTCGCCGCGGCGAGGACCTTGTCGGCGGGGCTGCGGGCCTCGATGCGCTCGTCGAGCAGCATCCCGGCCAGGCGTTCGCGCTCCTTTTCGAGCCGCTCGGCCCGGGCCTCGGCGGCCCGCAGGCGGCGGGTGAGGTCGACACTCTCCAATTGGATGCGGGCCGCATCCTCGGCCTGCTGTCTCAAGAGCACGAACTCGCCGAGTTGGGCGTCGCGGTCCGCCGCCTCGGCTTGAAGCCGCGCGGTCTCCGTTTCGCTCGCCCGCAACGCCGACTCCGCCGTCTCAGCGCGCCGGACCGACTCCTGGTGGCGCTGTTCCGCATCCTGGGAACGCTGTTCGAGGCGCCGTGTCTCCTCGCGGTGCACGGGCTCGGCAGCGCGGTAGCCGGTCACGGCCAACTCCAGATCGCGGTTGCGATCCAAGGCGCGTGCGTGGTCGGACGCCAGCACGGCGGGCTCACCCGTCGATTTGTCAACGATCACGAACGTCAGAATCGACAGCGCGACGATCAAGGACAAAAGAGCCAGCGGCCCTCCGCGGTCCCGGCGCAATACGGCGTCCAGCAGGCCCCGTTGAATCTCGCTGAGGCCCTTGAACGTCTCGTTCAGCGACCGTGTCGAGGCCAGCACGTCGGGGGACTTGTCGTTTCGATGCAACTGTTCTACGAGGGTGCGCTGCGTCTCGTGGATGCGCTGCACCATCTCGGCCTGGGCGCGGAACGCCTCCGCCATCGCGGCCCATGCGACGGTATCCGCCGGCGCGCCCCCCTCGGGCAATTGCACAAGGGGGTGATCCGACACCGCCTCGGTCTCGTTGGTTTCGCGTTCGTCGTTCACGCTGCGTGCCTCCATCCAGAAGCCCGATCTTTCAGGACAATGTTCAGAATCCTTCGAACTCCGACCAGTCGGGTCGGTCGAGCCAGGCCGCGAGCCGCGAGCGCGAGATCTCGCGCCGCTCGAACTTCAGCCCGCCCGTCTGAAACACCGTTCGTTTCGCGACGGAGTCCGACTCCGGATCGCCCGCGAGCGCGAGCAGCATCTGGCCGCTGCGGCCGCGCGTGACCACGATTTCGGATCCGGTCCCCAAAGCGCCCAACAAGGTCTTCCAGCGCGGTTCGACCGGCTTTTTCAACAGCTCTCCGACCGGCTGCAGAGTCGCACCGCCTTCGGGCGACACGAGCCCCTTGCTGAAATCGATGGTCACGGGGTCGGGGCCGTCGAAGTTGTGAACGGTCAACAGAACGAACTGATACGGCCCATCTAGAAACGCATCGGCGAAGCCGGTTTGCGCGGGCACGTGAGCTTGAAGCAGGAGCGCCGCGCCCGCAACCGTGCGGCAAGCCCAGACCGGCACCGTCGCGCTGGGGCCGGGCGGCGGATCGAGCGCTTCGCCGTCCCCGGGCCGCAGGATCCGCGGTAGGAACACGAGCACGACGACAGACAGGACCACGACGGAAACCATCGTCGCCAGGAGCGGGAAGAGGGGGTCGGAACGTTCTTGCACGCGGGGCCTATGCGATTTCTTGGGCAGGGGCCGTCACGACCTTGAGACGCCCGCGGAACCCAGCGACTTCCAGAAGTCCCAAGACTTCCAGCCGCCTCAAGCGTAACCAGGATCCGCGACGGTGCGTACTTCGGCCAGAAGCGACCGGGATCCCAAAGCAACCGAGACTTGGTGACCGCGCGAAAAAAGCGGGATCAGCTCTCTTCGTCCTTCTTCTCGCCCGCTTTCTCTTCGTCCTTCTTCTCGCTCTTTGCGGGGGCCTTGCGGAACGCCACTCCGATGTACGGCTCCCACTTGCGGCCCTTGTTGGCCTTCCACCAGTCTGTGGCCTTGGTGACGTTGCCAAACCCCTTGCCCTCGCCGGCAAGCTCCTGGAGAGTGCGCATCGCGTTGTCCTTCACCCGGTCGTAGCGGTCCTGGTAGACGCGCTGCTGGTTGCCGCCCGAGCGCCGACCGCTGTCGAGGCTCTGCATCAACTGAAGGACCTTGTTGAAGATCTCCTTGCGGTTTTTGGGATTCAGCGTCCGCCACTGCGCCAACGCCGCAAGAGCTTTGTCACAAACGCTGTAATCGGTGTGCTTGCCCCTTGCGTAGTTGAACGTCAGTTCCAGCGCCTGATCCTCCTGGCCGATGTTGGCCAGCGCCATGAATCCGAATTCCACCCACTCGGTGTTGGGGGTCTTGGAGTCGAGGACCTTGTTATCCATCCACTTGACGAGGTCCTTGTTCCCGTCCTTGTGGCCCATGGCGCCAAGCGCCTTTGCGCACTCGAGATTGACCTGATCGCGCTTCCTCCGCTTCAAGCCCCAACCAACGGTTTTGACGATGGACTTCTGCGCCTTGGCCTCGTCCTTTGTTGCCTCGTCGCCCTTTTTTGCGATGTAGAAGTAGGCGTCCTTGAGTTCCTCCAGGAGCGCGATGGCGTCGTCCTCGGGCTGCTTCTTGTCTTTGGCGGAGGACTTGAAGTTGGCCAGGGTCTCCGCGATTTGCTCGGGAGTGTAGGTAATCCCGTTGTCCTGCGCCGAAGCCACCGAGGCCGTGAGAACTCCCGCCGCGATCACGAAAGCGGCGATGACTCTGGTGCCAATCGGTCTGGTAGCTGCGAGGCTAACGAGTTTGCGGTTCGGCATGTTTCACCCTCGTTTCGACGCGGGTTGCGCGTACATCCTGTGGATCGGTCAACGCTTGATTATATAGAGCGGTGGCCCTGTGCTGGGCAGTGACTCCCGAACTGTTTTCGCCGTTTCTTCCGATCGAAACCGTGCCGTCCCCTCGATCTCGCTCACCGGATGAGCCAAAAGCAACGCGTTTGTCACAAAACAAGCGTTGGCTTGCGCCGCATCCGCGGGACCGACCGGCCGCTCCTGAAGACGCCAGCCGAGGGACTCGGCGGCGGCGAGAACGTGGTCCCGCGTGATCCCGGCGAGGATGGGATCGCCGGGCGGCCTCGTGATCAAGTCGTCCCCGATCCGGAAAAACACGTTGGCTACCGTGGATTCCAGATAGAAGCCCCGCTCATCGAGCAGCAAGGCGTCATCCCAGTCCGGTGCGTGTCCGCGCGCGCGGTCATAGCCGGCGCGATCGATCCGTTTGACATTGTCCCGGCTTCGGGCGGCCGGTTCCCGAAGCGGCCGGAGCCTCAGCGGGCCAGTCGGGCGCTGGTACGGCGCAACGTCGACCTTCGCTCCGTTGCTGTCCCAAAAGAGGCGCACACGCATCTCGGCGGCGGGCTCGGTGCACTCCGCCATCGACTCCGCGCAGGTCTCCAGAAGCGCCGCCTCGATCTCGTCGCGGTCGGGCGCCGGCAGGCCCAACGTCGCCGCCCCCCGCGCGATCCGGCGCCAGTGATCCTCCCACCAGCCGATCGCGCCGTCCTTCAAGAGCATGGTCGTGTAACAACCCACCTACGCCACCCTACCGCTGTTTGCCCTACGGCTCACGCCGTTGGAGCCACTTTCCGCTATCTTCCGGACGTGCTGCGTGACTTCCCGGAAATGGGACGACTTCGTGCGGAGCGTTTGACTCTGCCCGAGCCGGACGGCGCGTTTTTGTCCAGGCTCGCCGGTCTCGGGCACGTCGCGCTGCTCGATTCATGCCTGCTGGACCGATTTACGGTGATCGGCGCCGCGCCGCTCGCGCGGTTGTTTTGGAGACCGGGGGACGGCCGGATCCAGCTGCCCGGCGGCGCGCAGGCGCGGGAAAACGACGCCACCACACTCTTGCGTGAGGCGCTTCGCGCAACGGCGATGCCGCAGGATTCGCCGCTCCCGTTCGGTCCGGGCTGGATCGGCCTCCTGGGCTACGGGTTGCGGCGCGCGTTCGAAGACCTGCCCGCGCGGCACAGCGACGACACCGGGATCCCGGACATGGATCTCGCGTATTACCCGGCCGTCGCCGTGCACGACGCCGTTGATGAGTCCTGGTGGTTGCTTTGGCGCGAAGCGGCGGCCGATATCGCCCGTGGTCTCCAAGCCCGGCTGATGCACGCGATGCCGGAACCGCTCGGTCGCGTGACCGGGCCGCTAGAAGCGCAAACGAAGCGCGATCGCTATCTCGAAGCCGTGCGGCGGTCGGTCGAGTACGTGCACGCCGGCGATGTGTTCCAAGTGAACTATGCGCACGAATTCCGGGCGCCGTACGAAGGGCATCCGCTAGCCCTGTATCTGCGCTTGCGGGCGGAGAACCCGGCACCGTTTGCGGCCTACCTGGACCTGGGTGCGGATAAAGCGGTGCTCTCGACCAGCCCGGAACTGTTTGTGAGGGTGCGGGGCGATCTTGTCGAAACCAAACCGATCAAGGGGACCAGGCCTCGCGGAGCCGATGACAAAGAGGATGAAGCGCAGCGTCTCGAACTCCTCGCGAGCGAGAAGGATGCCGCGGAGCTGGCGATGATCGTGGACTTGGAGCGAAACGATCTCGGGCGGGTCTGCGCGATCGGTTCCGTCAAGGTCGAGCAGGCGCGCGCCGTGGAGAGTTACGCATCCGTGCATCACGGCGTCGCGACCGTCACGGGTCGCATGGCCCACGGGAGAGACCGTGCCGATCTCATCGCCGCGGCGTTTCCCGGCGGCTCCATCACCGGCGCGCCCAAGATACGCGCGATGGAGATCATCGACGAGCTCGAGTCGAGCGACCGCGGCCCGTACACCGGTTCGATCGGAATCTTCGGCGACGACGGTTCCCTCGATCTCAACATCGCCATTCGCACGGCCGTCGTCGCGAACTCCGCGTTGCGTTTGTGTGTGGGCGGCGGGATCGTCGCGGACTCGGACGCCGTCGAGGAGTACGAGGAGACGCTCGCGAAAGGCGCGGCGATGATGCGCGCGATCGCCGGCGGGGGCGACGCGTGAAGACCGCGAAGTGGATCGACCGATTCCTGGAGCGCCTCACCCAGAGTTCCTCGGAGCACACGGTCCGCGCCTATCGCGTGGACCTGAACGAACTGGCGGCGTTTCTGACCGAGGAGAAGATCTCGCTGGCGGCGATGAACCGCCGGCACCTGCGTGCGTTTTTGGCGCGGCTGAAAACGCGGGGGCTCAAGGCGTCGTCCATAGCGCGGCGCATGGCGGCAGTCCGGTCGTTTTGCCGTTTCCTCGTGCGCGAAGGCGCGTTGAAAGCCGACCCGGCGGGCGCGTTGCGCACGCCACGTACCCAGCGGCCGCTCCCGTTGCACCTCGGGGAACAGGAGATCGAAAAGCTGATCGACGCTGCGCAAAACAGCCGCGACCGGGCCATCCTCGAAACGCTCTACGGCGGCGGCCTGCGCGTGTCGGAACTCGTGGGTTTGGACCGCGACGACCTCGACCTGCGCGGCGGCATCGCCCGCGTGCGCGGCAAAGGCAAAAGGGAGCGCCTCGCGCCCCTTGGAGGCTCGGCCGTGCGCACGCTCAAAGCGTGGCTCAAGGAACCGCGCGGCGACGGGGACCCGCGGCCGGTGTTCTTGAACCGGCGCGGCACTCGGCTGAGCAGTCGCGGCGTCGCTCGTTTGCTCGAAACCGCCGTCCTCCAGGCCGGCCTCGATCCGCGCACCTCGCCGCACACGCTCCGGCACAGCTTCGCCACTCACCTGCTCGATCGGGGCGCGGATCTCCGCGAGGTGCAGGAGCTGCTGGGGCACCAAAACATCGCGACCACACAGATCTACACGCACATCTCCCTGGAGCGGTTGAAGCAGGTCTACGAGTCCGCGCACCCGCGCGCGTAGCCGACAAATTCCCGGAAAAGCGGTCCGATGAACCGTTGCTAAGACAGATGCGCTACCTCGCGGTCCTCTTACTGTGCACCATCGCGAGTGCCGGTTCCCTGACCGAATCGCGTTTCGGGGCGGCGAAGAAGAAGGCGCTCTCGAGCCGCGGCGGCAACACCAGCACCGAAAAGGCCGTCGCTGCCGCGCTCACGTGGCTGCGCGAGCACCAGGAGGATTCGGGGTATTGGGACTCCGACGGATTCGGCGACGACTGCAAGTGCGAGGGCAAGGCCGGTGGCTGGCACGGCGAACGCGTGCCGTCGCGTTTCGATTTCGAGGTGACCGGACTCGCCGCGCTCGCGTTTTTGGGCGCGGGCATCAAGCCGGGTGAGGGCGAGACGGGCGAGGCGCTCGCCGACGCACTCGACTGGTTGGCCGGTTCGTTTCAGGGCGGCCGGGGCTCCACGCTCTTTGGCGCGTCGTTCGCGATCCAGGCGTTTGCCGAAGCCTACGACATGACCGGCGAAGAGCGCTTCAAGGACCTGGTCGAGCAGGGGGTCGAGACGCTCATCGACAGTCAGCTCAACGACGGCGGCTGGCGCTACTTCGTCGGCATGAAAACGTCGGGCGTACCGACGACGACGGCGGTGGTGTCGGCTCTTTGGACCGCGCAGCAAGCCGGCATCAAGGTGTCGCGCGGCTACAAAAAGCCCGTGTTGAAGCTCCTGAGGAAGCTCGTCGCCGCGGACGGCCGCGTAGCGTACACGCTGACCGGGCACAGACAGGGCTACACGCCGACAACCACCAATGCCGCGTCGGCGGTTCTGATTCGGATTCAGCTCGGCGAGACCGCGTCGCATCCGGGCGTGAAGGCCAGCCTTCCGGCCCTCGCGAAGCAACGACCCCGGTGGTCGATCAAGTTCAAGACGATGAAGGTGAAGGGTGTAACGCGCAAGGTGCAGATCGGGTACCTGCAGCACTACTACTGGTATCACGGCACCGACGCGCTCAGCCGGCTCGGCGGAGGCCCATGGAGCGCGTGGAACGGCAAGCTCAAGAAGGCGCTCCTGCCCAAACAGAAAAAGAGCGGACACGCCGCGGGATCGTGGGACCCCGTCGGAACGTATGGCCCGGTCGGTGGAAGAGTGTTCTCAACCGCGCTCTGCACGCTGATGCTGGAGTCGTATTACCGCTATCCCAAGCCGTAAGGGAATCGGCGCGCGCAGGCGTGCGGCGCCCTCTTACGCTTGCCCTGTCCGTTCAGGCGGGAGCAGGGCCGGGTCCAAGGTTTGAAGTATCATCCCTGCCCCCAACGCGGCGGTCTCTGCCGCGCGGCACCATGGAAAAGAACGACCCGCCCACCGCGCCCAACGGCGCAACGGCCGAACCGGGACCGCGCGCCATTCCTCACTGGCTTTGGATCGCGGGCATCCTCTTGTTGGCACTCGGCCTGCGCGTCGCCCAGGGCGCGTCCCGCGATGGTATCTGGCGTGACGAAGCGCAGGATTGGTACCTCGTCACTGAGGCCGAGACGTATGGCGATCTCGTCACCAGTCTCGAGGCCGAGGGGCCGCCGCCGCTGCACTACTTCATGGAGAAGGCAGTGCTGGATGTGTTCGGCGCGTCGATGGGGAATCTGATCGCGCTGCAAGTCGTGCTCGGGACGATCCTCGTCGGCTTGATGATCTTCGTCGGGACACGTTGTTTCGGCCGCGCGACAGGTTATCTGGCCGGGCTGCTGACGGCGACCAGCCCGTTTTTCATCTACTACTCCACCGAACCGCGCAACTACAGCTTGTTCGGAATCCTGTCGTTGCTGCACGCGCTCGCGTTCCTGCGGTTTGTGAACAAACCGCGCGCAAGAACCGCAGCCCTGTGGGGCGCCTCGGCCGGTGCGATGATGCTGACGCACTACTACGCGATCCATGTCATCGTGGCGGCGGGCGTGTTCTTCTTGCTTCGCGAACGGACCCGGCGCGGGTTCATGCTCGCGACGATCGCGGGCGCGACGTGTGTCGCCGTCTTTTCGCCGTGGCTGCCGTCGTTTTTCATCCAATCGGGACAGGACTTGCAGCCCTGGGCTTGGCCACACCTCTCCAGCCGGTTCGCGATCGAGGCTCTGCGCCTGCCGTTCGGCCAAAAAGGAATCGGGGTCATGGCCGCCGGCTTGATCCTCGGGATCGCGTTGCTACGCGGCAGAACGAAAAGCGGGCATCCCGCGCCTGTGGTTGCTTTCAGCGCGTTGTTATCGATCGCGCTGATCAGCGGTCTTACCGCTTGGATGCTGCAACTGCATCATGGACCGTTCAACCCGCGCTACCTGATCGGAAGCGCGGTCTGCCTCGTCCCGGTCGGCTGCTTTTACTTTGCGCAGTGTCTGAGCGGTGAAGTCACGCCTCGGCAACGGGTTTTCCTGCGACGCGTCGGGGCGGCGGGAGTCGCGCTCTCGATCATCTTCCAGTGGTCGGACAACGGATGGACCCGCCCGAGAACCGGGATGAAGAAGTTGGTCCAACGGCTGGAGCGTGAGGAGCGCCCGGAGGATCTGGTATGGGTCGGCCCGGCGAACTTCGGGTCGAATTTCTTCTATTACTACAGCGGCGCGGCCACCGTGATCACGCCGCCCTATCGCGAACGGGTCACCAGGATCTCGTGGGCCGAACTCCCGACACTCGAGGAGGACGGACCGCTCATGGAGACGTTTTTTGCTGACGTGAAGTCTCAACTCGATTCGGGTGGCCGGGTCTGGTTGGTCCTGCACGGCTTGGTGGAGACGTCGAGGCAATGGGCGTTCCGGGAGGGGCCCAGCAACACGTCCTTCAGCGGCGCACGCATGCTGCACGCGGAGTATCACATCCACCGCCGCCTGATGCGGTTGCTCTTCACCCACGGGATCGTGATGGAACGGGCCGACTGGCCGAATACGAAATACTGGGAAGCGGTCACTCTCATGCTGTTCCGGCCGCGCGTGCCGGGAGATCCGCCGCTTGCGGATGCAGTCGAATCGGGGTAACGGTGAGCATCCTAGTAACGGGCGGAGCGGGCTTTTTCGGCGGCATGTTGAAACACGCGCTGCTGGATCAGGGCCGCGAGGTCGTGAGTGTGGATCTAGTCGAAGACACGCGCTCGCGCGACGGCCTTGTCAACGTCCAGGGCGACATCCGCGACCAGGACGCGATGCGCAAGCTGTTTCGCGAGCACAGGTTCGAAACGGTGTTCCACTGTGCCGCGATCCTCGCGCACGCTGTGAAGGACAAGAACTTTCTGTGGACGAGCAACGTCGACGGGACGCGGGTCGTTGCTGAGGAAGCGCGCGGCGCCGGCACGCGGTCGCTGGTGTTCACGTCGTCGAACTGCCTCTGGTCGAAGAACTTCGACGAGCCCGTCAACGAGAGCGAGCCGACGAAACCCGCCGAGGTCTACGGGCACTCCAAGCTCGAGGGCGAAAAGATCCTGCAGGGGTTCGCGAACGACCTCGATGTCGTGACGTTGCGTGTGCCCACGATCGTAGACCGCGGCCGGTTGGGCCTCCTCGCGATCCTGTTCGAGTTCATCGAGGAGGGTCGCAAGGTCTGGCTCGTCGGCCCGGGCAACAACCGCTACCAGTTCCTGTACGCCAAAGACCTGATCAACGCCGCGCAGAAAAGCGCCGCGCTGGGCCGCAGCGACCTGTTCCACCTCGGATCGGACAACGTCTCCACGCTGCGCGAGGTCTACGCGCACGTCGTCGAGGTCGCCGGAACCGGCGCGCGCCTCGCGTCGTTGCCCGGCTGGTTCGCGCTGCCCGCGATGCGCCTCGCGTACTGGAGCAAGCTCTCCCCGCTTGGCCCGTACCAGTACAAGATGATCGCGAGCACGTTCATGTTCGACACGAACAAAGCGAAAGAGGCCCTCGACTGGCAGCCGACGCTAACCAACAAGGAAATGCTCGCGGAAGCGTTTTTGTACTACCGCAAGAACCGCGAGGAGATCCACAACCGCGAAGACGTCAGCGCCCACCGCCAGGCCGCGAAGATGGGGATCATCCGCTTGCTGAAGTGGATCTCGTAGGGCGCCGAAGGCGCCATGTACAGGCCAGTCAAGATGGCAGCTTCACTCGGAGATCGTCGCGTGCACCGGTTCGGGTGGTTCGTCCCGCGGGACCTCGGACCCGTTGGTTGCGCAAGGTGCCAGGTGGCGCGTCGGTCTACTCCCCGTGCGCAGTTTCGGTTCTCCTGCGTGCGTGCTACGCGATGTTGGG
>JAZFYD010000170.1:0-7358 GCA_036443405.1 Planctomycetota bacterium
ATATCGATAGTGCTAGGAGGCGAACGGCGGCTGACGGGCCTATCCAGCCGATCGAAGCCAGGGGTTTTCTCAGACGGAGCCTAGAGTCCGCGGTCGGCCCGACTCGTCCCGCCGAAGCTTTGAGCGAAGGCGGAAGTCAGGCGGAGTTTTCAGACAGGGCCTAGCGAAGAGGCCCCGCGATCACGTCGCGGCGACGATCGGTTCCTCTTCGACCTCGGCCTGCTTGTCGATCACGTAGAACTTGAACGTGGACTGCACGATCGACGCGGCGGGCACGGCGAGCAGCGCGCCGACGAGCCCGTAGGTGTGCTCGCCTGCGAGCAGGGCGAAGATCACGACGACGGGGTGGATTCGACTCGCCGAACCCATGATCTTGGGGTTCAGGATATTCGCTTCGAGGAAGTGGATGAACAGGATCCAACCGAGTGAGAGCAGGGCGAGCTTCCAGCCGCCGCTGGCGAATCCGAACAACACGATCGGAACCGAGCTCAGGATCGTGCCGAAGATTGGGATCAGGCTGAGGATCCCCGCGAACGCGCCGAGCAACAGCGCATACTCGACATCCAAGAACGCGAGGCCGATCCACGTCAGGATGCCGTTGACGAGGCAGATGGTTAGCTGCCCGCGAATCACGCCTGCAAGCCCGCGGTCGATGTACTCGCTCAGCCGATGCGCGAGGGCCTGGTGCCTTCGGGGTGTGACGCTGTGGAAAAAGGAAACGATCTTCTCGCGGTCGACGACGACAAACGCCGTGATCATCATGATCAGAAAGATCTGATAGACCGCCGTCACGAGCCACGCGACGATTCCGAGGGTGACTTTCAGGATCGCATCGACGTTTTGCACGAGTTCGTCAAACCCGCTCGCGATGATCTTGCGCACGTCCACGGCCGCGCGCTGACCTCTGGTGTCGAGGCTCTTTCTGTTCTCAACCTGCATCGCATCGATGGTCTGGATGCGGTCCCCGACCAGGACGGCGACCTCAGACTCCTGCTTGTTCCACCCGAGGACCTTGCCCTCGATGGCGCCGCCATTCTTGAGTTCGAACCGCGTGCGGCCCGGGTCCACCGTGGCCACGTCCGTATTCTCGGCGGCTTCCTCATCGTCCGCGGCCCGACCGGTCCACCTCCGCCAACGCTGCACGACGCCCTCGGCCAGCTCCTCCACCGTGTTCTGGAATTTTGGCAGGTCGTCGCGCGCGTCCTGGATCTGCTCGGCGAATTTCGGGATCGTGAACTCGCCGACGAGGTAGACCGTGACCAGCAGCACGACATAGATCGCGAGAATCGAACCGCCGCGACCGAGTGTGAAGCGGTTGAAGATTCGGACCGGGGCCATCTTGTTGATGACCGGGTCGATCAGGTACGCCGCGAAAAAAGCCACCAAAAATGGCGTGAGGACCGCGCGGAAGGCCACGACAATCGTCAAGATGATGGCGACAAAAACGAGCAGAATGACGAGGCGCCGCCGCCTCTTTACTCCTTCGAGCCTCTGCCTCACGAAAGGATCCATCGCCGCGCGTTTGTAACACAGGAGGAAGCTTCACTAACGCATGCGTTTTTCAATCACGATCGCCTTTCCGGTCGCCTTTTGGGCCGCCCTCTGTGCCCCGGAACTTTCGGCGGACGATTTCGGCAAGACCGTCCGGGATCTGCGCCACGAGCACCGGTCCCGGCGCCTCTCCGCCTTGAAGGCGTTTGCGGACGGGCACAAGGCGGCTGAGACCAAATCCCAGGCCGACAAGCTCGATCGCGCGCTGGTGCGGTACTGGTCGTCCCACGTGAGTGGGCAGGAACGGGCGCTGGCCGTCCGCGCCCTGGCCCGCCTCAAGCGGCCCCGGGCGATCGAGCGGTTCGCCGAGTGGGTTCCCAAAGAGCGCGACGATCGCGTCCTCCTCGAGGCCGAACGCGCGTTTGCGACCCTGCACGAGACGTCGTTCCCGGTGCTCCTGGCGATTCTGCGGCGGGAGAAGGAGCCCCTGGCGCGGGCCGCGATGCTCCGGTGCATCGGGCGCGTGCCGGGCCGCGGGGCGGCGGACGAACTTCTGCGTCGGGCAGCGGCCACGGAGGAGTGGTACCTGCGCGCGACCGCAGCTCTCGCGTTGGCGCGTCGCCCCACACGGAAGTCGTTCCCGCCGCTGATCGCCATGGTGCAGCGCGACGATCCGGGTTTGAACGTCGCCGCCGCCGAGGCTCTGACGCAGCTGACGCGCCGCGACTACGGTAGCGATCCAGTGAAGTGGAAGGTCTGGTGGGACATGGGCGGCAAGGTCGAACCCCTGAAGCCCAAACAGGACCCGCTCAAAGACCCCGACGGCACCGGGCGCCGGCGCTACGCGCACGACTCCGAGGGCGACCCGCTGAATCCGTACTACTTCGGCATCCGCGTGCGCGGCCGCCGCATCGTGTTCTGCTACGACATCAGCGCCTCCATGCGCTACAAACTGCCGCTCGCGAACAGCCAACTCACGCGGGCGATCAAGGGGCTGCCCTCGGCGGCGCAGTTCGAGGTCATCTTCTTCAACGAGGAGATCAAGCCGTGGCGCGGACGGCTGAGCTGGGCCGACCCGATCACGAAGGAACTCTTCCTCGACTCGCTGAAGGACCTGGAGATCAAGTCCTACACGAATCTCTTCGATTCCATCGAGCTGGGTCTCCGCATGGGCGCCGACGAGCTCTTCGTGATCAGCGACGGCGAGCCGAACCGCGGGCGAAAAAAGCTCCCGCGCGACATCCTCAAGGAGCTCGCGCGCATCAACAAACGCGCCGTGAAGATTCACACGGTTTCGGTCGTGCGCGGCGTAGACGGCGACGAACACCTTTCCCTACTCAGGGAGATCGCGGGTCAAAGTGGCGGCCAGTACCAAGAGCGCACGTTGAAGTAGCGTGGGCTCCGATAACGGACAACACGGCTCCGTTCGGCTATTTTGTGGTGCATGGCCGCCGACGACATCTCGTCCCGCTTGGAACAACTCCGCACCAGGGTCCGCCAGGCCCAGGAGAGTCTTTGACTTCCCCGCTTTGACCAAGCGGCGCGCCGAAGTCGAGGCGCGCATGAACGCGCCCGACTTCTGGAATGACCCGGGTTCGGCCCAAAAGACCGTCGCCGAGCACAAGCAACTGCGCGCCCGCATGGACCCGTGGTTGGAGTGCGTGGCGAAGATGGACGAGGCGGAAGAGCTCTGGGAGATCGCCGAGAGCGACGAGGACCGCGCCGAGATCGAGCAGTCGGTGGGCGAGATCGTGCCCGGGGTCGATGCCCTCGAGTTTCGCCTGATGCTCTCGGGCGAACACGACGAGAGCGACGCGGTGGTTGCGATCCACCCTGGCGCGGGCGGCATCGAGTCCTGCGATTGGGCCGAGATGCTGTTGCGCATGTACCTGCGCTGGGCCGAACGCTCGGGCTACAAAACCGAACTGCTCGAGGTGAGCGCGAACGACGAGGGTGGCATCAAGGGCGCCACGCTCGCGGTGCGCGGCGATTACGCCTACGGCTACCTGCGCGGCGAGTTAGGCGTGCACCGACTCGTCCGCATCTCACCGTTCGACGCGCAAAAGCGCCGTCATACCTCGTTCGCGTCGGTGGACGTGTTGCCGGAGTTCGACGACGACATCAAGATCGAGATCGATGAGAAGGACCTGAAGATCGACACCTATCGCGCGGGCGGTGCGGGTGGCCAGCACGTCAACAAGACCGAGTCCGCGGTGCGGCTGACGCACATGCCGACGGGTGTCGTGGTCGCTTGCCAAAACGAACGGTCGCAACAGCGCAACCGCACGATGGCGATGCGGCTGCTCAAGGCGAAGCTGTACCGGCTCCAGGAAAAGGAGCGCGATGCGGAGCTGAAGAAGATGTACGGGGAGAAGGGCGAGATTGCCTTCGGGTCGCAGATTCGCAACTACGTCATGCAGCCCTATCAGCTCGTGAAGGACGTCCGCACGAACACGGAAGTCGGCAACATCCAGGGTGTTCTCGACGGCGACATCGACACCTTCATCCAGGCCTACCTGAGATCCCGCATGGGGACCGAGGCGTAGCTCTAACCAACTTCGCAGTAACGAGTTAGGTCGGTTCCCGTGGACGGGACGCCCCGCCGCACAACGAGATCAAGCCTGCTTCCCAAAATGGAAGCGGACGGTCTCGGGTGCTACGATCTTCGACTTCCCTCCCGCGGCCTTGCTGCGAGGGCCCACAACAAGCCGGCCGTCGACCTAAGTTCTTTCATGACAACGATTTCCCGAGCCCTCCTCGCTCCTTTCGACAAGCGCGGCATCGTCGAATTCGCGCGCGCGCTGAACGACGGCGGCACTCAGTTGCTCGCCACTTCGGGGACCGCCCGCAAGCTCCAGGAAGCTGGGATTCCCGTCCAAGAGGTCGCGGACTACACAGGCTTCCCTGAGATGCTGGGTGGCCGCGTCAAGACGCTGCATCCCAAGATCCACGGCGGCATCCTCGCGCGCCGGGACGACCCGGAGCACCGCGCGCAGATGGAGGCCCACGGCATCGGGCCCATCGACCTGGTTTGCGTGAACCTCTACCCGTTTGTCGAGACGATCGCGAAACCCGGGGTGACGCTGGCCGAGGCGGTGGAGCAGATCGACATCGGGGGCCCGTGCATGCTGCGCGCCGCCGCGAAAAACCACGCCCACGTGGTGCCGGTCATCGATCCGGGCGACTACGCCGAGATTCTCGAACGAATCGGCGCCGGGAGTCTCGACGGCGAATTCCGCGGCCAGCTTGCTGCGAAGGCGTTTGCGCACACCGCGACCTACGACCGCGCGATCACCCAGTATCTCGCTGGCCAGGGTGCGACCACCGGCGCCGAGGACGGCGACGACGCGTTCCCCGCGACTCTGACTCTTCAGGCGGAGCGAGTGCGCACGCTGCGTTACGGCGAAAACCCGCACCAGTCGGCGGCGATCTACCGCTTACCGGGTGGCGGCGGCCTGCCGGACGCCGACGTGCTCAACGGCAAACCGCTTTCGTACAACAACCTCCAGGATGCAGCCGCGGCGTTTTCCGCCGTCGGCGTCCACGAGGACCCGACCTGCGTCGTCGTCAAACACGCCAACCCCTGCGGAGTGGCCTCCCACGACGACCTGTTGGCTGCGTTCCGCCGCGCCTGGGAGGGCGACCCGATCTCCGCGTTCGGTGGAATCCTGGCGTTCAACCGGCCCCTGACCGCCGATGTCGCCGAAGCGATCGCCGAACCCGGCCGCTTTGTCGAGGTCATCATCGCGCCCGCAATCGAGCCGGACGCCCTCGCGATCCTGCAGGCAAAGCCCAAGTGGGGCAAAAACGTCCGCATCCTGGCCTGCCCCGAAGCCAGCGGCGACCGCGAGGTTCGAACCCTCCCCGGTGGTCTCCTGGTTCAGGAACTCGACCGGAAGGTGACCGAACCGGCCGATCTAAAGGTAGTAACCAAGCGCGCGCCCAGCGAGGCGGAGGTCGCGGACCTCCTCTTTGCGCAGCGCGTCTGCAAACACGTCAAAAGCAATGCGATCGTTCTCGCGAAGGACCGGCAGTTGGTCGGGGTGGGTGCGGGCCAGATGAGCCGCGTCGATTCCGCCGTCATGGCGGTTCGGAAGGCCGGCGAGAAGGCCCAGGGCGCGGTGTTCGCGTCAGACGCTTTCCTGCCGTTCAACGATGCGCTCGAAGTCGCACTGGAGGCGGGCGCCACCGCGGCCATCCAGCCGGGCGGCAGCAAGAACGACGACAAGTGCGTCGCGTTCGCCGATGCGCGCGGCATTGCGATGGTCTTTACAGGTACACGACACTTTCTTCATTAGCCGATCGACCGCACGAAGCCCCTTCGGCTTCAAGGGCTCGATTGGTACGGAGACTTTTGAAACCGCGCCACGCGTGGTGCGAGGCGACGCTGAGGCGTCGTTCCGTTCCCCGCGTGCGTGTCTGGAACAAACGACATGCACGAAGACAAACTGGCCGACCTGGAAGTTCTTTTGGGTCACGCCTTTCGTGACCGCTCCTTCCTGCTGAACGCCCTCAGCCACTCGAGCATCAAGAACGACAGCCGGCCGAGTAACGAGCGGCTCGAATTCCTCGGGGACGCCGTCATCGGATTGGTGATCTCCGAGGCGCTCTACCGGCGTTACCCGGACGAGGACGAGGGCACGCTGACACGCATCAAGAGCCAGGCCGTGTCCCGCGCGACGCTCGAACGCATAGCGAAAGCCATGGGCCTCGACCGTTACATCCTGGTCGGCAAGGGCGTGCTCAAACGCGAGATTCCGTCCTCGCTTCTCGGCAACATGTTCGAGGCGCTCGTTGGCGGGATCTATCTCGACACCGGTCTGAGCGCGGTGCGCAAGTTCATCCTCCGACACCTGAACGTCGTGATTCAGGAGATCGAGGAGGATCGTGCCGAGCGCAACTACAAGTCGATGCTGCAGCACCACTGCCAGCGCGAGCGCAACGCCGTCCCGAGCTACCGCGTGATTCGGGAGCTCGGTCCCGCGCACGGCCGCCAGTTCGAGGTCGCGGCGGTGGTGCGCGAAAAGGAAGTCGGCCGCGCCCGGGCGGAGACCAAGAAAGAGGCCGAGCAGGGCGCCGCACGCGCCGCGCTCATCCACTTCGGCGCCGTGCAGGAGAACGCGCGTCAAATGCAGCGCGGTGCGGGCATCATCGTGAGTGTCGGCGGACAGGAACCCGGCCGGCGCAAGTCGCGCCGCCGGCGTTCGTCACGCAGTTCGGGGCAGTCGGTGGCACCGGCCGACAGCACGGCCAGCAGCACGGCCACGCGCACGGCCGCGAAGCCGGAGTCCGATGGCGAACCGGCACCGGCGAAGAAACGGCGTCGCTCCCGTGGCGGCCGTGGCCGGAAGAAGTCCTCGTCCGCGGCGGCAGCGGCAGACGCAGGCGCCGCCACGGCCGCGTCGACCGCGAGCGCCGCCACAGCCGACGCGCGTGGGGGTGATGGAGAGGCAAGTCCCGCCGCGCCGAAGGCGAAAAAGGCCAAGACGACAAAGGCCAAGAAGGCGAAGGTCGCGAAGAAGACGACCAAGAAGGCCGCGAAGAAAGCACCGAAGAAGGTTGCGAAGAAAAAATCGAAGACGTCCGCGGCCACCGCGGCAGAGGGCGAATCAGGCGCCCCGACACGGCGCCGTCGCTCGCGCGGCGGTCGTGGCAGGAAGAAGACGGGGACCGGTAACTCGGCCGGAGGAGCCGCGTCCGAAGCGCCGCCGAGCGCGTCCTGAAGGGCGTGCTTGACGGCGACGGTCGGGTCGAGAGTGCCTTGCCCGGTGTGGAAAAACCCGGCCGCGCGCCGGACGGCGCGCCCGCGTGGGGCCCGCGGCGCGCGCGTTCGCAAAACGGCGCGGGCCGGCGCGGCCGCGGCGGGG
>JAZFYD010000171.1:0-42859 GCA_036443405.1 Planctomycetota bacterium
CTCCGCCCACGGCGGGCACATGCGAAACGAACCGCGCTGAAACACCCAGCGATAAGGCCGGAAGCGGCCGCGGTGGCCGATCCGCCGAATGCGCTGCGGGGGCTGATCGCCGGCGTACTTGCGCCAAAACCGCAGCCGGTCAGAGCGCGTCACCGTCGGTTCGTCGCACGTCCAATAAAGCGGCGACAGATCCAACCGCCCCTTGCGCACGCGTGCGGGATCCAACACGCTCAGGTGATCGTCGGCGACGAAGATGTGATACGTCACGAGATCGGGCCAATCCAAACCCGCGTCGCGCACCTTGCGGCAAAGCTCGGCCACGCGATCGATCAGCGCGTTCTTCCCGGTCCGCGACATCGAAGTCCAATGCTCGGCGACATATTCATCGAGCACCCGCCCTTCGAGGCGCGCCGTCACCAGCGTCGACCCGGACAGGTCGAGAATCTCCGGAACCCGCACACCCGCATCGGCCAGCCAAGACATACGCTGCACCTCGTCGTCGCGGTCCTTTTGCAGCGCGAACTCCTTGACGAAACGGTCGCCGTCTTCGCGCACGACTCGATCCTTGTGCAACGAGACGACGTTTTCGGCGTTCTCCGGGGGCTGGGAACTCACAGCGCTCACGTTAGCAGTTTCGCGAACGGGGCTTAATCACCCTGAATTCGAGGCTGATTGACCCGATCGAGCAGACCGCTCGACGAGTGATCCTTCGGGTCGCCGACGATCGCGATCTCGGCGCCGACCTCGCGCGCGACTTCACGCTCGGGCACGGTGTCCACGGTGTAGTCGCGGCCCTTGGCATGCACGTCCGGACGGATCGCGCGGAGGATCGCTTCGACATCGTCCTCCGGAAACACGTGCACGAGGTCGACGCAGGCCAGTGCGGCTACCACCTCGGCGCGCTCCGCCTCGGGAACGACGGGGCGGCCCTCACCCTTGAGCCGGCGGACGGACTCGTCCGCGTTGATCGCGACCACGAGCACATCGCCGTGGCTTTTGGCATCTTGCAGCGCGCGCACGTGCCCGACATGCAACAGGTCGAACGCGCCGTTGGTCAGCACGACGCGCTTGCCGCCGTCCTTCAGCGAGGCGCAGCGCGCTGCCAACTCCTCGCGCGCCGCCACGACCTCACCCATGGACGGCCTCCAGGATTTCGGCGGGCGTCACGCTCGCGGGGCCGACTTTCATCACGCTGATTCCGGCCGCGACATTGGCCAGATGCGCCGCCTGCAGGTAGTTCGCGCCCGCGACCCGCGCGAGGGCGGCCACCGCCACGACCGTATCGCCGGCACCACTCGGATCGACAATCTCCGAGGGCCCGGAAATCGCGATGCGATGCGTCTCGCCATCCGCGAGCAGCATGCCCTGGTTCCCACGCGTCAAGAGGATCGCTCGCGCGCGGAGCCGCTCCCTTAATTCGAGCGCGCCGGATGTCGCCTCGTCGTCGGTCACAACGGGCCGCGCCAGCGCCACCGCCGCTTCGCCGTCGTTCGGCGTGACGAGATCGACGTCGGGATAGCGATCGAGCCCCGCGCGCGCGTCGATGCTCACCAACGCGTCCGGCGACGCCTCGCGCAGGGTCGCCAACCGCGCGGGCGTAGCCACGCCCAGCAAATAGTCGCTTACGACGATGCCATCGAATCCGCCGCGCCGGACGACCTCATCCAGGTTCGCACTCACCGTGGCGTCGTCGCACACGTTGTCGAGGTCGAGGCGCAGAATCTGCTGCTTGGGCCGCGCGACGTCACCGCTGACGAGGCGCACCTTCTGCGTGGTCGCACCCGACGTCACGATCCCCTGGACCGGGATGCCGGCCTCCTGAAACGCGTCCCGAACCGCGATACCAGCGTCGTCGTTTCCAAGAAAGCCAAACGGAGTCACGTCGGCCCCGAGTGCGTGCAGGTTCATCACGGTATTCGCCGCGCAACCGGGCTTGAACCGGTGCCGTTCGTACTTGAGGATCAGCACGGGCGCCTCGCGGCTCAGCCGTTCTGGATGGGTTTCGACGTAGCAATCCGCAATGAGATCCCCGAGCACCGCGATCTTGCGGCCCTTCATTGCCGCGAGCAGGGCCGCACGCTCAGACATCGCGCACCTTGTTGACGATGTTCGTCGTCGAGTGGCCGGGCACCAGCTCGAGCAGGACGACCTTGCCTCCGCGCGCCTCGACGAATTCGCGGCCGACGACGCCCTTGTCCGTCCAGTCCGAACCCTTGACGAGCACGTCCGGACGGATTCGCTCGATGATCTGCTCCGGCGTGTCCTCCTCGAACGACGCGATGTAGTCGACGGACGCGAGGCCGCCGAGCACCGATGCGCGCGCCGTGAGGTCGTGCACCGGACGGCCCGCGCCCTTCAAACGCCGGACGGACTCGTCGCTGTTCAAGCCGACGACGAGCAGGTCGCCTTCGGCGCGTGCGCGGCGCAACAGATCGACGTGGCCGGGATGCAGGATGTCGAAGCAACCGTTCGTGAACACGATGCTCCGGCCGCCGGCGCGTGCGCTCTCCAACAGTTGCTCGAGCATCGTCGTGCTCAGCAGTTTGGATTCGCCGCCGGTGCCGAGCGCGATGCGCGCCGCGATCTCGTCCCAGCCGACGGTAACGACGCCGAAGTGCTCGACGGCGATGCCGCCCGCGATGTTGGCGAGCGCGGCCGCGCTCAGTGACGACGTGCCCGCGCCGAGCGCGAACGACAGGACGGAGATGACGTTGTCCCCCGCGCCGGTGACGTCGTAGACCTCACGCGGGTCGGTCTTGATGGCGGCTCCGGGCCCGCCACGCTCCTTCACGTAGATGCCGTCGCGATCCAACGTGATGTAGATGCACTCGAGATCGAGGGAGTCGAGCAGCGTCTCCGCGACCGCGTCCGCGTCCTCGAAGCTCACGATGCGGCGGCCGCCCGCCGTCGAGGCCTCGGCCCGGTTGGGCGTGAGCGCGGTCGCGCCGGCGTACTTCATGAAGTCGCTGCCCTTCGGATCGATCAGCACGGGAACCCCCGCATCGCGAGCCGCCTTGATCATCTCCCGAGCGAACTCGTCCTCGATCACGCCCTTGTCGTAGTCGCTGAACACGCAGACATCGATGTCTTGCAGCGCCTCGCGCACATGGTCCGTCAGCCGGGCACGGGTCTGGGTGCCCAGGGCCGCATCGGTCTCCTGATCGACGCGCAGGATCTGCTGGCGCGCGTGCTGGCTCGCTGCCACATAGCGGGTCTTCAGCGTCGTCGGGCGGCTCTTTTCGACCACGAGTCCGGCCGCGTCGAGCCCGCGGTCCCGTAGCAACGCCGTGAGTTCCTTGCCCGCGCCGTCGTCGCCCACGACACCCGCCAGCACCACCTCCGCGCCGAGCCGCACGAGGTTGCACGCCACCGACGCCATGCCACCGGGGTTGTTGTACGCGTGATTCTGGCGCAGAACCTGGATCGGCGCCTCGGGCGAGATCCGGCTGACGTCGCCTATGACGTAGCGGTCGAGGATGACGTCGCCAACCACGAGCACGCGCGGCGGGCGCATCTCGTCGATGACGCGCAGCAGATCGAGGCTCACCGTTTCGGCTCCCGGCGCAACTCCTCGAGCAGCGCGAGTCGAAACAGCGGCATCATGATCTCGTGATGGCCCGCGAAGTCATAGCCGCGTTTGGCCGGACGCTCGACGACGTTGACGCGCGGCCGGTAGTGCCGGAGCTGGTCGAAGTTCGCCGTCGTGATGCGCAGCGCTCGCTTGCGGATGTTGTTCTGTAGCGTGACCGCCTTCACGAACACTTCCGGCGCGATCACCGCGGATCCCCAGTTGAGAAACACGCCGCGGTCGAGCTCCTTGCAGATGCCCGCGAACAGGAGGAAGTCCTTGTGCGACGCCGCGCCGACGCTAGCACCATCGCACTTCGGATGCATGTGCACGATGTCGGTGCCGATGGCCACATGCACGGTGACCGGCACGTCGTACTTGGCGGCGGCACCGATAGCGCTCTTGTCCTGGTGCGGGAGTTTCTCTTTCTTGAAGCACTCCTTGAGCGCCGCGCCGAACCCGATCTCCGCGCCACGCTCGGCAGCGCGCGCGAAAAACGAACCCGTTTCCTCCGCCATGCCGAATGTGCCGCTCTCGACCCCGGGTCCGACCTCCTCGGACGTGCGCCCCATGAGCGCGATCTCGAAATCGTGGATCGCCGCCGCGCCGTTCATGACGAGCGACGTCACGAGCCCCCGTTTCATCAGATCGGCGAGCAGCGGCGCGCAACCGACCTTGATGACGTGGCCGCCGATCGACCAGCAAACGCCGCGGCCGGCGTGGTGCGCCTTGGCCGTTTCTCGCGCGAGAGCTTTCAGGCTCGCCGCGTTCAGGATCGACGGCAGCGAGTCGTAGAAGGCGCGGAACCCGGCGTTCGGGGCGATCGGCTTGGCGAAAGCGTCCAAGTCCACCTTGGAGTGCCTGCGCTTGGCCGAAACGGTCTTGAGGCGCGCGGGATCGATGGGTTTGTGGGCTTTGGGGTTGGGCACTTTGGATCCAGGCGATTTCACGGCGATACGTTACTTTTTTCGGGCCACTTTGGGACCGGTGGACCGGGAGGAGGTCTCCGAAGACCTGGTGGATTCCCCGCCGGCCTCCACCTTGGGCGCCGGCGCGCCCTTCGGCGGCACCTTGATCGGCGGGCCTCGCTTGCCCCAGCGGCGGTGAAGCCAGAAGTACTGCTCGGGCTCCTCGCGGATGAGTTCCTCGAGGCGCTGCATGAGATCCGCGGTGATCGCCTTCAAGTCGGCGTCGCGGTCGTCGGTCTTGAACTCCTCGTAGTTCAGAAGGCGTCCAATCGTTTCGTACTGCATGTCGCCGCGACGCAGGGTCGCACCCAGCGCGACCTTGACGCCGTGATCCCGAACGAGCGCAGCCGGCGTCTTGTGGCACGTCGCGTAGCGCCCGAAAAAAGGCACCTGCAACCCGTAGATCGCCTCCTGGTCGAACAAGATGCCGACGTTGCCGCCGGCCTCGAAACGCTCGATCATCTGGGCGACCGCGCCGCGCCGCTCGACCACTTCCGTGCTCTGGCCGAGCCGGATGTCGCGCAACAGCTTGTCCACAAAGGGATTGGACGGCCGGCGGTAGATCGGCGTGATCGACACGCCCATCATTTTGAAGATCCCGGGCATGACCTCCCAGTTTCCGACGTGCCCGGTGAGAAAGAGCACCCCGTGCGCACGCCGTTGCAGCCCTTCGAGGCCGTGTTGGTCGAGATACTCCTTCATCCAACCCGAGATGTGCACGCGCCGCTGATAGGTGCTCGGCGTGAGCATGCGGCGCTGGAACAACACGTCGATGATCAACGACGAGAAATGGTCCATCATCGCGAGCGCGATGCGCTTGCGCTCTTCGGGCGATTTATCCGGAAACGCGATGTCGAGGTTGTCGTCGACGACCTTCTTCCGCACGCCCATGCGGTACATGAGCCGGCCAACGCCGCGCATCAGGTTCCACGCGAATCGCGGGCTCAACGCGCGCATGCCGTAGACGAGCACGACCGCGACGACGTACTCCGCGCGGTACCGAATCTGGTACTTGCGATTGAATTGACGCCACTTGCTCATTCGGCGCCCTCCGTGACGGGGACACCCGCGGGTGAGACCTTCTTGCCGCGACGCTGGCTGCGCGGCGGCTTGAACCGGCGATGAAACCACCACCACTGCTCGGGCGCGGCGGCCACATACGACTCCAGCCGGCGGTTCAGGCGCAGCGTCGTTTCCTCGACGCCGCCGTCGGTACTCACCGTTTCGGAGAAACACCGGTAACGCACGCCGTCGCCGATGCGTGTGGCGTACCCCGCGTAAAGCGGCAAGTCGAGCTTGATCGCAAGTGCGGCGGGGGCGGTGAACGTATAGGCGGTTTGCCCCAGGAACGGCACCGGGATGCCGTGGCGCCCGGCCGCCTGGTCGATCAGGAACGCAACGCAACGTCCGGCTTTCAGCGCCTTCAGCGCGAGCGGCAGCGCGTTTTTCTTGTCGATCGTCGTCTGCCCCTGCCGCGCGCGAAAACCGTCCAGCCATTTCGCGAACCGCCCGTCCTGCTCGCGCGCAACCGGAGAGACCGTGATGCCCATGTGCTGAAACGCGGCGCCGTACAACTCCCAGTTCCCGAAGTGCCCGGTCGCGAACACGGCGGCTGGCGGCTTGGTCGCGCGGTAGTGCTCCAGACCGTCGCCGGAAAACGGGAAGTGCTCCTCGATCCGCTCGGGGTCGAACAGACGGTTGAAAAACAACAGGTCCACAAACGCCGCCCCGAAGTGCGCGTAGATCGCGCGAACAAGTAACGGATCGGCCTCGCCGTAGACCAGCCGCAGATTTTCGCGCACGGTCGCGGCAACACGCGGTGTCGCATACGGCGCGAGCAGCGCGGCGGCGCGGGCGGAGCGCAACGCCGCGCGGTAGGAGACCGGGGTGCGCAAGGGGCGTAAGGATACCGGCACAAAAGCGGCTTTGGCTAGGTTGCGGCCGTTTCGAGCGCTGCGCGGAGGACCTGCGGCATCTGAGCCGAGTTGCCCTCCTTGTCGATGCAGACCATCGTCACCTCGGCGTCGGCCGCGCACGGCCCGTTTTCGAAGTCGATCACCTGCGCAAAGCGGAACGAACTGTTGCCGAAGGCGGCGAGGGAGGTCCTCACGTCGAGCCGGTCGCCCAACCGAACCTGGGCCCGGTAATTGATCTCGGTCCGCACAACCACGATCCAGACGCCGTAGCGCTCGGGGATGTTCAGGTAGGTGAGGCCGCGCGCGGACAGGAAACAAAGCCGCGCGTGTTCCAGCCAGTTGGCATAGACGGCATTGTTCAGATGGCCGTAGGGGTCGATCTCGTAGGAACGGGCCTCGACACGCAGCGTGTTCACGGCGCCGGCGGCATCGCGGGTTTCGCCTTGGTCTTGGGTCACGGGCGGATTGTAGTCATCAGGCGGGCCGGCCGCCGCATTCGATCCCCACTCGATTCGGACCGGGAGCCGGGCGCGACCGCGATGGTTCGTTGCACCATCGGCTCCGACGCCGGATGATGTCGGGCACCTTGAAAACGCCGCACAACGCCACCTGGTCAACCGAGGACAGCCTCGAGCTCTACAACGTGCCGGCGTGGGGCGATGGCTTTTTCGCCGCGAGCGAGAGCGGCCACCTGCTGGCGCGCCCGCGACGCGACAGCGGAGCGACCATCGATTTGAAGTCGCTCGTCGAGGATCTGCGCCGGCGCGGCTACGAGCTGCCGCTGCTCCTCCGATTCACGGACATCTTGAACGAACGCGTGGAGGAGCTGACCGCGTGCATGTCGCGCGCGATCTCCGAATACGAGTACAGCGGCACGCAGCGCTACGTCTACCCGATCAAGGTCAACCAACAGGCCCACATCGTCGAGGAGTTGCTCGCGTGCGGCCGGCCGTACCACGTCGGTCTCGAAGTCGGGAGCCGCCCGGAACTGCTCGTCGCGCTGGCGTTGCTCGACGACCCGGAGGCGTTGATCGTCTGCAACGGCTACAAGGACGCGGACTACATCGAGACGGCGTTGCTCTCGCAGAAGGCCGGGCGCACGCCGTTCCTGGTCGTCGATCGACTCCGCGAGCTCGAGCCGATCCTCGACGCATCCAGGCGCCTCGGCATCAAACCCAATTTGGGCATCCGCGCCAAGCTGCAAGCGCGCGGCGCGGGCAAATGGGCCGAGAGCGGCGGCGCGGGCAGCAAGTTCGGGCTCACGACCGCGGAGATCATGCGCGCGATCGAGCTGCTCAAGACGACCAACCAGCTCGACTCGTTGCAGCTCCTGCACTTTCATCTCGGCAGCCAGGTGCCGGCGATCCGCGTCATCAAGGAAGCGCTCAAGGAGGCGTCGCGCATCTACGTCGAATTGCACGCGCTCGGCGCCAACATGTGCTACTTCGACGTCGGTGGCGGCCTCGCGGTCGATTACGACGGCAGCAACACGAACTTCCACTCGTCGATGAACTACTCGGTCCAGGAGTACGCCAACGACGTCGTGAGCGCGATCGGCGAAGCCTGCGCTTCGCGGGAGATCCCGGATCCGACCATCCTCTGCGAATCCGGCCGGGCGATGGTCGCGCACAGCTCGATGCTCATGTTCAACGTGCTCGACGTGAGCGAGCGCCGCGGCGAAAGCCGCCCGGAAGCGCCGACGGAGGAGGACCATCGCGTCGTCCACGACCTCTACGAGACCTGGTCCACGATCAACCGCCGAAACCTGCTGGAGCCCTACCACGACGCGCTTCAACTCCGGGACGAGGCCAGCCAGCACTTCAATTTGGGCTATCTCGACCTCGCCGGCCGCGCGCGAGCGGAGCAACTGTTCCACGCCTGCTGCGGCCGCCTCCAGAAACTGCTGGAAGAGGAGAGCCGCGTTCCCGAGGAGCTCGAGAACCTCGAGCGCGCGCTGAGCGACGTCTACTTCTGCAACTTCAGCGTGTTCCAGTCGATACCGGACAGTTGGGCCGTCGGCCAGCTCTTCCCGATCATGCCGATTCACCGCCTCGACGAGCGGCCGACGCGCACCGCGACGCTTGCGGACCTGACGTGTGACAGCGACGGCAAGGTGGATTCGTTCATCGACCTCCACGACGTCAAGCGGGTTCTGCCGTTGCACGCGAGAAACGGCGAGCCGTACTACCTGGGCGTGTTCCTGGTCGGCGCCTACCAGGAGATCCTGGGCGACCTCCACAACCTGTTCGGTGATACCAACGCCATCCACATCGCGCTCGACGGCAGCCGCCACCGCATTACGCACGTGGTCGAGGGCGACACCGTGACGGAGGTGCTCGGCTACGTAGAGTTCGATCGGCGCGATCTCCTGAACCGGATGCGCAAGGCGTGCGAGGACGCCGTGTGGCGCGATCTGATGACGCCGGAGGAGCTGAAGCTCCTTCTGTCTCGTTACGAGGACGGGTTGAACGGCTATACGTATCTGCAGGCCGCGGAGGACGAGGCGGCCAAACCGAAGGCCGCCACCGCCAAGAAGACCCCCGAGTCCGCGGCGTCCCAGCCGGTCACTCCGCGCGTCGAAGCGCCCTCGCGAGTTTCGGAAGCGATTCGTCGTAACGGTAGTTGAGCGCGCGGTGGTTGTCGGGGAACTCCGCGACCTCGTGCTCGATCTGAAGCTCCGTCAGCACGGACACGAATTGGCGCATGCCCAGGTGTAGCTGATACTCGTCGTTCGATCCGCACTCCAGGTAGACCAGGCGCTGGCTCTTGAGCGCGTCCGCGCGCGCCGGATCGCGCACCATCTCCACCGGGTCGTTGGTCTTCCAACGCGCCCAGACCTCGGGGTCGGGCTCGCCGGTGGTTACGTCGTACGGGAGGCGAAATCCCGAGGGCGCCGAATCGTCGGGCGAATAGCACGATGCCATGCCGAGGATGTTGAGCGCGGCGAAGTCGGACCCGCGTTTTTTCTCGGTGCTCTCGAACTTCTCGAGGAACTTCTCGATGGAGCCGGCCGCCGCGAGACTCGCAGCGCACTTGGCGAAATCCGGCAGGTAACAAAAGGCAAAACCCATATCGCCGCTGTGGCTCGCCAGCCCGCCGAACAGCTCCGGGCGCCGCATCGCGAGCCTCACCGCGCCATACCCGCCTGACGACTTGCCGAACACGCCGCGCGCGTCCCGATCGGCGAGCGTGCGGAACTCGGCGTCCACGAGCGGCACCAACTCGTCGCAGAGGTAGTCCTCATAGCGCCCGGTGGCGGCCGAGTTCATGTACTGGCTGCCGCCCCACCGCGTGAAGCAGTCGGGGAACGCGACGATCGCCGGCGGGCAGCCGCGCCCGATCAACGTGTCCATCCGAGTCGCGAGGCCCGGCGACCAGCGATTCCCGGTGACGGCCATCTCCCCCGTGCCGGAGAAACCCGTCAGGCACCACAGCACCGGGTAGCGCAATCCGGAAGTCTCGTAGTCCGGCGGCAGATAGACCCAGAGTTCGCGCTCGCTCGGATCGCCAAGGGGGTTGCCGGCGAGGACCTCGGAGGAGGGACGGAGGATGCGCAACGTCATGCGCCCAGTGTGGACCGGCTACCGGCCGTCGTCCACGGGGTTCTCCGAGTCGGCGGGCTTCTGCTGTACGTGAAGCGCCATCACGATCTCGTCGGCGAAGCACCCATCGAGGCGCACGTGATCGCGGAGGCGTCCTTCCACCAGGAACCCAAGCGCCTCGTAGAGCGTCAGCGCCGCCGTGTTCGGCGAAAAGACGCGCAGCATGATCTTGCGGATCACCGGATGTTCGGCGGCCGCCGCGACGACCCGGCCGATGAGGGTGCGCGCGACACCCTGCCTGCGCCAACCGGAATCGACCATCGCGCTGAGCTCCACGACGTGCTTTGTGCGCATGGACGTTCGGCCCCGCAGATTCGCCGCCCCCACGACGCGCCCGCCATGAACCGCGACGAGACAACACCCGGTCTCGTCTCCGGCGGCCCAGGTGACGTAGTCCGCGATCTGCTCGGACGTCACTTCGTATTCGCCGGACTCCCAGATCGTCGCGTGCGGCTCCTGTTCATGGATAGCACGCGAAAACTCGAGATAGGCGAGCGTGTCGCGGCGTTGCGCGGTACGCGAGGCGTACGTGCGGCCGTCCGCCGTCGAGTGCTCCGCGGGTCCGATCCTCATCGTGCCGCCAACTGATCGAAGAGCGCCGAGAGATGGTCGGCGCCATCGGTCGCCTCGAACTCGATCTTCACCACGATCAACGGAGGCCCCGCTGCCGGCCACAACGGCTCCAGTTTCACTGCGTCCTTCTCGGTAACCACCACGGGCAGCCCGGGCGCGACGAGCTCTTCGACGTCCCGCGCCGCATACGCGTGATGATCCCGAAACACGCGGCGGTCGCGAATCCGGCCCCCGAGGGCCTCGACCGTCAGATGAAACGCGCGAGGGTTGCCGATGGCACACGCGACCAGGACGTCGCGGTCCGTTAGCGCCTCCGCGCATTCCGGCCGGAAGACACCGGTTACGACAGGCGCCGTCGTCCGCGTGCGCACCACGCGCATCGTGTCGCCGAGGGAGTCGCGCTCGACCTGGTCGGCCCGCGTCAACACGACGAGGGTGGCGCGCGCAAGGGAAGACAGCGGTTCGCGCAGCCGCCCCGCGGGCGGACAGAAGCCGCCGCCGAAGGGATCGGTCGCGTCCACGAGCACGATGTCCGCGTCGCGGCGCAGCGGGTGGTGCTGAAATCCGTCGTCGAGCACGAAGAGGTCCACATCATCCTGAATCGTCGACCCGGCCGCGAACCGATCGGGATTTTGCAGGTGCTGCACGTCGGGGAGGTGAGCGCGCAGGACGAGCGCCTCGTCGTTTCCGTCGGGGCCGTGCGCTCGGTAGCCGCGGCTCAATACGGCGACGGTCTTGCCGCGCCGCGCTAGCTCCTGGCAGGCGTGGATCACGAACGGCGTCTTGCCGGTGCCGCCGAACGTCAGGTTGCCGACGCTCAGGACGGGTTTTTCCAGCGAACGGGCCCGGTCCTTGAAGGATCGGGCCCGCCAGGCCGCTCCGAGCCCGTACAGCCAGGCCAGCGGAGCGAGAAGTACCAGAAGCGTCCGAAAACTAGCCGTCGTCCTCTGTGTCGAGGGCTGCGGCGTCGCGGTCGGATTCCGTGTCGTCGACGGCGTCTTGGGTTCCGGGTTTGATCTCAAAGTCTTCGCGCTGTTGCAGCTGCTCAAAGCGCGCCTTCGCGAGGATATGGAAATACCTGAGGAAGGTCAGATCCTCGGCGGAGAGCTTTTGGTTTTCCAGGATCTTCTTGAGCGAGAGCTCGCGCTTCTTCGAGTGGTTCCAGCCCTTATCGTAAGGATACTTGGCGAGAAGGTAGGCTTGGCGCTCGGCGGGCGTCATGGCCTCGAGTTCGATGGACTCTTTGGGCCCGACGGCAGCTTGTTCGCCTTCTCGTTTGGCGCGCAGGCGCTCGAGCAGGGCCTTGCGCTCCTTCGCCGTGAGCTTTCCGACCACCGTCAGCGTGTCGATCGCGTCGTAGCGAAAGAAGATGTACCCGTCGGAGTTGCCCGACCACCAAAGCCGCAGTCCGCAGCCGCGCAACTTGAGGTCCTTCTGCTGAACGAAGCGGCTCTTCACGAGGCGCTCGATGAACTTCGTGTTGCGAATGACACCCTTGAAGACGACCGGCAGGCCCTTTCCGACACGCAGGGAGACCTCGGCCTTGATGTCGGCGCGGGTCTTTTGACGGCGCAGTTCATTGGGAACGTCTTGCGGCCGCAGGACGCGGACCTTCTCCGTCTTGCCAATCGCGCGCACGACGTCGTCGTCATCGGCAATTTCCGTTGCGGGGCGTTCGGAGCCCTCAGCGGGTGCTTCCTTCGTCCCCTGCTCCGGCGCCTTTTCTCCGTCGTTCCCGTCCTGCGCGAACGAAGGCGTGGCGAACACAACAAGCAGGAACAGCGAGTTCCAGTTCATCAACCAACGCGACATAACGATCTCCCTGCAGCCCGAGCCCGGACTGCCTGTTCTCGTATCGGGAGATTCCGGCCAAAAGCTGAAGTCAAAAAGGCTCTGGGGAGACCCCGGGGCGTCCGATGTAACCCTTTTGCAGGAACTACCTTAGGGGAATCTTCAGTACCATTCCGGGACGCATGCGCTTGGGGCTCACGCGGGGGTTCAGATTCTGGATCTCATTGCCCCGCATGGCGTCGCCGAGCTGGTGCTTGGCAATCGTCCAGAAGCTGTCGCCTTCCTTGACGCGGTAGGTGCGATGCCCGGTCTTGGCCCGAGGCTTGGACTTCGATCGGCTCGAGCCGCGGAAGTAGCCGTCCGGGTTCGGGATGACGAGGAGCTGCCCGACCTGCAGCAGGCGGATGCGGACCTTGGGGTTGGCCGCCGCGATGCGCTGGATAAACGAGTCCTTCAATCCCCACCGGCGACAGAGCTTCCACGCGCTGTCATTGCGCTGGACCCGGTAAACCTCCGGCACGCCACGCCTCGATCTTGCCGACTCTTCGTCCTCGGATGCCGTTTCGCCCGCATCCCGACCCAGTTCGCCGCGCCGGCGCCGCTCTGCGTTGATGAGCCCCTCCAGGTCGGTCTCCGTCGGCCGGTTCATGCCTTCAACCAAAGCCGGGCCCGTGTACGGGACCCGAAGGGCCTCCGGAGCCAGTTCGAACTCGGCGCCGCCCCACTGATAGATCGCGACGACCAAAATCATCACGATGATGATGACGATGACCAAGATGCCGAGTTTTTCGAAGCTCCCCATCGTTACGCCTCCCTCAATTGTCAGACTGCTTCATTAGCGGAACGGTGCGGTGCGGTGTCTGCCAAACGCTAGCAAGTGAGGACCGTCGGAGCAAGCTGAACCCCAACATCCTGTGCGCTTTCAACGGTTTTCACCCTGCAAATAGGGGTCGATCCCGAGCCAAGCGCGTTTGCGGCCAAAGCGGGCAATCCCTACGTAGCTGCTAGAATCGATCGATTGCAGAAGAGCCACACGATGAGCCATAACAAGTCTCTCCAGAGCACCGCGCTGCGGTCGCTCCTTCTCTTTTCATGGATCGGCTTGCTCGCGCCGTCCGTCCAGTCCTCGCCGGATTCTCCTGAGATCGAGGCCTTGGTACCGGTCCCGCAGGGCACGCTGGCGCCGGGCGCAAGCCTCAAGAACATCAACTCGCGCACTTCCGGCGACCAGCGGATGTTCGAAGCTCTCATCTATGAGAACTGGGCTGCGGCGCTTCCGCCGGTGCTCCTCCCGGAGTACTGGATCGGTCGGTACGAGGTCACCAACGCGCAATACAAGCAGTATCTCGACCAGTTCCGAAAAGAGCACACGACATCCGGCGGTGAGTCGCTCACTCAGATTGCCAAGAAGTACAGCGGCTACGAAGGCGAGGCGCGAGCGATCTTCGCCTTCAATCTGGTGACGATCTGCGAGGCGCTGGAGAAGGAGAAGCTCTGGGACGAGGCGTGGGGCGATCGCTACAACCTCAAGCCCGCCGGCAAGGATAAGCTCCCGAGGCTCAGCCTCCCCAAGGACCTGAAGCTCACGGTTTACGCGCACCGCGTGCCGCGGCACTGGTACGGCTGGCACCCCATCGTCGGCCTCCACAGCGGCATGGAGTGGTGTGATCCGCGCGAGAAGCCGGCCCTAGCGTTTCGCGTGCCCGGCCCGGCGGCGATTCTCCAGATGTTCCAGCTCGGAGAGGACGACGACCTGCCGCCGAAGTTCCGCAAAAGCCGCATGCGGGACATCGATTTCGCCGCGTACCCGATCCGCGACGTCTCCATCGGGGAGATTCTGAAGTTCGTGGAGTGGTGCGGGTGCGATCTGCCTTCGGAGTACGAGTGGGAGCGCGCCCTGCGTGGCGGTCGCGACAGAAACGCTCAGTACCCGTTCCAGGGCGAGTGGAACCGCGGCAAGGACCAGAACGTGTTCGCGTGGGCGGACAACCGGTCGAGTAGCCTCGGCCCGATGGCGGTGGATGACAGCTCGGTGGCGCGGGGCGACGGCACCTTCGGCACCCGCCATTCGATCGGCAACGTCTGGGAACCGACGCGGACGTTTTTCCAGAGGCACCCCTATGTGACTCCGGAACCGCCTTCGCATCAGCTCTACATGTTCTCCCTCATCGCCAAAGGCGCGTCCTGGGGGGACGGTTGGTTCTTCTGTCAGATCTCTTCGCGCGCGCCCCAGGCGGGTGAAGCGCATCTCGACATCGGACAAAACCACCGCGCTGACAGCCTCGGCATCCGTCTGGCGAAACACCCCAAGCCCGGGCACGATCTGCTCCGGCACACGATCCTCCGGACGACACTTACAGCGAACGCGAACCGTCAGAACTGGTCGACCAGCTTCCCGGCACCGGCGTTTGCGTTGCAGCACATGGGCGGAGTCGAAGCCAACCACATGCGCAAGGCGCGCTCGCCGTACATTCACTTCACCGACAAGGCTATTGCCATCGCCGCCGCTCCTCTGTGGATCTCGCACATGAGCGAGAGGGACAAGAAGCAGCACGACGGCTACAAGGACAAGAAGCTCGCGCAGAACTCCGAGCAGAACTTCCCGCTCGGCATCCTACGCATCGACGTGCCCTTCCTCGCCGGAAAGCGCCTGTTCCAAAAAGACGCAGACAAGCTGGACGAGCAACGCAAGGTCTGGGAAGAGTGGAAGAAGGCGCAAAAGAACAAGAAGAAAAAGCGCGGGAAGAAGAAAAAGGACGAGCCCGAGGAGAAGCCGCCGCCCAAGCCGCCCGCGATGGACAAGTACGAACAGGCCGTCTTGAAGGTCAAGTCCTCGCTGCACAACTGGCGCGAGGCGGAGTTCGAGCCCGGCGAGTTCATCATCGTCTACTGGCACGGATTCATCGGCCTGACCAACAAGTCCCTGACGATGCCGCCCGCCGCCATCCTGATTCCCAAGGAGGGCCGCAAGCGGCTGCGCGGCGGCAAGGGGATCAAGAACACGCGCCTGACGCTGGACATCAACGGCGAGGCGATCAACCTCGAGATGACCACCGAGGCCAGGCCCAAGAAGGTCAGGCGTGAGGTGCCCACGCACCGCCAAGGCGAACTTTGGCCCCTATGCGAAACTCTCGATCCCACTTTGAAGTGGGCCGGTTGGCCCAAGCGCAAGCCGAACAAGACCGTCTGGACCTTTGAGGTGCGGATCCCGGTCAAGAAGGGTGCACTGGAATCCTTCGAGTGGATAGACGAGAAGATGAAGATGCCGGACCCCGCCAAGAAGGCGGCGGAACCGGCCAAGAAAGCAACGGAACCGGCGAAAGAAACGCCGGAACCGGCCAAGGAAAAAGGCAAGTAAGGACCCATGCCCCGCATCATCCTGCGCGAAGACAACCTCACGCGCATTCAACAGGAACTGAAGGAGCGCCGCGGCGTCGACTTCAACATCTCCAACGAAGAGGCCGTCTTCAGCATGCTGAAGTACTGGTGCCGCGAGTCCGCCAAGGGCGAGGCCGACGTGGATGAGGTCTCCCAAAAGGAAGACCGCTTCATGGTCGTCGCCAACCAGGACTTCTTCGACGCATTGCAGAAGGTTCTCTAGAGGAACTCTAGAGAACCTTCTGCTAATGCTGGCCCAACGCCTGACGGCGTTGGAGCGGATGAGGTTGCGCGAACCGCATCGCAGGCTGGCCCAACGGCTGACGCCGTTGGAGCGATCGGGTTCGAACCTCTATCGCCGAACCAATCGTCCAACCAGGGGAACGGTCTAGGCACGCTGTCCGGCTGGCGCTCGGACAAAGGCGAGCAACGCTCCAAGCATCTCAGACCGTTCGAACGTGTGGCTCCAACGGCGTCAGCCGTTGGGCAGGAAACACGGCAACGGCGTCAGCTGTTGGGCAGCGGACATCCTTTTTTTATGCGGCGCTAACGGCCGCCGCATAAAAAAAGACGAGACCCGCTGTCGTCGGCTCGCGACACACAGGCCCCGTCAAAGATTCGGAGGCTACTCACCTCCTACGGTGCGTTTACTTGTGCGTCTGTACCCTTTGGACCCGAGCGAGGTTCTCCCAGTTCGGGAACCCCTTCTAGACACCGCTGAGCCCTCGTCGCGGTTCAACCTTTGGTACGCCCAGTCTTTTCTTTTTTGGGAAAAACCTTTTGGCCCGTGCCTGCGTTTCAAACCTCTTGATCGTATTGGATTCGAGGCGCGCTCTCGGGTCTCTCGGAGACGGCCGCACCGACACTCCCCATCGCACGACACCCGTGCAACGGCGCAACGAGGATCTGTAGCAACATCGCACTCCCCGTCATGGGGACGCGACTACAGGCGTCCCCGCGCAAAACTCGTAATCCGTTTGGGACAAACGGTTTGAGAGGTTTGACAGACGTTTCCGGAACGTATGGTCCCCGGCTTGCGACAACGGCAGATCGTTCACAGCCTGGAAGATAAAAGACAAGTAAACAGTGATTTCGTTTGTACCCTTTTTTCCTTAACTGAGAGCCCAACCATTGCGTTTCAGGTTGCTGGACGCCCCGCCCGCTTGGGCGGGGTTTTTTTTTGCCCAACGGCTGACGGCGTTGGACGGATGAGGTTGCGCAAATTGCGTCTCCTGACGGCGTTGGAGCCACATGTTCGAGGCGCCTGAGAGGTGCTGCGAATCCTTGGACGTTTGGCCACGGTGCCATGATGCGGCGCGGAGGATCCTGTAAGCCGCGCCTAGAATCCTTGGCTTGAGTCGCTGGCGCCTGATCCTTCGTTACTTGCCTGCCTATCGGGGCGTTCTGCTCGGTGGGATTGGGATGCTCGTCGTGTCGAACGCGCTCACGATCGGCGCGATGCTGGTGTTCCGGCAGTCGCTGCGCGCGCTCGAAATCCCGATTCAGAACGAGACCGCGATCGACTTTGGCGCCGTCGGCGTGTTCACCGCGCTCGCAATCAGCTTCACGCTGCTCGCCGGCCTCACGGGGTTTTTCAAGCGCTACTGGATCATCGGCACATCCCGTCATGTGGAAGCGGATCTGCGCAGCGATCTGTTCCGGCACCTGCAGCGCCTGCCAAAGACCTACTACGACCGATCGCGCACGGGCGACTTGATGTCGCGCGCGACATCGGACATCGAAGCCGCGCGGATGGCTCTCGGCCCCGCGATCATGTATCTGACCGACGCGGTCCTGAAAATCGGCTTCGCGATTCCTGCCTTGTTGTGGCTCAACGCGAGCCTCACGTTCTGGAGCGTGCCGGCGCTCGCGGGGATCGGCGTCGGCCTCCTGTTCATTGCGCCGCGCCTGCATCACGCCGCGCGCGCCGCGCAGGACCAACTCGCCGCCGTCTCCGCGCGCGCGCAGGAGTCGTTTGCGGGGGTCCGCGTCGTCAAGAGCTTCGCGACCGAGGATCGCGAGGACGCGGTGATGCAGCGTCTGAGCGCCGACTACCTCGCGGCGAACGTGCGCCTCGCGCGCATGCGCGGCCTGATGATCGGATGGATCAGCCTGTTCGGAGGCATCGCGGTCATTCTTGGCCTCTATCACGGCGCGCTCGACGTCATCGATGGCCGGTTCGACATCTCGGGCCTGCTCACGTTTCAGAGCCTGCTGATGGCGTTGATCTGGCCAATGATGGCATTCGGATGGACGCTGTCCTTGGTGCAGCGCGGCGCGGCCGGACTCGACCGCCTCGCGGTGGTGTTCTCCGAGTCGCCCGAAGCGTCTGCGGACGGCAAACCCGCGCGCGTCACCAAAGGCGACCTGCAGGTGCGCGGCCTGAACTTCGCGTACAACGGCCAGCCGGTCCTCGAGTCCGTCAGTTTCGATCTGGCCGCGGGCAAAACGCTGGGGATCGTCGGGCCGACCGGCAGCGGCAAGTCCACGCTCATTTCATTGCTCCCGCGTCTGTACGACCCGCCGCGCGGATCCATCCTCCTCGACGGCATCGATGTCTGCGACATGCAGCTTTCGGATCTGCGCGCCGCGTTCGCCGTGGTGCCCCAGGAAGCGTTTCTGTTCTCGACGACACTGCGCGACAACGTGAGGTTCGCCCGGCCCGGTGCCGACGAGAGTGTCGTCCTCGCCGCGTCGGAGGCATCCCGGCTTGCCGCGGATCTCGATCAGATTCCGGGCGGGCTCGACGCCGTCGTCGGCGAGCGCGGCGTCACGCTGAGCGGCGGCCAACGCCAGCGGGCCGCCCTCGCGCGCGCGCTCGCGGCCGACGCGCCGATTCTCATCCTCGACGACGCGCTCAGCGCCGTGGACGCGGAAACGGAGGCGGCGATCCTCGAGAACCTCGAGCGCGAACGCGCGGCGCGCTCGCTGCTCATCGTGGCGCATCGTGTGTCCGCGGTGCGCGACGCCGACCTGATCCTCTACCTCAAGGACGGGCGCGTACACGAGTCGGGGACCCACGACGAACTCGTCGCGTCCTGTGGCGAGTACGCGGAACTCGCGCGGCGGCAGGAACTCGAGGCCCAGATCGAAGGGATGGACCCGTGAGCGGTCCGGCGTATCGCGGACTCGAAGAGGAAGGCACGGCGACCTGGGCCGCGTCCATGCGCCTCATGCGGTACATGCTGCCGCAGCGGCGGCTCCTGACCCTCACGATCCTCGTCTTCGCCGTCGTCGGCGTCGCCGCGATCGGTCCGTTGTGGGCGATCGGACACCTCATCGACGACGGCGTCCGCGCGAAGGATGTCGGCGTGGTCGAGCGCTGGATCGCGATCTTCGTCGCCATCGTGCTCCTCCGCGGTGTCCTTGAGTACCTGAAGATCTGGCTGAGCAGCCTGCTCGGCGAACGCGTGATCCTGGACGTGCGCACCCGCGTGTTCGCACACATCCACCGGCTGCCGCTGCGCTTTTTCGACAACACCCCCGTCGGCACTCTGGTCACGAGAGTCACGAGCGACGTCGAAGCGCTGGCGCAAATGTTCTCATCGGGCGTCGCCGCGATCTGCAACGACATGGTGATGCTGCTGGTTCTCACCGGCTACCTGTTCTGGGTGAACGCGCAACTCGCTCTGGTCGCGCTGCTCGCGCTTCCGGTCGTCGTCGTTTTCTCGCTCTGGTTCGGACAGCGCATGCGCACGGCGTTCCGCGATGTGCGCGGCCGGGTTTCCGCGCTCAACGGATTCCAGCAGGAAGCGTTCACGGGCGTATCGACCACACGGCTGTTTCGCCGCGAGGCGTACCAGCAGGAGCAACTCGATGAACGCAACACCGGTCTGCGCGAGGCGCACTTCGGCACGATCTTCAACTTCGCGATCTTCTGGCCGTGCGTGCAGACGTTCAGCTCGTTCGCGCAAGCGGGCATCGTGCTGCTCGCGGGCCGCGAACTGACCAACGCGACGCTGAGCATCGGCGAGCTTTCGGTTTTCTGGGTCGGGCTGCAGAGGTTCTTCGATCCGATCCACGACCTGAGCGATCGATTCAACGTGTTGCAGGCGGCGATCGCGGCCGCCGAACGGATCTTCGGCGTGCTCGACGAGGAACCGGAACAACCCGACGCACCGGACGCGCAAACCCCCGCCCGCTTGCGCGGCGCCGTTTCGTTCGAGGATGTGCACTTCTCCTATCTGCCCGACGAGCCGGTCCTGCGCGGCGTGTCGTTTCAGGTGAAGCCGGGCGAAACCGTCGCCATCGTCGGACCGACCGGCGCGGGCAAGACCTCGATCATCTCGCTGCTCGCGCGACTGTGGGACGTGGACTCCGGCCGCGTGTGCGTGGACGGCATCGATGTTCGGCAACACCGGCGCCGTCAGATGCGGGCGCGTATGGCTGTCGTGTTGCAGGACGTGTTCCTGTTCGCCGGCACCGTCGCCGACAACATCCGCATGGGCGACGAATCGATGTCCGACGATCACGTCCGCCAGGCCTGCGAAACCGTCAACGCCGACGGGTTCATCCAAAAGATGCCGGGCGGCTACAACGCGGAGATCCGCGAGCGCGGCAGCAATCTGAGCGTGGGGCAAAAACAACTGCTCGCGTTTGCGCGCGCGCTCGCCGCCGATCCGGACATCCTGGTCCTCGACGAAGCCACATCGTCGATCGACACGAACACGGAAGTGCTGATCCAGGACGCGCTGAAAAAACTCCTGGAGAACCGCACGGCCATCGCGATCGCGCACCGCCTGAGCACCGTGCGCGGAGCCGACCGCATCCTCGTCATGCACCACGGCCGTTTGGTCGAGCAAGGAACGCATCGCGAACTGTTGGCTCAAGGCGGCCTCTATTCGCGGCTGAACCAGCTAAGCCAAGCGACCACATCAGGCGAGACGCTGTAGATCGCACGTCCCACCGGTTCCTGGAAGTTCGCCGGGCCAGCGCGCTCTTCGAAGTTTTTCTATCCGAATGCCACCTTCGTGCGACATAACGGGGAACGGAGCACCCCGAGTGAGCACAACCGCCGCCCTGGTCGAGCGCGCCCGACGAGACGATCGCGCGGCGTTCGAAGCGCTGCTGGCGCTGCACGGCCGGACGCTGCTTGCCGTCGCGCGCGCCGGGACGCGAAACTCGGTGGATGCCGAGGAGGTCTTTCAGGAGGGCACGATGCGCATCTGGCGCAGTTTGGCTTCCCTCGAAAGTGGTGACCGGTTCGTAGCGTGGTCGTGCTCGGTCGTGCAGCACGCGGCGCGGGATCGGGCGCGGCGTGAAAAGGTCCGGCGGGCGGCTCCCCTCACGGACCGGCCGGCCCCGCCCGCCAGCGGGCCGAGCGAACAAAGACGCCGCCGCATCGTCGACGCGGTGCGATCGATGCCCGCGCCCCTTGCCGAGGTCATCGAGCTCTTCTACTTCGGCGGCCTGAGTTACGCGGAGATCGCGAACGCGATCGAAATGAGCGTGCCCACCGTCAACTCCCGCCTCACCAAAGCGCGGGCTCTCTTGCGGCGCACGCTCGAACAGGAGGATCCCAACCATGACTGATCGCATGCCGAGCGGCGATCCCGAGCGGATCGATGCGGATCTGAACGCGTATCTGGACCACGAACTCGCGGCCGAAGAGCGCGCCGCCATCGAACAGCGCATCGCACAAGAACCCGAGCTCGCGCAACGGCTCGAGGACCTTCGCACCCTCGACTCCGACTTGCGCGACTCGTATGCCCAGTCACCCGACCAGGCGGAGGCAGCAATCTCGCGAATCTCCCTGCCGCGACCCGGCCGGTTGACCTGGTTCGCGATCCCGGCCGCGGTCGCCGCGGGAATTCTCATCGGTCTGGCGATGCAAGCGCAACCAACGGCGCCGGCCGTACCCACGATGCTCGGCGTCGTCTCGGTCGCCACGGGCGAACTCACGGTGCGAACCGGTACGCGCGACGAGCCCGCCCCCGGAGGGAGCCTGCTGCCGGAGAGCGCGATCGTGTCGGCGGACGACAGCACGCGCGGCTCCATCCAACTCACGGACGGAAGCCTGCTGCGCCTCGACCGGGGCGCGTCGATCCGCCTCGTGAAAAACCGCGAGATCGAGGTCATCCGCGGGCGTGTCTGGTCGCGCGTCTCCCCCGGCGAGCCGTTCCACCTGCTTGCGGGAGAGACATCGATCACCGTGTTGGGTACCGAGCTCGCGTTGCAGCGCACGGACGCCCGCACGCACCTCCAGCTCTTTTCCGGGCGCGCTCGCGTCGAGGCAGCGGGTGCCACCCGTGACTTGGCCGCGGGGCAGGAGGTCGCTTTCGAAAAGGGGAAGCTGGCGCCGACGCGCCGCATCCACTCCGTCGCGATCGCAACCGGCTGGATGCTCGAACTGCACGCGTTCGCCGGCGGCCGCGACGATGCGCTGGCCGACCACATGGACCGGTTGCTCACCGACCTCGGCCGCACCAAGATGATCTCGATCGACGAGCGCACCGTCATCGAGGAGTTGCACACCGTCTGCCGTGTGCCCGTCGCACGGTATCTCGTCAGCGAAGGAGCGCGCACCGAAACCGCCATGCGCCAAAAGGCGGCACGCGTGCTCGCCGAGATCGCCGATCGTTCCGTGATGCCGACGCTGCTCCAGGCGCTTCATGACGAAGACAGCGCCGTGCGAATCTCGACCGCCGAGGCGATCCGGATGGTCTCCAACGCCGCAGCGTGTGCCGACCCCAGCGTTTTCCGCTACCGCAACGAGGCGTCACTCAGCGCGACCCAAGCGGCGCAAGCGTGGTGGGCCAACCAAACAGGCGCGCACCGGAGGTAGGCAGGGGAGGGGTTGCGCAGTCGCGCCGCGTCCCGACGCCGCGCATGCAGAGCCCGCGTACGGTGCCAGGTAACTTTGTTGCGAATCCCCGCAGCGAATCGCGCCACGCCATCTTCGTTGGGTGGCGCGCAGACTGGGTGGCACGATCAAGCCGAATGTCGCCATCCGCACGGGATTTGACTGACCGTCGGTTGCGTCGGGAATTCCGGAAAAAGTCACCTGGCACCGTATTCCGGCCGAGGAGGTCGTTCGGGGCGCTGGTGTGATTGGACTAATCCCAGCCGCCGAGCGACCGAAAATAGGACCGGAATGTCTGACGATCTGCAGCCCCGGCTTCCCAATGCAGAAGCTCAAAAGGCGGCTCGCAAGCGGCTCTTGGAGGACGTTCGGCGGCGTTTGAAGAACGGCGAGCTCGACTCAACGGACGCGGCGAAGGAGACTGCGGCGGCGCTGCTCGACGGGGACGAACCTGCCGTCTAACCTGCCGTCTAGGCGCTTAGGCGCTTCAGCGCTACTTCAGCATCTGCTGAAGGCGGCCGAGCGCGCGGGAGTGGATCTGCGACACGCGTGACTCGGTGACCCCGAGGATCACACCGATCTCGCGGAGGAGCAGACCCTCGCGGTAATACATCGTGACGACGCGACGCTCGGTCTCAGGCAACGAGATGATGCGATCGGCCACGCACCCGATCATCTCGGACTTCGCGGCCGCATCGCCGGGATCCGGCGTGTTGGGGCAGGCCAAGAGGTCGCGCACGATCAGCGCTTCCGGCGCACCGGCGCCATCGTCGAGACTGAGCGGAATCGAATTGCGTGCGGCGCGCAACGCGTAGTCCACCGTCGCCTCGGGCATCTCGAGGTCGACCGATATCTCCCCGACCGTCGGCGCCCGACCAAGCTCCTGGCGCAGTCGGGACGTACAACGATCGATCGCGCGGATCTTCTCGCGCGTGCTGCGCGGCACCGAATCGAGGCGCCGCAGCTCGTCCATGACTGAACCGCGGATGAGCGCAAACGCGTAGGTCTTGAAGCTGACGCCGCGCGTCGGGTCGAATCCACGCGACGCATTCATGAGGCCGACCGAGCCGACCTGGAACAACTCCTCGCTGTCCACGTGCGCCGGAAGGCCCGCGGCGATTCGCGAGACGACATGCCGCACGAGCGGTAAGTAGTTGCGGACCAGTTCGTCGCGCTCGAGCGCGGACATGGTGGTGGAATCACTTTTGATCGTCGCCAAGAAATCAGCCGTCCCGTGCAAGCGCTATCGACTCACCGATTCCGATGGCTGTAGGTGCGACGGGCCCGATCCGAAACAGTTGCGACGTTCGTGCGCCGCGAATGTTCACGAAAGTGGATGTTCGGACGTCGTAGCCTTCGCCGCGACGAGTTTGGAGACCTCGACATTGCCCCAGATCAGGGCGCCAAGGTCCTTGCGCGTCTTGGCGAACGCCACGAACTCGGCCGCGGGAATCTCCCGGAAGACTTCGCGAGACTCCGAATCCAGGATCTGGATGAACGTTCCGCGGCCGTTCGTTTCGACATGGAACACCATACGCGGCCGCGCGCGTCTTGTGACGCGTCCCGTTTCTGAAGTCCGAGTGCCCGGTGAGTCCCCACTCACACCGCTATGTTCGGTAAGACACCGGGCCACTAAAGGGCTCGAACCGGGGTTTCTCAGGGAATTCGGGCCCGCAGCTCGCGCTGAACCGAACCACAGACACGCCGCGGCCGCACCGCCGCGCCGTGAGCACGGCACTCGCGTAACTCCAACGCCTTATCCAATGTCGATAGCGCGAGAAGGCTGACGGCGGCTGACGGGCCTCTCCAGCCGATCGAAGCCAGGCGAATTCCGAAACAGAGCCTAAAATGCCGGGATGCAGCGTCTCCTCCCCATCGTGATCTGCGGCCTGATCGGCGCGGTTGTCGTCATGGTCGTGCTCTCCCAACGGGAAACCCCCGAAGAAGACAAGATCGCAAGTACGCCGACGGTCGATCCGTCGCCCAAGACACCCGTGGTCAAGGACCAGTTCGGACCGCTGCGCGGCACGCGGACAAGCGTCAAGGAGTTCAAGGAGCTGAGCGAGCTCGAGCGTGCGCTGAAGCAAAAGAGCCGCCGCGGGCTGGCACACTTTCAGGCGCTCGTCTGCATGAAGATGGACCAGGTTCTCGACAGCAAGAAGCACACGGAGACGTTGCTTTCGCTGATCAAGGAGTACGGCTCAAACGGCGACGATCCGGCCGTCCGGGACATCATGTTCCAGATGCTCCGCGTCTTCCCCACGGCCGAGGCGACGGAGATCATCGAACAGGAGTACTACCGGGCCCGCAGCAACTCGGAGCGCTTGATCTTGCTGGATGCGCTGTCGCGCTCCTATCACAACCCCGCACTCGCTTCGGTGCACATCGTGGACTATTGTCTGAACGCCCCGAGCGCGGACGACCGCGAGCACTCCTTCTATTTCATGAAGCAGTACTCGGGCGACGACTTCCTGGTCTTCGACACGGCGCGCCAGATCTACGAGGGGACGACGCAATCGCAACAGGGCTATCTCATGCTCACGTCCATTTCCGACGTCGCCCACAAGGACGAACGGATCCGTAAGTGGGCCCGCTCCCACATGCTCACCGTGCGCATGGACGAGTTGCCGAAGCTGATGTCCAACATCGAGAACTGGGCCGAGGCGGAGGACACGCGCGTCGTCGAGCAACTCCAGGAGCGCCACCCCGCCATGTCGGGCTATCTGCAAACCATCGCGGAACGTCTGCGTGCGAAGCTCCGGGCGATGGAGCGCATGGAGCGGGAAGCCGCCGGCGAAGCCATGGATCCCGCTGAGGAAGCCGCGCGGGAAAAGGTTCACAAACCGGGCGACGAATAGCTCGGCTCGCGTTCGGCCTCAGGCGACCATCCAGAAGTCGCGCGTTTCCAAAAGCCCCCACGAGAGCAGGCGTTCGCGAATCTGGGCCCTGGCGCCGCGCGCACCCACCGCGCCGAGCACGATAGCGCTTCCGGGCCGAAACGCCTCAACGGGAAGGATCGGACGACCGTGGCGGGTGCGCCCGATCACGCGCGGGTCGATGTCGAGGAGCGCCGTCGGCGCCCGGCCGGCCTGGATCAGAAGACGGGTCAGGCGTCGGCCGACCATGCCGGCTCCCCACACGACAAACGGCCCGGGCGCCGCGAGAGGCCCGCGCACGAGAAACTCCGCCTTCGCGCGCAAGAACGACTGCAGCGATGCGCGCGCATCGCTGCGCGTGAGCCGGTCCGGATGGTCGCGCCAAAAGAGCAACGTCTCGGGCAACTTCGCGAAACGCAGACCGGCCTCCGCGGCGCGCAGCCAGAAGTCGTAGTCCTCGGCCCAACCCCGGTCGCGATACCCGCCGATCCGATCGAACGCGGTCGCGCGCATCATGACGCTCGGGTGGGGCATCGGCGACTCGACGAACCGGTCGCGCAGAATCTCCTCGTGCGTGAGTAGCGAATTCAGCCAACCCTCGTAGATGCGGTTGCCCTCGAGCACCGTCGCCGTCGGGAAGTGACGCACCCGGGATCCGAGGATGTCGACCTCCGGGTGCGCATCGAGATGGGCGGTTTGCAACTCCAACCTGCGCGGGTGCATCGCATCGTCCGCATCAAACCGCGCGAGGTACGGAGCGCGCGCGGCCTCCCGCGCGAGATTCAGCGCGGGCACCAACCCGATGCGGCCCGGTCGCAACACGGAGATCCGCGGGTCCCGCGCGGCGGCAGCCGCCAGCCGCTCGGGGGACTGATCGTCGCTGCCGTCATCGACCGCAATGACCTCGAAATCGCGAAACGTCTGGCGCTCCAGCGAGCGCAGCGCGGCCCAGAGATAGGGCTCGGCGTTGTGCACCGGCATCAGGACCGAAACGCGCGGCATGGCGGGGTTTTGTACTCGATCGCGGACAACGCGCCGAAGGATGTCGCCCGAAAGGGCCACCGCGTCGCGACCGCACCCGCACTCATGCCGGCATCTAAGCCGAAGCCTTGCAACGGCTTACGGACGGTGGCTGAGCTTGCGGACGGTCGGCGCGGGGCTTGCGAGAGCGGACGGCGTGCGGAGGTCTCTCCTTCTTTCATCCGTTGTGCTCCCCCTGCTCGCGCTCACCGCGCTAGCGGAAGATCGCGCGTGCCCCGAGTGCAGCGGTGCCATGATCCGGCTGGAGTTGGGTGACACGCGCAGCCATCACCTCTGCCGTTTCTGCCCGACGGTTCTTCACATGGAGGCCGATGGCCGCACCCGCATCACGACCCGCCGCAGCGGCCGCCGTACACGTCTGAGCGCGTGGGGGTCAGGCTCCGATGCGCAGATGGCGCCGAAGATCGTTCCGGCGAAAGCCGTCGCCGCCCCCGGCCGCATCGTGGCGCCGGTGACGCGTCCCGGGCAACCCATCTCCCGGCCGAGCCATTCGGTCGGCCGGCCCGCGCACGCGGTCGGTCGCCCCTCCCACTCGATTCTGCGCCCGGCGCATCCGATCACGTTTCGCAGCGAGCAGCAGGGCGCGATCGTGATGATCGGCACGCCGGTCCGGCGGCCCGCACACTCGGTCATGCGCCCGGGACACGCGATCGGCCGGCCCGCGCACGCGATCTCACGCCCGGCTCATCCCGTGGAGCGCCCGACCCACGCCGTTTCACGTCCCGGCCACGCGGTCTCGCGGCCCGGCCACCCGATCGCTCGGCCTGACAAAGCCACCGTCGCGGTCCGAACTCGATCCACAACGCGGAACCGCGCGGGGGCGCAGCGTAAGAACAACCGCGCACGCAAAGAGAACCGGCGCCGGAAGAACAAGCGGGCGATCAAAAACAAGAACCGCTCCCGCTCGCGCTCCAAGTAAAGTCGGCGTGTGCGGTTCCTCGCGTTCGCGCTCCTCCTCGCGGTTTCCGCACGGGCCGGCGAACCCGCGCGGCTGATCGTCCTGCACACGAACGACCTGCACGGACAACTCGACCCCCTGCCGAAGTCCCCGTTGCGGCCCGTACTGCGGGGCCGGCGCGCCGGCGGCCTCGCGCACTTGGCGACGATGGTGCGCGCGATCCGAAAGGAAGCCACCGACACCGGCGCGCACGTGCTCCTGCTCGACGGCGGCGATCTCTTCCAAGGCACTGCCGTCGGCAACGAAACACGCGGCATGGCTGTGCTCGATGTGATGAAGGAAATCGGCTACGACGCCGCGGCGGTCGGCAACCACGAGTTCGACTATGGCCTCGAAAACTGTCTGAAACTGGCCAAGGCCAGTGCTTTTCCGCTGCTCTGCGCAAACGCGAGCGGGACGTCACGCCCGCTGGACGGAATCTCGTCGCACGTCGTTTTTGATGCGCCGCGGTTTCCGTGCCGCATCGCCGTCATCGGTCTGATCACACCGAAAACGCCGTGGGTCACGACACCGGGCATCGAGAAACACGTGAAGTTCGCCGACCCGATTCCGGTTGCCCGCTCCCTGCTCAGCGCGACCGACGCCCACCTGAAGATCCTGCTCACACACATCGGTCGGGACGGCGACGCCGAACTCGCGAGAGCCTGCCCGGGCGTCGATCTCATCGTCGGCGGCCACAGCCACACCGGAATGGGCGAAACCGTGAACGGCGTCCCGATCGTGCAGACACACGGGAAGGGCATGACGCTCGGCCGCGTCGATCTCGACCTCGAGCGCGGCTCGTGGAAGGTGCTTCGCGTTTCCTACCGGCTCATCCCCGTCGATCCCGATGCGACGCCACCGGACGCGGTGGTCGGTGAGCGCATCCGTATCCATACACACGCGACCAGGAAGAAGCTCGCGCGAAAGATCGGCCGGCTTACCGCGCCGCTGCGCAGAACTCGCGATTTCGGCGCTTCGAGCGCGGGCCACTGGATGGCGGACGTGATTCGCGATGCGACCGGCGCCGAGATCGGTTTCATGAACAAGGGCGGCATCCGGTGCGACATCGAGGCCGGGCCGATCACCGCCGCCGACGTCTACCGAATCATGCCGTTCGACAACACGGTGGTGTCGATGGACCTCACGGGCGCGCAGGTCCGCTCGATCGTGCGCCAGGCCCTTCGGCCCGGCCGCCGCTACCCGGGGCTCGATTGGAGCGGAATCCTGGTGGACGCGGATCGCGAGGGGACCGGCATCCGGCCGACGCGGATCCTCGTCGCGGGCGCCGAATTGAAAAACGAGGCCAAATACCGCGTCGCGACCAACTCGTTCCTCGGCGCCGGCGGCGACGGCTTCGCGCAATTCAAGGCTGGAACCGCGGTCACGCGCCACAAGACGCTGCTCCGCGACGCGCTCGCGTCTCATCTGGAGACGCACACGCCGTACACACCGCCGTCGGAAGACCGACTACGGGTGAGCGAATCCGCCTCCCGCTGAGACCGGGGGAAAACACCGCCATTTGGGGGCTAAGGTCGGGATCCCGCCTGTTCCGATAGCTGCCATTGAGGATTCCTCTCCGGCACAGGCCGCGGGGGAAGGATCCGTCCAAACATGCTGGCGCAAATGGAACCGCTCATCATGCTGATCGCCGGAGCTGCGGCGATCTTCGGCATCCTTGCCACCGTTCTAGTCGCCGTGCGCGACCGCCGGCGCCTGGTGGATCGCCTGAGCACGCTGGAAGAAGTGCTACGCCGCGTTCGCGCCTCGGATCCGGAGAACCAATTCGACGAGCGCCCCGCCGAGAGTCCGCTCGAGTTGAGCCGCGAACGGTTGCTGCTGCAAAACCTCCTGGATCGTTTCCCGGCCGTGACGCAGAAGTTCGTCGTGGTGGAGGACATCGAGGAATTGTGCCGTGTCCTGCTCGGCGCGTTCGCCGCCGTCTTGGGCAGCACGTTCGGTGTCGTGTTCGTGCGCGAGAGCCGCATGCTGCGCCTGCGCGCGCAGTCCGGCATCGGCACCGAGCAACTCTCCGACGAACTCGAGATTCGCGTCGGCGAAGGCCGAGTTGGCCTGTCGGCCGCGAACTGCCTCATCATGCGTCCGGATGACTTTACCGCGCTCGATGACGCATCGCGTGCCGCAGTCGACGCCGACCAGAGCATGAAGACGGAGTTCGAACTCTACGTTCCGCTGATCTACCGAGGCGACGCGATCGGCTGCGTCGCAGTCGGCGGCATGACACGGGTCGTGCAGAAGTCCCACGCGGTGTCGATGGCGCTCGCGAACCTCGGTTCTGTCGTCTTGTCCAACATCCAGCGCGCGAACGAGATCCGCATCCTCTCCGAGCAGGACCCGCTCACCGGCCTCAACAACCGCCGTCGCTGCATCGAGTTGCTCGCGGAACGTCTCGAGACCCGCAACACCCACCCGTTCGGCATCCTGCTGTTCGACGTCGACCACTTCAAGCACATCAACGACCACTGGGGGCACGGCATCGGCGACATCGTGCTCATGGCGATCGCGGATGTGGCCCGCGTCATGGTCGACGAGACCGCGGGCGAGTTCGCCTGCCGCTTCGGCGGAGACGAGCACCTGATCCTCATCAACAGCTCGGAAATTGCCGACGTCGCCGCACGCGTCGAGCAACTCCGCCAGTCGATCGCGGACATCGACGTGGATGTGCCGGATCCCTCCGACAAACCGGAGGTGCGCATCACCGGCGGCGTCGCGTTCTGCCCCGCCGAGGAGGAGGACGTCGACACGCTCATCGCGCTCGCCGACTCCCGCCTTTACTACGCGAAGGAACACGGCCGCGATCGGATCACCATCGAGCCGACTCCGGACGAAGTCGCTGCGCAGCGAGCGTAGCCTCAGCCGCACGCGCTACGTTCGGATCCGCAGCGTCAGCTTGTCCTCGCGCAGGATCTTCGCGGTGTCGCGCGTCAACTCCGCCATGTCGTCGTGAACACTCACATACCGGCCGGTGAGTTCGTCGGCCTCGCCGCGCGCGAGCCGGCACATGAGTTCGACGGCGCGGTCCTCGCCGACCTCGCGCCGCTGTTCGAACAGGTCCCGGAAGATCGTGCGCACCGATTCATGCACCGCCGGATCTTCGAGCATGGCTTCGGTTCCCGGAGTGCGTTGAAACCCCGGCCCGAGGGCGAACACCGCGATCCCGTGTTTGCGAAGCGCCGTGCCGAGGCAATCGGTCCAGTGCGTCAACGCCGCCTTCGACGTGCTGTACGAGGTGTACGCCTCCACGCGCATGCTCGCGGCGCCGCTCGACACGTTGATGATGCGCCCGGTCCCGCGCTTCATCATCCGCGGAAGGAACAGATGCACGCAGCGGTACGCACCGAGCAGGTTGACCTCGAGCGCGCTCCACCAACGTTCCGGCGACACCTCCCAGTCCGGCCCGGTGTAACCCATCACCGCCGCGTTGTTGAGGAGGACATCGAGGGCGCCGAGACGCTCGTGAATCGCTTCCGCCGCAGCGTCCATCGAACTCGGATCGACCACGTCGGCACAGACGGCGAACGCGGCGCCCCCCACCGACTCGATTGCCGACACCGTTTCGTTGAGCGTTTGCTCGGTCCGGCCGAGTACCGCGACCTCGGCGCCGTCGGCCGCCAGGCCAAGCGCGAACGCGCGCCCCAATCCGCCGCCGCCGCCCGTAACCAGGGCGCATCGACCAGCGAGAGGACGCTTGGCGTTCACGACACGCCCAGCCTACTACCGCGATCTCGCCGAACAAAATGTCGCACGGATTCGACGTGCGCCGAAACAACGGGACTTCCGTCGTCCGCGCGGCCGGGTGTTTGGCTTGCGAAGGCGGTGGCTCAAGACCTATCGTGGCCGTTGCCGTCGAGTGGGGTCGACGGCCGCCGGCCCCCCAAGAGGCGCTCCGCGCCCTCTATCCAGTCGGTCGACGCCATTTGGTGCTCGTGCTCGTGCTCAGAAAGGGACTCCACCGCGCGCGCGCGCACGTGCACGCATACGCTTCCGTTCTTCTAATGGCGCCGCTCAGACACGGCGCTCAATGTGTAGATTGGTCGCAACCATGAAAGCGATCTGTGTTGCGTGCGGGGCACGAACGAAGCCGGCCAAAGTCTGTCGTGCCTGTGGATTCAATCCGCTCAGCTCCATCCGATCGCGCGCTGAGGGCCTGATTCTGTCAGAGGAGCGGTTCGCGGATGGTTCGGACAGAAAGCAGTACGCCGCAGAACTCGAGGAAATCGGGGCACGCATTCGTAGAGGGGAACCACACCGCTTCGACGAAGAGGAAGTCCAGCGCGCAATGCGCGAACTCGAGTATTGGTCCGACTTCTCTGCAAAGAATGCCTTGAGAGTAGCGTGGGTCTTGATTCGTTTGTTCTGGCCCGTATGGATCGTTATCGCACTGGCGTTGTACTTCAAGTTCCGATAGCGCGCGGTCGCCCAACATCCCAGGACAGCTCACGCGTTCGCATTCCTATGCGCAATCGCTTCCGTAAGGAATATAAGGAATACGATGCCAGTTAGCTTTTTCCGAAACTGCGTTCACGTAGCCCGCCAACGTGCGTGTCGATGATGGCGCACATATGCTGATATTTGAAAACGACTTGGGTGTTCTCGCTCAACCGGCGTGATTCGCTTGATGGTTCGCCACAGATTCGCCCCCCCACGGCCGCTGGCACCGTACGGACCCCATCCGCGATGTTGTTGGGGTTGGTGCGGCGAGAGTCGCGGCGGCCGAAAGAAAAACAACCGGGACGGGTACACCCCGCCCCGGCCGACCGAGAGCCGGTCCCGACAGCGCTCTACGGTCGTTCGAATTTAGTTTTTCAGTTTTGTCGCTCCAACGCCGTCAGGCGTTGGGCCAGATTCACTTCGCTCCAACGCCGTCAGGCGTTGGGCCAACATCGTTACTCGCTGATCGGCTGCGTGAGATCCGTCAATTCCGGCGCAACGCAGCAGATACGGTCCGCGGCAATCCTCTGCATCAGCTTCACCTTCAAGAGGCCGCGCTCGAGTCCGGGGATCGCCTGGATGGCGGCACGGGTCAGACCCAGCCGCACCTCGAACATCTCCTGAAGAGCTTCGAACGGGCCGCCACGGTTGGGCGACTCGATCACGGGTGCATCTGCGGGAAGCCCCGCTTTCTCTCGGGCGATCGCGATCGCGCGCTCCAACCCGCCGAGTTCGTCGATGAGGCCCAGCTCCTTCGCCTTGCGGCCCGTCCAGACGCGGCCGCGTGCGATCAGCTCGATCTCCTCGAAGCTCTTCCCGCGACCCGCGGCGACCTTGCCGACGAAGTCCTTGTAGAAGTCCGCCATGACGCCGCGTATGTGTTCCTTGTCGTCGTCGCTCAGACCCTGCGAGGTCATCAGCGCGGCGGCGCGCTTGCCGCGCGTCAGGCGTTCGGGTTTGATGCCGACCCAGGGGAACAGCGCATCGACGTTCGCGACCATGCCGACCACGCCGATCGATCCGGTGATGGTCTGCGGCTCAGCGACGATCACGTCGCTGTTCATCGCGATGTAGTAACCGCCGCTCGCCGCCACGTCGGCCATCGACGAAACGACCGTCTTGCCCTTCGCCTTGGCGCCTTCGATCGCGCGCCAGATCATGTCGCTCGCGAGACCCGATCCGCCGGGGCTGTTGATGCGCAGGACGATGGCTTTCACGTCCTTGTCGCGCGCGGCGTCGCGGATCGCGCCGACAATCGTCTCCGACCCCATGGCCGAGATGTTGCCGCTCCAGTCGTACTGGCTCTTGCCGCTGACGATCGCGCCGGTGCAGTACACAACGGCGATCTTGGGACCCTCGACCTTCTCCTGACCGGCTTCGGGGTTCATCAGCGCGCCGAAGATCGTCGAGAACGCGGCAATCGGATTGTCCGGGTCCACCTCGAACTTGCTGTCGCCGTGGGGGTAGTTCTTGATTTTCACGACCTTCTTGCCGGGGAAGTGCGCACGCACACCCGCGGCGAACTGGTCGCGGTACTCGATCCTGTCGATCAGGCCGTACTCCTTGGCCTTCTTCGCGCTGAGCATGCCCTCATCGATGGCCGCCTTCACCTTGTCGGTGGAGATGTTGCGGCCCTTGGCGATGGCGCCCACGATGGACTCGAAGAACTCGTCGAGGATCGGATCCAGCGACTGCCGCTGCGCGTCCGACATGCTGTCGCGCACCATCGATTCACCGGCGGTCTTGAAGTCGCCGATGTGGATCACGTCGAACTTGATCCGCAGCTTCGCGAGCAGGTCCTTCATGTACCAGGACTCGATCGCGAGTCCGGGGAGGAACACCATGCCCGACTCGGGGATCGAGATGCGATCCGCGGTCGATGCGAGCACCAGATCGGCGGTCGACAGCGTCTCGCGGTAGAAGAAGATCTTCTTGCCGGCTCGGCGCAACTCTTCGAGCTTCTCGCGGATTTCCAGCAAGCGCGCGGTGCCGACGTTGTAGTGCATCGGCTTCAGCTCGATCGCGGCAACCTCGGGGTCGCGCGCCGCCTGCTCGAGGTTTTTGAAGAACTCGCGAAGATTGGGTTTGTGCGCGCTGAACGGATTGGGGCCAGTCGGATCATCCGAGGAGTCGAATGCGAGGCGGATCTCAGCCACCTTCGCGACGTTCTCGTCGGCTTTCGGTTTCGGATCGGCTGTGACGCCGGCGGGCTTGGCCTCGTCGGTCGCCGGAGCGGCGCCATCCTGGGCGGCCGCGGCGCCGGCGATCAAGCCGGCTAATAGGAGCAGCGTGAGAAGTCGGGACATGTTCTCTCCTGTTTTGATGAAAGGCGGCATTATCACATGCCGTGCCTTCCCGAATGGGTCGGCAAATTCGGCCTGCCGCGCGGATTTTGCGGAGGAGCCGCCGCCCAACCGGCTGTGCGGAATCCTCACGGCGTCACGCTTTGCCGCGCCCCTTTGCGGTGGTAGCTTGCGCGGATGACTTACCAGGCCGCCGATTTCTTCGACCTCGACTCCCTCCTCACCGAGGAGGAGCGGATGATTCGCGATTCGGTCCGGGATTGGGTAAGCGAGAAGGTCGTTCCGATCATCGGGGATCACTACCTCGCGGGCACGTTCCCGGACGAGCTCATCCCCCAGATGGCGGAGATGGGGCTCCTGGGCGCGTCGTTGGAGGGCTACGGGCTGCCTGGGCTCGGCGGGGTCGCCTACGGGCTGATCCTCCAGGAGCTGGAGCGCGGCGATAGCGGACTCCGCTCGTTCGCGTCGGTCCAGGGCTCGTTGGCGATGTGGCCGATCTGGGCGTTCGGATCCGAGGAGCAAAAAGAGCGCTGGCTCCCGGCGATGCATGCCGGCAAGGCGATCGGCTGCTTCGGCCTGACCGAACCCGACCACGGCTCGGACCCCGGCGGCATGGTGACCAAGGCGGTCCAAAACGGCGACAAGTTCGTCTTGAACGGCGCCAAGATGTGGATCACGAACGGCACGGTCGCGGACGTCGCCGTGGTCTGGGCAAAGCTCGACGGGGTCGTCCGCGGGTTCTTAGTGGAAAAGGGCACGCCCGGATTCAGCGCGCCTCTGACGACGAAGAAGTACTCGCTGCGCGCGTCGGTGACATCGGAGCTGATCTTCGAGGACGTCGAAATCCCGGAGTCGAACATGCTACCGGGCGTGAAGGGCCTCAAGGGGCCGCTCAACTGCCTCAGCCAGGCGCGGAGCGGCATCGCCTGGGGCGTGTGCGGCGCGGCGATGGCGTGCTACGACGAGGCGCGGCAATACACGCTGAGCCGCACGCAGTTCGGCAAGCCGTTGGCTTCGTTTCAGCTCGTGCAGGCGAAACTCGCGCAGATGCTCACCGAGATCACGAAGATGCAGTTGATGAACCTGCAGCTCATGCGCATGAAGGAAAAGGGCAAGGTGTCGGCATCGCAGGTCTCGATGGCGAAGCGCAACGGCTGCTACGAGGCACTCAAGATCGCCCGCACGTGCCGCGACATGCTCGGTGCGAACGGCATCACCGCCGAGTACCAGGTGATGCGCCACATGTGCAACCTCGAGTCGATCATCACGTATGAGGGCACGCACGACATCCACGGCCTGATCCTGGGGCACGAGATCACGGGCATTCAGGCCTTTCGTGGTGATTGACGGGAGTCTCTGTTGACTGGAGAGTCGCAACCGGCGCGGCGCGACAGGCGCGTGTTCAACGCGATCTTTCTCGCGACGCTCGTCGGAATTCTCGCCGCGCTCGTCAACATGGTGGTCGCGGATCGCGCGCCGAGCGACCGTCCTGACGAACCGGTCGAAACCGGTTTTCGCGCGGATCCGGATCGTGACCTGCCCGGCCCGGATTACATCCCCGAGGGTGCGCCGCTCAAACCACCGCCGGCGGCGCCGCCGCGCGCGGGGTACAAGACCATCGACTTCGACACGCTCTCGGCGTTCGATTACGACGCCGAGGCCAACGTGGTCCCCGAAGATGTCGAGGCGCTCTCGGGCACGCTCGTCGAGCTTTTGGGCGTGATGTACTACGGCGTCGAGGATCCGGATCGCGTCGAGGACTTCTACCTGATGCCGAGCCACCTCGTGTGTTGCTTCGGCACCCCGCGCGCGAACGACACCGTCTCGGTGAAGCTCAAGAAGGGCTCCCACACCCAGTACGTCTTGAACTACTACCTGATCCGCGGACGCATCACGGTGGAGTTGTTACGCGACAACGCGGGCAACGCGCTTGCGCTCTACCGCATCACCGACGCGGAAGCCGAGGTCCTCGAGTAACGCGACGCGTTACTCGAAATCTTCTTCCATCGCCGCCTGGGCGGCGAGTTCCCGCGCTTCCTGCGCCTTGATGACGCGGTCCGCGATCTTCACGGCTTCCTTCACCGGCCAGCTGCCGCGCCAGTGGAGATGCCCCTCCCAGACGCTGACGACCGTCGTGATGTAGACCTCGTCCGGCAGGCTCGCGATCGCCTGGGCCACATCGGGAACACCCGCGAGCATGAAGATCATCGCGAACGGCTTGAACCCGCCGATGTTTATCGAGAACGCGAGATTGTGCCGGCGCTCGCCGAGGTCCTGAATCGCCTTCGCATGCGGGTGCTCGACCGTCTCGCCCTTTTGCACGCGATCGATCAGGCGCTTGATCGAACCCATCGGATCGAGACCCGACGCGGTCAGCATCAGGTTGTTCACGACCGCGACGCAACTCGTCTGGGTCTGCGCTCCGCCCGCCGGCATGCCCGGCATCGGAATCGCGATCTTCGTGGTCATCTTGTGGATCGCAACCGTGTTGTACGTCTCGACGGCGCGCTCGAGTTGCAGGTCGAAGTCGAGACCGAGTTTTCTAACCGCAGCGGTGATTCCCGCGGTGTCGAGCTTGGCAAACGCGGCGTCCAGGTCTGCGTCCGGCTTGCCCTCGACGATGCTGATCGATGTCGGCATGCCCAGCACGGCGCCCAGATCTACGGAGACGGCCATGCGGCCGGTGAGTTTGTCCCAGATGTGGGAGTTGGAGAGGATCGCGCGCGATACGGGCGCACCAACCTCGTCGCCCAGCGCCGCGGCGGCGAACTGGGAGATCTCCTTGCCGGGCCAGTCCGGGTTGCTGACGGCGTCCATGACAAGGAACGAACTCTTCGGCAGGTAACCGATGAGCGGGTTTTCGCCCGGCGTTCCGGCACGGCCGATGAACCCGCGCAGCGGCGCGCCATCGCGGACACGAAGGATGCCCTGGCTGTGCAGTTGGCCCTGTTTCCACGTGAACGTGTAGTCGAGACTCTCGACGCCGTACATGGAATCGCGCGCGAGGGAACCGACGGCGGCCGAGAGTTTCCTGGCATCGATGGCACCAAGCGGAGCCCCGGCAAGTTCCTCGAGAAGTTTCGCGAGCCCAACTTCGATCAGCGTTCGATTCTCGTCCGCAAGCTCGGCGATGTAGACCTTGATGCCGACGTCCCCGCCGAGAAACGGCGTGGCGCGGCCGCGGGTTTCCAGCGCGAGCAGCGCCTCTTTCGCGATGCAGAGATAGTCGCCACGGACCTCGCCGGTCTTTTCATCCTTGAGTTCGCGCGGCACCCAGCGCGAGCCCGGCTCGATCGGGAGGAAGAGCATGTTCTCTTCGGTGAGGAAGTCGAACGTGACGAACATCGGACGTGTGCGGTCGAACGGATCCTCGGCGTCGAGGCCGAGCCCGTGGATCACCGTCGCGGAGAGCGGCAACCGGCGCATGGACGCCGCGGCGTCGCGGTCCACCATCTGCACGAACGGATGAACCTGCAGCGCGATCGCGTCGAGGCGGTCCAGTGACGGAAGCCGTAGCGCGATCTTGGCTCGCTTCGGGAAGAACGCCGTAACCGGCTCCGCGGTCTCTCCCGCCATGACGGCGGGCGCGGCAAGAACGAAGAGGATGAGGGTGCTCAGGAGTCGCATGACTCGGACAGCATACCGTCCGATTCCTGCTTTGCTCCGCGACGCAACGCGGCGAGAACGCGCCCACCGTCGGCCGGAGGAATCGGCAGGAGGTTGCCGAGGCCCATGACGAGGTTGGCCGTAAACAACAGATCGGGCCACGAGCAGCGGGCGATCCGGAGGTTGAATTCGGCGCCCAGAAGCGCCAATCCCGCGGCCGCGAGAAGGTTGAAAACCGGGCCGGCCGCCGCGACGAGCGCGAGGCGGCGATCCGGAAACCGCTCAACCAGGGCGCGGCCAAACAGCGGCCAGATACGCACCTCGACGCGCTTGGCGCCGAGTGCGAGCGCCGCCCACGCATGCGCGCTCTCGTGCAGCGCCAACACGGCGAGGATCAGCAGATAGCGCCACCAGAGCCCGTTCCAATAAAGCGCCGCCGCAACCAGGACCGTGAGCATGTGCAGACGCCAGCAGCCGCGGCCGATGGTTAGGGTGATCCAAAAGGGCCCCGCACGTTCCACACCCGTGGACACCCGGCCCTCGGGGCCGCCCGGCTCGGGGGAGTGCAAACCGCTGCCGGACAGGGAGTTAGCTTCTCCCACCCCGGTGGACTCGGGTTTGCTACGTTCTTGCATCTATATGAAGGCCTTGCTCTGTCTTTGTCTCCTGACCGCTTTTTGCCTGCCGGAGGCGATGGCTCAGGACAACTCGGAGGCCGCACTCTTCTCAAGGGTACGAAGCAGAAGGGAGGAGGCACGAAAGAATCCGTCCACCGGCGCCATCGCCCGCTTCGACCGCAGGTCGCGCAGTTATCTGCGCAGCTTCCCAAACGGCGCGCGCAGCAGCATCGTGTTGCTCTGGCGCGGGGACATCCTGCGCGAGGTGAAACCACGCGAGGCGTGGAAGGCCTATCGCCGTTCGAGCGAAGCCGCCGCGCGCGGACGCGCCGCACGCATCGAATTCCTGCACGCGCCGCCGGTGCCGATCCGCACCGAAGGCTGGGTCGGCGATGAGGTCGACCTCGCCAAGCCCTACAACGGTGTGACCCTCGTCGCGTTTTTTTCGTTCGCGCATCCGTTGACGCGCGACGTGCTGAATCAGCTCGTCGGGTGGCACTTAAAGCACTTCAAACGCGGCTTGCGCATCGTCGGCGTCGCGGCCGTGGTCGATCGCCACAAACAACAGACACCGGCGCGGCTACGCAGCCAGATCATGGAGTACTTACTCCCGTTCCCGGTTGCGATCGACAAACAGGTGCCCGGCGGCAAGTCGCTGTCGCTAAAGACCTATCTCGGCAACAAGGTTCCGTGGTGCGTGTTGATCGACCGCTACGGACGCTTGCGCGCGGCGGAGGAACTCCCCCTGTCCGGCAACGCCCTTGCCGCGAGCGAACGCACCATCGTGAAGATGCTCGACGCACCGACCTGTGACGTGCTGCAACACCGGCTCGAGCGTGGCGAGATGGACGCGCTGGCGACGCTGTCGTCGGTGCGCAACCAGCGCGCCGTGGATGTGCTCTTTGATGTGTGGAACAAGACCAAGGACGACTCGACGAAGGATCGTGTCCAGGAAACCCTCGAAGAGATGCTGCCCGAGGGTTTCGACATCCGGACGTGGCCGAACGCACGCGGCCGGCTGCGCTACTCGCTCGAGACCGACAAGCTGCAGTGAGAAAGAAAACCCGCGATCGGTGCCTGGTAAGCGGCGGAATTGCGCATCGGTGCGCACGGGAAGTTCCACCGCCGCGCCACCTGGCACCTTGCGCAACCAACGCGTCCGAAGTCCCGCGACGCGAACAACCCGAACCGGCGGTACTCACGAGTTCGGAAAGAACGGCTCGCCGCGAGTTCGAACCGCGGCCCGGCTACTTCGAGACCCCCTTGAGCAACGCCGCGGCCGAACCGAACGCGTGCCGGGCCCTAGCCGTGGCTCGCGTGGAGCTTCACTTTGCGAACGCGGCGGGGCAGGTGGCGCTTGATGATGACTGAGCGCGGCTTCCGGAAGTAGATGTCCTTCGCGCGTTCGGGGGGATAGAGCCAGCGGTCGCGGATGACGCGCTCGAAGAGTTCCAGGTACTGGTCGCAGGAGCTCTCGATCGTGTGCGCGCTGGCGCGACAGCGGTGCGCCATGTCCTCCGTCTCGGCGGGGCTCATGGCGGCGACTTTGTGGATGACCTCGATGGCCTGATCGTAGCTGTGCACGACCCAGCCGTTTTCGCCATCGCGGATGTACTCCGGCATGGCGCCGTTGGGCGAGGCGAGGACCGGCGTGCCGCACGCCATCGCCTCGTGGGGTGCGAGACCGAAGCTCTCCTGCACGTTCACGAGGTAGAAGAGGATCTTTGCGTTCTGGAGCTCCGTGACCTTTTTCTGACCGGTCACCATGCCGACCGGATGGAGGAACCCGGGGCGCTTTCTGGCGCGTCGCATCCAAGTGCCGCGGATCCTCGGCGTGTTCCAGAGGTCGCCACCGCACACACGGATCGGGAACTCGGTGTCGAGCGCCAGGTGCAATGCGGTCTTGGCGTTCTTCTTCCGCCACCTGAGCAACGCCATGAAGAGCATGTGCGGCATCTTCTCGGTCTGGAGCGGGTACTCCTCCACCGGGATGCCGTTCCAGATGTGAAAATCGCCGCGGTGGTTCCGCGCGTGGCTGGCGCTCACAAAGATGGTGTTCGGCGCGTGGCCGCGGAAGTGGTTGCGGCTGCCGTGTTCCGTGATCAGGAAGGGCTGCTCGGGCAGCAACTCGGGCGGGACCGCGTCTTGGAAATGGATGACGTCGGTGTCGGTCGGGAGGAGGTTGCGGTAGTCCTCGGGATCCCGCTGGAGCGGGATGAACGCGACCTCTGGGCAGATTTCGTGCACCCTGCTCCCCTCGTTCCCGAGGACGGTGCATTTGTGGCCCCGTTTCACCAGCTCTCGCGCGAGCCAAAAGACTTCCCGCTGCACACCGCCGTAGTCCGTGGGAGGGACCAAACCCCGGGAGAGGTGCTCAACGACGTGCATCGCGCGGCCAGAATAGGCCTTCGGGCGTCGTTTCGGAACCGGATTCCGAGGCCGGAGTGGCGCGATGCGTCAGTCCGATTTGCGCCTGCGCTTGGGTTTCACGGCGTAGTAATCGCCGTCGTTTTGAGTCGCGAGGGACTCCATGAAACCCGCGCTGTGTTCGCGACCGATGCCGATCGTGTGGATCACGACGCGCCGCAGCGCGTTCCACTGCTTCACGGCTTCCAACGTACGCTCGCCCTCTTTTTCGGGTTTGCCGGACGCGTTTGTCGGCGCGCCATCGGACACGAGATAGATCGCATCGGCTTTCTGCGAAACACGCGGCTGGTCCGGGTGAACACCGGCGATGCGCAGCGCAAGATCGATCGACTCGTAGGTGTTGGTCGATCCCGCGGATTCGAGTACGTCGAGTTCGCGCTTCAGTTCGCCGTAGTTCTTGTCGTTGGCCGGGCGGAGTTCGTTCCAAAGAGCCGATGCGTGATCGGCATAGAACACAACCGTGTAGGTTGTGCCCTTGCGGAGCTTCTTGACCGCACGCAACAGTTCGCGAATCGCGTGACCGAGCCGCGACTCCTCGCGAAAGTCCGCCGGTACGGAGCGGCCCTTCACCCACTTCGGGTTGAACATGTCGACATCCATCGATCCCGAAATATCGAGCACGTAGATGATTCGCAACTCGCGCTGCGGGATGCCGTAAAAGCGGCCGCCCTTGCCCGACGCGCCCGAAATCGGCTTCCCCGCTCCGAGGGTGAGTTCGCCGGCGAGCACCGTCTCCTTGTTCTCCCGCCACCACCGTTGCCACGGCTCCGGGTACGGGCCGATTTTCTGCCCGGTGAGAATCTGCAGTTGCCGCACGAACATGCGGAAGACGCGCCCGCCCTCCTGCTCGCCACTGAGCGCGCGGATGAGCGGCTCCACGCCCTTCGGGTGTGCAAAGCGGGCCAGAGCCTGGGCCGCGGCGACCCGCACCGCGTCGTCGCGGTCCGTCAGGTAATCGATGATCGCGCCAAGCGCCTCGTCGGGCGCTTCGGTGCCGCGGCGGCCGATGCCCTGCAGGAGCGGCACGGTCTGCGCCGGTTTCTTGGTGCGGGAGAGCGCTTTCAAGAGCGCCTTCGTGCCCGCGTGGTTCGCGACCTGCACCGCGGTTGCCTGCAACAGCAACGGCGACTTCGCTTTCTTCAGGCCGACGTCCGCGAGGTATTCGATCACCTCGGGCGACTTCATCGTGCGAAGCGCGTCGAGAATCGCGCCTTGATCCGCCTCCGACGCTTCGGATTTGGCCGCGTACCGCTCCTCCTCGGCGCGTAGCTTGCGCAATTGCGCCTGCATGCCGGGCAGGCCCTTGTTCCTCGGCGACGTCTCGCGTATCCGCTGAATCTTCGCGTCGAGTTCCTCGGCCTCGTTGCGAAGACTCCAACGGCGCGTGCGGTTCTTGAGCGCGCCCGCCTCCAGACGGCTCCAAAACTCCATGAGGAACTTCGCCGCCTCGGGCATCTCGGATCGCGCGAGTTCGGACAACGCCATCGCGCGCTGCTCGGAGCGCTTCGCCGCCTTGTACTCCTTCCTGAACTGGTCGTGCACCAGTTTCCAATCCGCCGAAACAGGCAGCGCGAGCAGGAGGAGGCACAGGAGTCGGCGGTTCATCGGCGGAGCTACTTCTTCTTGTTCTTGTTCTTGGGTTTCTTCGTGTAGTTCCTTTCAACGAACTTGCCGCCGCTTTGGAGCGCCAAAGTTCGAAGAAAGTAGTTGTCGTCCACGTCAACAGCGATCGTGTGGATGACGATGCACGCGTTCTTGTTCCAGTCTCGCACGGCGTTGAGGATCACGTCGGGATCCATGAGTTTTGCGTTTTGGATCTTGGAGTCCGTCGGCGCACCGTCGCTGAGCAGAACGATCGTGTCGACCTTCGGCCCGCCGGATCCGGTCGTGCCTGAACGGCTCAGGACGCCCGCAACCGTGAACGCCTCCCGAAGCGCACCGAGCGTAAAAGTAGCGCCAGCGGCCTGAACCTTGTCGATGTCCAGGCGCGCGCGGCGTTTGA
>JAZFYD010000172.1:0-33607 GCA_036443405.1 Planctomycetota bacterium
CAGATCGCAATCCTCGAAACTTGCCTCCTCGAACGAAGATTCGCGAGCACTCCATTTCGTCATCGCGCAGTTCTTGAATGAGGTTTTCGTAGCGGACCCACCGAAGAAACGGGATTCGTGGAGGTTAATATCGTCGAACGTCGCACGGTCGAGCCGAGCGCCCGTGAGATCGACCCCGCGCAAGACACACTGTCGTGGTGAGAACTCTTCGGTCCGCACCTTCAACACGATCTCTTCAGGCCGGACGGAATTCGGGTCATCGGCGAGGCGTTGGAGGATCGCTTCGTCAATCATTTCCTCCGGAGCTCCTTCGAACACCGGCTGGGCCTGCCAAACCGAGTCCGACAAGTCGCCCCCAAACATCCGTGCATCCGAAAAGTCGCTGTTCGTGATGGTGGCTTGTTCGAAACTCGCGTGAGAGAGATTTGCACGCATCCCGCGGACATTGCGCAATGTCGCGTTGTTCAGTTGCGCACCCTCTAGGTTCGCTCCTTCAAAGTTTGTCCCGGAAATGCTCGCGCCGCGCAAGTCCGCGCCTCGCAGGTTCGCTCCTGCCAGATCTAACTCGGCGAGTCGTGTCCCTGCGACGGATTCGCCGGCGCGTACGAGGGCGATGAGTTCACCCGCGTCCAGGCAACGTCCGAAATGGCGGTGTTCGTCGCGGCTTTCTGTGGCCATGCTCACTCCGCGAGTTTGGTTCCCCGGAGGTTGGCTCCGTCGAGCTTTGCGCCGTCCATCACCGCGTTCAGGAACTCACAGGAGTAGGCGTTTGCGCGTGTCAGCACGGCGTCGGTCAAGTCGGCGCGCTCGAAGCTCGCTTCGTAGAGATTGCTCGCGGTGAAGTTGGTGCGTTCCAGACGCGTGCGATGGAAGCGGGTTCCTGCCAGGTCCACCGCTTCAAGTGTCGCCGCCGTAAGGTCGGATCCGTTGAAGACCGCTCCTGTGAAGGTGCCGTAAGAAAGGTCAGCGCCGACGAACGTCACCCCGGACCACACGGAGTCGGGTCCGTTCGACTCGCGCAGATTCGCGTCAGTCAGGTCGGTGGCGCCGATGGCACGCAGGTTCGTGATGTCGGCACCTTGCAGGGAAATCCCGGCTGCGCTTGCCCCGCTGATCGCGGCGGACGCTAGGCGGGCGCCGTCGAGGTTCGCACGCGTCAGGGTAGCGGCAGTGAAGTCTCCGTTGGTGAGATCGGCGCTCCTGAGATCCGCGCCCGAAAGATCCGCGCCTGAAAAAACAGCGTCTGGCGCGACAAGCGAGTCCATCTGTGCATTCACGAACACCGCGTCTCGCAAACAGGCGTCGGGTGCTCGTGCTGCGCAGAGATTCGCCGCGCCGAAGACCGCGCCGGTTGCGTCGGCGCTCTCGAGGTTCGCGTTCGCGAGATTCGCGCCCTCGAAGTTCGCCCCGACCAGGTTCGCTCGCGCCAATGTGACTCCGGAGAGATCTGTTTCCTTGAAAGATGCGCCGCGCAGGATCGCTCCCGATAGGTCGGTGCCCGGCCACGCCAAGCCGGAAAGATCGAGATCCGCAAGATCTTCGTCGACGAAGTCCCGCCCCTCCGCGAGGGCGTGTTCAACGCGCTCACGCGTCCAACCGTTGTCGGAGCCTTCCTCTTCCTCGTCGGCATCGGGTTCCGGTTCCAGATCCAGACCGAGGTGCTCTTTCATCCAGACCCGCGCGGCTTCGATTTTCTCCGGTGTCATATCGGGAGGATTTTGCGGGTCGATGTTCAATTCTGCATGCTGCGCTTGAACGTGCTTCATCAGTTCCGCGTAGCCCGGCACCGCTTCGAGCGGGTCCTCTTCGTCTTCCGTTTCCGGAGCCTCGGTCTCGGCTTCCTCGGGCGGGGGACGCTCATCCGCGAGTTCCGATTCGACCGGGGCGTCTTGAAACATCGTAGCGCCGTCCTCGATTCGTCGAGCGATGATTCGGAGTGTTCGAAGTTCTTGGAAGTCCTCGTCGCTCACTTCTATGTGGCCGCGCCAAAGCAGCACGAGGCGTTGGGCATCGCCGTCGATCCACACTGTGTCCAAGTGCATGGATAGGTCACGGATTCTCGGCTGACCATCCCCGATGTCGTCTTCGACTTGGCACTCGACCTTGATTCCCGGCAAACGACCAAGCTTCCGAGGTCTCCCTTCGATCACGTTCTCCAACTCGAGTTCTTCGTCGCCTTGCAGATATCCGTCCGCCCGCATAGGAGATTGCGCGGCGTTGAAGTGCGTCCAATCGAGATCTTCCGCGTACCACGGCCAACGTTTCTTGGTCCAGGAACCCTTGTACCGTCCGAGTCTTTTCCAACGCACAGGCCAATCCCGCCGCATGGGCCCGAAGCCGGCCGGAGTCGGGCGGTCCGCGGGCGTCCGGACAAGATCTGCAGGATCCTCGATTCTGGGCAGTTCTCGAGGATTCTCATCACGCGCATCGAGGCCAGTGCCGATGGGGTTGTCCGGGGACTTCTTTCCTCCGAACGACGACTCCCAACGAAGGTCGAGCTTGTCGAATTTCTGCGCTTCGCTTGCGCGTTTTCGAATCGGGCCGCCTTCCCATACGCGCGCACCGGAAACTTGAAGCCGCCGGCTGAGTCTTCCGACACGAAATCCGACGGTGCAAGCTGTCGTGGGTTCCGGAGGATGGCAGGTTCCGACAAGGAGGACGTCCGTGCTCGGCTTGAACGGCGCGAAGTCGGATTCGTACCGTGGCGCACCTTCATAGTCCTCATCGTCGGGATAGGGTTCGTCGCCGGTGGGAAACAGTTGTTCCTCGGCCGTGGTCGCGGACTCCCCATCGCCAAGGTCGAATGTCCCTTTCACCACGACAGTCAGCGAGTGTGCCGGGAACCGCATGCGCCCCGGAATCAACGCCAAAGTGAAAGGTGACAAGTTTTCGATCTTCATGTCGCGGTCCGGGTTACCCCAACATTACCTGTCCACTTGGTGTGACCGTGAGCGTCTTGCCGTTGATCGTCACCGGTGTTCCCTTGATGTTGTAAGGCCCCTTCGACTCGGAGTTATGGGTTGCATCAGCAGCGATACGGATATTCGGGCCCTGCAGCGTCACGCCGATCGCGTCGAGTTGCATCCGATCTTGCGTGAGAATCCTGACCTCCACTCCTTCCTCGCCGAGCTTCATTTCGGTCTTCGGTAGGGCGTGGCTCCAAACACGCGCTTTTGCGCCCGTCTTCGCCAATGCGTGCGCCGCCAGAGCCATCCCCAGCGTGTAGGCCGCGCCGACCACAGCTGCCGCGCCGGTGATGACGCTCGCTGCGATCAAAGCGCCACTGCTCTTCTCATTTTGTTTGTCGCGTTCCGTTACCTCTTCAGGAGAAAGTTCGCCGGAGTCATCTCCGGGGCTTCGGTCGTCATCCTCTGCTCCTTTGGTGGCCGCCGCTTCGCCGGCGAGGACGGCCGCGGTTCCGGCAAGCCCGGCGGACACCAATCCGACGAGTGCGGTGCTGATGAGGAGTCCCCGATTCATCGGGCTCCCAATCGGCGGCGAGCCCAAGCCATAGGACATCCGAATTCCGTATTGGGACGCTTCAATGATCGAGTTCGTCAGTGGGCCGGCGGCGAGTCGAGTGGCGCCGAGCGAGGACAGGTCCATGTCCTTCTCCGAAACGCGTGAATAGAAGTTCGAGGTCTCCGCGATATCGGTGCCACCCGAGAGTTTGTAGGAAAAGCCGTGCGAGAACGCGATGCTACCGGCGAGGGATCCGTCGAGCGCAATGCCCGCCTTGCCACTCACAGTTCCGGCGATTTGAAGCCCGACAGAGAGCCCGACGAAGATGTCGGTTTTGAGCCCGAAAAACTGCGAATGCGATGAACCTGCGGTGAATTTCTGGTCAGTGCCGAGACGGACATCACAAGTGGCACCAACCGTGTGCGTCTTGCGGTCACTCGCGGTGCGGTAGCGAATACTCCGACCGATTTCGACCAACGATTCGTGTTGAGGGCTGAAGATGCGGATGTACTCTTCGCCAGGAGTCGCGTTGAACACGATTTCGTTGCCGTAGTCGTCCCGCAACACGCTTTTGTGTTTGGCCTCGGGCAACTTCAGCGGCGGCATCTTCTCGGCGTTGTAGACCCGCCCCGTAATGACGGGTTTGTCAGGGTCGCCTTCGAGGAACTCGACGATGACCTCGTGACCGATGTGGGGTATGTGCATGCTGCCCCACACCGCTCCCGCCCATGCTTGACTGACCCGTACCCAGCAAGAGGTCGTGTCGTCTGTCGCGTCTGCGCGGTCCCAGTGGAACTTCACTTTCACGCGGCCGTACTTGTCGACGTGGATTTTCTCGTCCTCCGGGCCGACGACCACTGCGGTTTGCGGGCCCTCCACGCGCGGGATTGGGGTTGTGCGGCGCGGGCGGTACGGGACCGCGTGCGGCATCGCGGAGAACTCGTTTGTATAGGCGAACTCGCTGTCGCCGCCGCGCGCGGCCTGGTAACCGCCGGTTTCGGTGGCTTTGTGCGTCACCGACAGGACGAGCAACGCTTGGTTAAGGTCACGGCGGGGGTGTTCGATCAGATCGAACTTGTGGCCGGGCGTGAGGCCGCGGCAGTCGCTCGTGCCGTCGTAGATCGTTTCCGGCGCACGTGTCTCTTGGAATCGCACCTCGGCGATCGCTTTTCCGGTGTCGCGATCACCGTACTCGCCGGGGTAGTCGTAGAGTTCCGCGCGGCCGCCGTCTTCGCCGGTCGGCTGGGTTGCGCGGATTTCCTCCGAAGGGGTTTCGAAGTTGTAGTCTTCCAGCGTGACGCGGTCCGGGCGAATCTCGAGGCCGAACGAAAGGGTCTGCACCGTCTCGTCTTCGAGCACGTTTTCCTGGCCGGTGTGATAGCGCGCTTCTTCGCGGCCCGGGCACGCGGGATGGGCTGCGGGGCGATCGCCGATCATGTGGACGTGTTTGCCGTCCTTGATCTGGAAGAAGTAGTACATGCCTTCCTCTTCCAGGAGCCGTGAGATGAACTGAAAGTCCGTCTCGCGATATTGCACGCAGTAGACGCGCTCGGCGTACTCGCCTTCGAGTTGGAATTCGTGCTGGATACCGCCTTCGTCGAGCACCGCCTTGACGATGTCCGGCACGTTGGTGTTCTGAAAGATCTTGCAGTCGGTGGTCTGGTCGAGCTTCCAGAGGTGCGGAACGATCTCCGCACGGTACTTCGTCAGTTCGAGAGTCGTTTCGAGTTGGCGGAAGCGGCACACCATCCCGTGGAAGACCCGGTCGCCCTCTTTCGAGTGGATCGAAATCGTGACGTCCTTGCCGATGATGTCGGCGAACACGATGTCGGGTTTCTCCGACAAGAGCCGGACGTCGTACCGGAACAGGCTCGAGATCTCCTCGACCGCGTCGAATTCCGCGAGGAGCAGCACGTCCTCGCCGAGCGGCGTGTCGATCCGCAGGCATCGGTCGGCTTGTTTGAAGGCCATCGCGATCTCCCTATTCAGCGTTGTAGGTGAATCCGTCTCCGTCAACGTCCACGGTGATCTTGTCGAAGCTCGTGCCGTCGACCAGGCCCGCCAGGATCTTGCGCGAGAGTTCCGGCATCAGCGTGCCGCCGAGGATGTGATCGACGTTGCGCGCGCCGGTGTCGGCTTCCGTGCAGCGGTCGAGAACCGCCTGGACGACGTTGTCGTGGACCACCAGTTCCGTGCCGTGGTGCCGGTCGAGGCGCTTTTTGATCTTGTTGAGTTTGAGCCCGATGATCATGCGCATCACTTCCGAACGTAGCGGGTAAAACGGCACGACCTTCATGCGGCCGACCAGCGCGGGCTTGAAGTGCGCCGTGATGTCCTCGTGAATCGCGTGCGCCAGCGCTTCGGCGTCGGGGATGAGGTCCTCGTCCTCGCACATCGACATGATCTTGTCCGTCGCGAGATTCGACGTGAGCAGCAGCACGCAGTTCTTGAAGTCGATCATGCGGCCCTCGCCGTCCTCCAGCATGCCCTTGTCGAACACCTGGTAGAAAAGTTCCATCACGTCCGGGTGCGCCTTCTCGCACTCGTCGAACAGGACGACGCTGTACGGCTTGCGGCGAACCGCTTCCGTCAGGACGCCGCCCTCGCCGTAGCCGACATAACCCGGAGGCGAACCCTTCAAGCTGCTGACCGTGTGCGCCTCCTGGTACTCGCTCATGTTGATCGTGATGAGGTTGCGCTCGCCGCCGTACAGCCGTTCCGCGAGGGCGAGGGCGGTCTCGGTCTTGCCGACGCCGCTGGGTCCGACCAGCAGGAACACGCCGATCGGCTGCTGCGGGTCGGCCACGCCGGCGCGCGCGGTCTGGATGCGCCGGGCGATCGTTTCCAGCGCTTGGTCCTGCCCGACGACGCGTTCCCGCAGGAGCGTACCGAGTTGCAGGACGGTCTGCACCTGATCGGCCATCATTCGCCCGGCGGGAATGCCGGTCCAGTTGGCGATGACCTCCGCCGCCGCCTGCGCATCCACGCACGGCTGCAGCAACGGGTTCTCGCCCTGGATTTCGGCGAGTTCGGATTCGTCCTTCTTGAGCGACGCGATCGCTTCCTCGCGCTCGGCATCGGTGAGCTCGGTCGCGGCTTCCGCGCCTTCCGCAGCCTCCGCGCCTTCCGCGGTGACCGCGCCGTTCGACTTTCCGGGGTCGAGGCGGTCGCGCGTCTGCAGCATGCGCGTGACGAGCTCCTTCTCCTTCTCCCAGCGTGCGGTGAGCGATTCGAGCTCGCCGCGCCACTTGGTCAGTTCGTTGTCGATCTGTTCGAGGCGCTCGCCGTGGTCGCCGCCGGCCGCTGCTTCGCGTTTCAAGATGCGCTGCTCGGTTTCGAGGTTTTCGAGGGTGCGCTCGCTGTCCTCGACGGCGGGGGGCTTGGCGCCCTGGCCCATCGCGACGCGCGCGGCGGCGGTGTCCAGGATGCTCACGGCCTTGTCCGGAAGCTGGCGATCCGAGAGATAGCGGTCGCTCAACTCGCACGCGGCGCGGATCGCACCGGGCAGCACCTTCACGTGGTGGTGTTTCTCCATTACGTCGGCAAGGCCGCGCAGCATGATTTCGGCAACCTCGACCGTCGGCTCCTCGATCTTCACGACCTGGAAGCGGCGCGCCAGCGCGGCGTCCTTCTCGAAGTACTTCTTGTACTCCGCCCAAGTGGTCGCCGCGATCGTGCGCAGTTCGCCGCGCGCGAGGGCCGGCTTGATCAGGTTGGCGGCGTCCGAACCGCCTTCAGACCCGCCCGCTCCGATGAGCGTGTGCGCCTCGTCGATGAACAGGATGATCGGGACCGGAGACTCCTTGGTCTCCTGGATGACGTTCTTCAGCCGGTTTTCGAATTCGCCGCGCACGCCCGCGCCGGCCTGCAGCAGGCCGAGGTCGAGGGTGCGCACGATGACGTTTTTCAGCGGCTCGGGCACGTCGCCGGACGCGATGCGGCGAGCGAAGCCCTCGACGACGGCCGTCTTGCCGACGCCCGGTTCGCCGGTCAGGATCGGGTTGTTCTGCCGGCGACGCATCAGGATGTCGATCATCAGCCGCACTTCCGAGTCGCGTCCCAGCACGGGGTCGATCTCGCCGGCCTTCGCTTTGCCGGTGAGGTCGATCGTGTAGAGATCCAGCGCGCCTCCGCCGCCGGGCCTGCCGGGTTGGCCGCTCGGGGCCGCGCCGGATGCGCTGCCGCCCGCGGGGGCGACCGCGGTCGCCTCTTTCGAACCCTTTGTGATCGCGTGGAACTTCTTGTCGAGTTCGTCGGTGTCGATGCGTTTGAACTCGCGGCTCATCTCGCCCGCGAGGGACGAGAACTCGTGATCGGTGAGCAGGGAGTACAGCAGGTTGCCGGAACGGATCGTCGTTCCGTTCTGGTCGATGCTCGAGTGCAGCCACGCCGATTGGAAAAGATCGGGAATTCTCGGCGAGATGCCGGGGGTGTCGCGCGTGTTGCCGCGCTTGAGCTGCTCCATCGCCGCGGTGATGTCGTTGACGACCCGGCCGGCGTTCACGTCGAAGTGGTGAAGGATCTTGGGCAGGTCGCCCTCGGTGTCTTCCACCAGCTTCAAGAAGAGATGTTCCAGCTCGATGTCGTAGTGCGTCATCTGCCGGCAGGACCAGGCCGCCTGTTCCAACGCAGCATGCACGGACGGGTTGAGCTTGCCGACGAGGGCGTTGACGCTGACGCTGGTCATGGAACTTCTCCTAGTCTTGGGCCTCTGCGAGTCGCGAGCCAGCCTCGATTCGACCAAGGTGGAACGGGCCCGCGACCGCGGTATCTTGCGGCTCGCCGGAGTGAATCCAGCAAGTCCAACCGAGGCGCTGCGGCGCGCCCTGGTCGTTGGTCAATCGCGCCTCGGGCAACTTGTCCGCCTCGAGGCTCATCGTCCATTCGAAATCGGTGTGCGTCCCGGCTGCAAAGCCGGTGAAATTCGCGAGGGCCTCCGCGCCGGGTGTGCCCGGCAGAAGGTCGCGTAGGCGCCGAAGCGATCCCGGCCCCAGTTCGAGCCGGAACCGCCACGCGGGGTCGTAGTAGCGATCCCCGAGAATGGCGTCGCCGCCGAGTCGCGCGCCGGCGAACCCATTGTCTTCCGCGTTCAGCGGTAAACAGGCGTCGCCGGGAATGTCGCGCCACGCCCCGACGAACTCGCGCACGTTCACGTCGACGCCGAAGTGGTCGCCGATCATGCGGCCGATCGCCATCGAGGAGCGCGGCCGCCTCGCGAGCAGGCCAGCGAACAGGATCTGTGTCTCCGCCGGCACGCCGGCGCTCTCGCGGACATCGCCCAGGCGCGTGCCGGCCAACGCCAGCGCGGCGCGGCCCAAGGGCTGGTCCGTCGCGCCAAGGCCGTGCCACACGCAGCCGAGCCAGTACCGGTACTTGATGTGCGCGTTGAGCAGCAGTTGCGCCAACCGGTCCTGGAACATCCCGAGGAAAGTCGTGAGCGTCTTGTCGTCATCCGCCTCCCGATCGGCGATGAATTCACCGTAGTGGGACGGCATTACGCCGGTGGCTCCGACGAGACCGAACGTTGCGATGTTCAGCGTCGGGGTGCCGTCATCCGTGACCGTGTCCACGGCCTCCGCGACGGGGTACGCCAGCGAGGGGTCGACGCGAAATCGTGTCGCGCCGCGCTCGAGCCGGAAGCGGAGCGCGGTCGCGATGAACTCGCCCGACGCGCCTTCGCTCAAAGCAGCACCTGTTCTCCTGCGCGCGGGTTCCAGCGGTAGACCTCTCCGTGGTCCTGCGGCGTTTCCAGCACCAGTTCGCTGAACGAGTTGATCGCGCAGCTCATTCCGAAAAACCTCTCGAGAACACCGGCGAACAGAAACGGGCTGGCGCCCAGGAAGCGCTCGCGATCCACCACGAGCCTCGTGCGCATCCCGCGGCAGAATCCCGCGCCGAACCGGCTGCGGACCCAGCGTGTGGTGGGTTCGCTGCGGACGTCGCGCACGCCTTCGATCTGCTGGCGGGTCGACGGCGACCCCGCGATGTCGTAGACGCGCAGCAACTCGCGCAGCGATTCCACGTTGGCGAACGAGAGATGGCTGAGGGATAGCTGCGAGACGAGGCGCCAGTTTTCCGCACCGGACAGTTTGGGCCGTTGCGTGGGGGTGGGCCGGTGGATGCACCGAACACTCGACACGCCGGGCACGCCCTCCAGCCTGAAATCGTCCGCCTTGCCCCACTGCGTGCTCTGCGCGGGGAGGTCCCGGTTGGTGGCGAAGATCTCGACGTGCAGCGTTCGATCCGGGATCGCCGCGGAGCTTCGGTCGAGGTCGACAAACGCCAGCGCGACTTCGGTGCCGTCGTCCCCCTTCTTGCGTGACGCGCGCCGGCGCATATGCCAGTGCGCGGTCGGTTCGGCGCGGGAATCGTGCGACACCGAGAAGAACGGCGGGACCGCGGTGCGTTCGCCTCCGCCGGCGGGAACGCTCGTGACCGATTCGACGCTGTACACCTCGAGATCGTTGACACGCTGGGTGTCGGGAACGACGTCGTACTCGGTCGCGTCGGCGGTCGTCGTGATGGGATCCGCCGTCATCGGGAAGAGGTTCACCAGCGGCACCGCGGACAGGCTGAAGTTCTCCGGGGACACCTGCGCCGTGTTGATGGCGGGATCGCGCATCAACGGGATGTGCAGGGTCGCCTCGGAGCCGGCGAGGCCGCGCAGACCGTCGATGCCGATGAAGTGGAACTTCTGCGGGAACGCGAAGTACTCCTGCAGCAACCGGTACCCGGGGGCGGAACGCGCCGGGTAAGGCAGCGAGGCCTCCGACTCGGCGAGCCCGAGGGGTTGGATCTTGGACGCGGATGCCACCCGCCGGCCGTTGGCGTCCTCGATTTCCAACGTCCCCGAGTGCGCGCCGAGGAACTCGTAGAGCTCGGCAACCACGCGTTCGTCCCCGCGCAGGAAGATGCGCAGGGATTGAAGTCGAAGCGCGGAGAACTCGTAGGACCCCAGGCACGAGAGCCCAAGCCGCAACACGGCTCGCGCTGCGGGCACACGGTCCAGAAGCGCGGAGTCGGGCGATTCGATCGAAGCGTGTTTCACCTGGATCGGCCAGACGGTTGCCGGTGCCGTGCTCCGAAAGACCAGCGGTTCACCTCGGATCGGCTTGGACAGAAACCGCGTCCCCTTTGGGACCCGCAGCCCGGCCGCGGGCAAGTTCTGTTCGAGATCCGGGGAGAGTTCCACAACCGCCATCGACGGAATCGGGCGCAGCAGGTGCGGATAGAGCACCTCCAGCATCGCGTCGCTCAACTCGCCGTAGTCGTCGTCGAGTTTGCGCTGTACCCGCGCCGTGAGGAACGCGAACGACTCCATCAGCCGCTCGACGTGCGGGTCGGCGGAGCCGGTGTCCTCGAGCTTCAGCCGACCGGCGATTTTGGGGAAGCGTTCCGCGAAGTCGCGGCCATCCTTGCGGAGCGCCTCCAACTCGCGCAGGTAGTGCTCCGTGAATCCGTCCTGGTCGGTGAATTCCATCAGCGCACGTCCACTGTCCGGTTACGCCAAACCACGGTCGCGTCGAACGAGATCTTCATCGGCTCGGGGTCGGTCTTCAGGCGTCCCTCGACCACGAATCGTGTGCGGCCCGGTTCGCCGTTTTCCTTGATGCCGACGGATACAAAGTCGAGGCGCGGTTCGAAGACCTCGATCACCTCGAGAATGCGCCGCCGTATCTGCTCGCGCTGGCGCGGGTTTTTCATGTCGAGGTTTGTGATGTCGGAAAGCCCGAGCCGGCGGACGGACGTTCTGAGGGCTTCCGGTTCCTCGGACTCGAATCCGGGCTCGGTCGATGTGCGGGCGTTCAGGATCCAACGCAGGTCGCGTAGCACGGCCGCCTTGAGCCGTGCCATCGCCTGTGCGTGGGAGAGCGTTCTGTCCGCGACCGTGTTCTCGGGGTCCTCGTCCACCAGTCGATCGAGGAGCGAGAGCGTCGGTCGCGCCAGAGAGTCCTCGAAGCGTGCCATCGCATGAACCGCCCGGCGAGCCGTTCGACCCGCCGGACCTTTTTCTTGATCTGCCTTAAGGAGACCTAGATTTTCTTGTTGGTCATGCAGTCCCAGCCGGCCGCGACCTTGCCGCCGCCCGTCCCGTCGGACCGCTTCTGCGCCGTGTACGTCCACTCGATGCTGCCGTAGTCGAAGCCGACCCTTTCGATCGGAACGGAGGCTTGCCCCGTCGGGTCTCCGTCCGGGTTCAGGCTCGTGACGATGACCTGCTTCATCTTGTATTCCATGTACTCGACCTTGTCGCCGCCGGCGCGGTTCAGGCTGACGACCACCTCGTCGAGGGGCTTGCCGGTGCAGCAGTGCTCGGCAAGCTTCGGCGTGGCCTTGTCGAGTTCCTTCACGATCTTAAACACGCCGTGATTCACGCGCTCGGCACCCGCACCACCGGCCGAGCTCTTCGTCGCGCTCGCGGGCTGCTCAATATTGTGCGTGTAGTTGAGAATCTCGATCCAGTCCTTGTGCTGGTCATCCGTCGACTCGCCAGGAATTCCCTCGATCCGCAAGAAAGCATCAAATGCCATCTGTTCCTCCCGCGCCTTTTTGGCGACTGTCTTGGTTCACTCAGAGAGCGCTCACGCGCCCCAATCACCGTTTGTGGGTTTTCCCACCTAGAGCTTGAATTCTGGCACACGGGGCCGCTTCGCGTCAACGGGATGATTGCGATTCGTGGAGCGTTAACAGCGCTTTGAGGACGGTTTCTTCGGCATCGCCATTGACGACCACCTCGTCGGGGAACGGGGGCAACCCGGCAAGGGCTGCCAGCGCGTCGTTCGTGAGCGACTGGAACGACTTGACGTTGCCTTCGGAAGCGGTCTCGATCAGTCGAACGAGCTCGGCCACGAGCTGACGGCGCTTCTCGAGGCGTGCGAACTCCCACGCGGAAATCTCCGCGGCGTCGGACGGTTTGGGGGTGCCCGCCTTGATTCGCGCCAAGCGGTCGACCGGCGCGCGTTCGTGCCGCCATCCGTGATGCTTAAGGTGGTCCTGCGCGGTCTTGAAAGCATCGCGGACTCTCTTCGCGGGCTGCCCCCCGGGGTCGAGGCTCGCGTCGAGTTCCACTTTGGCATCCGTCAGTGCGGCGACGCAGATCGCCATCGTGGTTCGGCGAATGTCGTCGCGCAGCGCGTCTTTGGCTTCACCCGCCATGCCCGTGAACTTCCGGGAGTCGGGGCCGTTCGCAAAGCTGGTGACCGCGCCGACGTCGTCGAGGGTTGTTTCGGTCCCGGACGCGTGCAGCTTGGACCAGTCCCTCAGGAATGCCAGGCGCGCGTCCTTTTTGTCCGGTGTCTCAGCGAACCAGTTTCCAAGCTGCACGGCCAGCTCGCGTTCGAACGCGAGTCCGGCCGGAAGCCCGCCGCCCGCGTCGTCTTTGGGCGGTCGTTCCGTATCTCCGTTGCCGGAAAACACCATCCAGAGCACCAATCCCAAAACGAGCGCCGCGCCGACGGGCCACAGCTTGCGCGTCCACTCGCCGGCTTGTTTGCGATAGGCATCGAGGGTGGCGCGCGTGCCCCAGGCCTGAAACGCTTTCTCCTGTCGCAGCAGCGCTTCCTGCACGGACTGCGGGGCGAGGTCCCTGAGTTGCACGATCACCGCCTCGGCGTCCTCGCGATGCGCCGTGCGTTCGTCCTCCGACGCCGACTCGAACGCGGTCGCCATGAGCTCGCCGATGTCCTGGGCCGGGTGGGTGCTCCCCGTCGGAACCGGGCATTCGCGCAGGAGCGACTTGACGTTCTCCGCGACGCTCAACACGGCACGCGTGTCGTGGAGGTGCGCCTTCAGCGACGCGGCGTGATGGGCGACTCGCTCGTGCGGCCGCGAGAACAGCCTGCAAAACGCCCGCGCACAATCGGGGAACCTCTCGAGCAGGAATGTCCAGCGTTCGTTGGGGAGCGTCCCGATCACGGGCAGGAAGTGCTTGTCGAGATACGCCTTCATGGTGTCGCCGTCGAGGTCCGGCAACTCCATCAGGTGTTTCCGCTGCGCGTCCAGAACGCTCGTGCATACACCGGCAAGCTCCGGCAGGAGTTTTTTCCGGCCGTCGTTGGGGGAGTACTCGAACAGCTCCTCGGCCCGCTCGAGGGCGGGGATGATGTTCTCGAGATCGCCGCGGCGGATCGCCGCAAGCTCCTTGTTCACCGTGTCGCCAAGCGCGCGAACGTCGTTGCGCCGGCGCGCTGCCTCGTCGAGAAGCTTCGGCACGTCTTTGTAGTCGTCCGACAGCGTCGTCTGGATCTCCTGGAGCGCGACCTGCGCCTTGACGTACTCGCGCGCCGCCATCGCCGCGGTCGCCTCGTTGTACATCTTGTCGAGGCGGCTCTGCAACTCGTCTACCGCGCGCAGCCGGTACGAAACGTCGCGGCGGGTTTCGAGGTCGAAGAGGTCCGACCGGACCACCAATGCCTCGATGCCCTGGAGGATCGTGCGCGTATCGAAGATCCGGGTCGCACGTTCGGCTTCCTTGGCTTTCTCCAGCTCGCCGCCCACGTACTTGCGGATGGAGTCCTTGGCGGCTTCCAGCGCCTCCTTCAGCTCCACGAACTCCCCGACGCCGGGGAACTGCTCGGGCGGGAATTCCTCGATCATCCAACGGCAGGCGTTCTGCGTGCTCTTGATGCGAATCTTCTTCGCCGTTGCCGCGAGGGTCGGGTCCTGGGCGATCCTTCGCGCGTTGTCGAGGCTGTATCGCGAGGCGGTCTTGTGCTGCTCGGGTGCGCGGCGCAGTTTGGCGAGCATCGCGACGTTCGCCGGATCCGGGAACTCCGTTTCGAGCAGCGTGTAGGCGCGCTCCGCCTTGGCGAAGTTGAATTCGTTGATCGCCTGCTCGGCCTTGGATACGTAGAGGTGATAGGCCTGTTCTTTCCGCTCGACCTCCTGATACAGAGGGCGGAAGTTGCGAGCACGTTCGCCGAGCTCGCGTTCGAGTTCGAACCGGGCAAAGTCGTCGCCGAGGATCTGGTCGTTGCGCGTCAGCGGTTCGCGCGCGGCCTTGAAGTCGCAGACGGCGATCCCCTTGGCCACGGACTCTTCGATCGAGCGGTATTCCTCCGCGAGGGTTTGGCGAAGTGCGGCGCGCAATTCGGCCATCGCCGTTGCGCGGGAGAAATTCCCCCGAGCGGCGGCGACCAGATGCGCAGCATCGACGAGCCGGCCGGCTTCGAGTTCGTCGTCCGCTTTCTCCATGAGCAAACCAAACTCGCGCGGGCGCTTCCGGGCTCGTTCGAGGCGAGCCTCGAGCGACTCGGCACGGGCGCTGTCACCCGCCTCCTGCCAACCCGCGAGCGCGTTTTGCCAGTGATCGATCGCGTGTTCGAAGCGGCACTCCGCCAACGCGGTTTCGCCCTGGCGTTCGAGGCTCGCGGCTCGCTCGGCCGCGGTGTCGCCGTGGGGGAGGACCACGTCTTCCGGGCATCCTGGGCAGGAGGTCTCCGCGGCGTATTTCGCCAACGCGTCCCGCGCGGCCGCGAACGTCTCGAATTCCGTGCCGTCGCGGGTGATCAAACGCTGCACGATGGCCCAGAACCCGGGCGACACGTGCAGGATCGATTGTGTCGGGTCTGCCGGATCCTCCGCAGTCGCCTTGACGGGGTCCTGCTTGCCGAAGCGGAACGGGTATCGGGTTGTGACGAGGTAATAGAGCGTCACACCGAAGGACCAAAGGTCACTCTTCTCGCTGCCGCGGCCCTCGCCCTTCAGCAACTCCGGCGCCATGAAATAGGCGGTGCCCGCCGGAGGGCCGCTGCCGGTGTCACGCAGAGCAGCGGAAATCCCGAAGTCGGTGACGACCACGGACTTCCCGTCCTCGCGCAGGATCAGGTTGCTGGGTTTCAAGTCCTGGTGGACGATGCCGCGCTCGTGAGACGCCTGCATCGCGTCGGCGATTTGCAGCGCGATCGGAATCGTCGCCTCGACGCTGATCGCGCCGTCCTGCTCGACGATGTCCGCGAGGTTCTTGCCCTCGATGTTCTCCATGCGCAGCGCGACGGCCCCGTCGTACTCCTCCATCCCGTAGACGGTGACGATATTGCTGTGGCCCACGCTGCGGGTGTGCAGCGCCTCGCGAAACACCACGGCCTCGCGCCCGCCGCCGCTGGGTAGAAACTTGTGCGCTTCGAGCTGGCCGAGGTGCTGAACGAGCCAAACCTCGCCCTGCCCGCCCGCACCGAGTTTTCTGACGCGTTCGTTTTTCGGGCCGACGATCGCGTCGAGGTCCAACTCCGTGGTTTGTGTGCTCTTCGGCGGTTTGATCCAAGCGGCCGCCGACTGCATGTCATCGGGCTCGGATTGCGGCGAATCGGAGAGAGGATGCTCGGTCACGATCAGGCCTCCTTCACTCTTTCGCCGTGTGGAAGCGGCGCAGGGGCCAGGGGCCGTCGCCGGAAGGGGATTTCGTCAGGAAGTCCGTCGAGAAATCGCCGATGGCCTCTGTGTGCCAATCCAGGTAGCCGAGCGAGGACAGCGCGGGCGGAATGGCGAGGCCTCCGATGGGCCGCCAAATCGCCAGCGCTTCGAGAAAGCGCTCGGTGTCCGCGCGGTTTATCTTCGCCGGGAGTTTCGCGTCTGTGTTATTGAGCGCGGCGAGCGCTTTCGCGCGCGCGTCCGGCGTCGAGAGGCTCTTCACGCCGGTGCCTGTGCTCTTGGCGAACATGCGCAGTACGGGGTCGGTGGCCGCGACCTCCCCGATCAGCGACGTCTCGATCAGGCGCGCCAGTGAGCCACGCGACAGGTCCTCGCGGTCGATAAGGAACCCGAGGTGGTCGTTGGTGCGATCGGTGACAAACACGTAGTTCTTGGGGAGCTTTTCCGGAACGTGCAGCAGTCGCTGCGCTCCGCGGTCCGGCCGCCACAACACGACGATCGCGATCGACGGTTCGGCGGCGAACGAGACGACGATCGGTTCGTTGGGGAGGATGATGTAGCGCACCGCCGGGACGCCCATGCTCTTGGCCGTCGGCAGCTCAAACGGAGGGACACCCTCGGCGGCGAACACCCGCACCGTCGCGTCTTTTCCGATGAGCGCTGCCATGTCGACGCGCCCGCGCTCGTCCTCGTCGGGCAATCGCGGAGCGAATAGGACCCCCGTCGACACGCTCAATCCGAATCGCGCGAAGCCGGCATCCTCACCCTCGAGATCGAACCGGCCGCCTTCGGTTCCGAAGACCTCGCTGGCGAGCCGGATCCCGGGGTGGGCCGCATGAAGTGCGACAGCCATTTTCTGTACTTCCCAAAGGGCAATCGCGGCGGCGCCATCCACGCCACGCGCGCGTCGAGCCTGCGCGTCGTCGCTCTTCGCTACCCGGCAAGCGGCGACTTTGAGAGATTCTTGGAACTCTCGGATCGTCTCGCCGTCCACCTGCTTGGCGAGGGCCTTGAGCAACGCGACGCGGCTCTCGATCTCGGTGTGGATCTTGCCGTAGTCGGTTTCGCCTGAGAGCGCCCAGGGCTCTCGCCACCACGGATCGGCGAGTCGTAACTTGGCCAGCGCCGCCGCGCCGGCTCCGGCTGCGTCCACTTGCGATTGGAGTTTCGCGGCGAGGCCGGGTGTGTAGTTCTCCAACGGCGGCGGCGCGGACCAGACGTTCCAGCGTGTCACGACCTCGCGCGGGAGACCCGCGGTCAGCGCGACAAGCGCTATCGCGGCTTTGTGCACGACGTCCTTGTCGAGGCGCTTGGCGGCCTGCGTCTTCAGGAGCAGGTCGGCGCGTTCCAACAGGAGCAAACGTGTCGCGCGGTCGGCGGTGCCCGGCTGGACCTTCGCGAGCGCTTCGACCTGAATTCCCGCGAACGCCACCGTATTTGCGTCAGTCGCGTCCAGTTTGGAAAGCACGTGCAGCGCGAGGTCGAGTTCCGCGGCGTGCACTCGCAGCGGATCCGGTGAAGCCGTTGCCGGCGCCGCCGCGCAGAGCGCGATCAGCAGGAGGCGCGGCCGGATCGGGAGTTTCATTTCTGCAGCAGGGCGCCCAGGTCCCCGAGGTGGCGATTTTGAAGCGCCTCCGAAACGGTTGCGCCAAACGCATCGAAGCCCGTCATGTTCGCGGGATCCTTGTCGACGGCGAGGTCGAGCATGTCCTCGGGCGCGGTGGCGTGGGAGAGCGTGAGATCCTTGGGCATCAACGGGCGCACAAAGATCGCCAGCGCCGGTTTGTTTTCCGGTCCGACGTCGCCGAACACCAGATGCGGCGCGAACCCCAGGCGTCCCTTCGGGTCCGCGAAACACGACAGCCACGCGTCGATCTGAACCTCGAGCGGGATGCCGGCCGCGAGCGGGAGTCGAAGTCCGCACTTCGACGGCAGGAGTGACGACAGGTCGCGCTGCGTCCCTTCCACGATTCGCCGAACGCGCCACAACAGCACTTTGAATCTCTCGGCGTCGCCGATCAGCGACTGGGACCAATCCGAAAGCGAGATGGACTTCGCCGCGTCCGCGAATTCCGCGTCGGCGTCTTTGGCGGGATGCGGCGGTTCCAGTTCGGATTCGCCGTCGAAGGCGTGGCCGAACCCGTTCGCATCGGTTTGGCGCCGCGCTTCCTGAAACGAGGTTTCCAAATGCGAATAGAGCCCGCCGAGCACCGTGCAGAGGCCGGGGTGCACGCGGCTGCGGCCCGCGTCATCCAGAACGGCAAAGACGGAGAAAGGGAACGAGCGCAGTCCGCCGGTGTCGGCGCTTGCCCGCGTGACGGAGAGCAGCAGCCGTTTCCCATCCGAGGAGGGCATGCAGATGCGGACCTCGGCGCCCTCGGCGCTGTGTCCGGTTTCGAAGTGGGCGGCGCCCGCGTGCAAGAAGTCCCGGAACCTCCGGATGAGCGGGGTCTCCCGGCCGGCGAGCAGGAACTCGCGTGACAGAGGCAGTTTTCCGTAGGCGGCGAGTTCGGGTCGTGCCTCGCCCCAGAGTTTCACTTGTTCTTCTCCGACGTGTTCCGTTCCTGCACCGACAACTCGCGCCCGAAACGTTCCAGATCCGGCAGCTCGTCGGGCAACGGCGGGATGGTCGCGATGCCCAGGACAAGTCGTTCGCCCTTCTTGGTCGCGAAAGCGTTGTCGCGGAAGGGAATCTCGATCCAACGGATGTTCATCGGGGCATCCGAAGGTCCAACCCCGGCGACTTTGGCTCGTTCCTGCTTGATGGCGGCGATTCTCTCTTTGGCCGCGTCCTGGGCTTCCTGTGTGGGATGGACGGTTTTGTGGCCGAACGCGAACGAAAACAGCCTCGTCCAATGAAACCCGTTGATGCCGAGCGGGTCTTTGTAGCGGTAGTCGTTGTTGGGGGGCTCGAGACCGAACTCGTAGTTGTCGCGCGGACTCCACAACGACTCGATGAAGGCGTCCATGAACGGTCCGCGAATCTTCTTGCCCCTGCCCTCGTTGCGCTTGCGATGTAGAAGCTCCCAGTTGACCACTTCCGCGGAGTATCCGCCGTCGAAGAAGTAAACCGAGACCTTCCGTTTTTTCTCCTTGTCGTCGACCGTTCGGAACAACTCCCGAATTGCCATGCACCGCTCGAAGAACTCGAGGTATCGGTCACCAACCAGGGTGTCCTCGCCTTGCGCGCCGCCCTCGCCTTTTTCCGCTTGGCCCACTTGGTAGAGGTACTCGATCTTCGGGAACCTGAGGAACTCGAACGCCGCATCGGATTCGCAAGTCTTGGCGGGCGACTTGGCGTCGACCGACGTGAATGGGAATTTTCCGTTGATGTTGAGCGTCGCTCCCTTTTCTCGGATCTCTTGCAGGCTGCCCAGCGTGATGACGCCTCGCCGTTTGCGAAGGCCCTGGTCCACGCGACTGAGGTACTCGCCGGCGAGGGTCACGAACGGGTCGTCGATTTGAGCTTTCTGCCGTGCCTCGCGCATCTCTTTCTGTGATTTCGCGCAATCGCGTAGGCCGACGGTGTTGCTGAGGCTGATACGCAGGCGTTCGTAGGGCGTCTTTGCGAGTTCCTCGAGGCCCGTTTTGAGATCGTTGAAGCATGACCTCACGGAGTCTTTGTTCTCGGTCTTGTCGCGGTAGTGGGCCCAGAGATTGAGGACCTTGATGAACTCCCGGCCGATTTTGGCGTTGGCTTGGTCGTCCAACTTCTTGCGCAGTTTGTCGACCGAACCGGCGAGAGGCTGCTCGTTCTGCTTAGAGCACGATTCGAGGCGCTTGAAGACGGGTTCGAGTGGCTTGGTCCGCGCCCAATTGGTGTGCCACTCGACATATCCTGCGGCCCAGTCTTTCTCGGCGATCTTCTCCGCGAGATGCTCCGTGGCGGCGTGGGAACCCGCAACCGACTCCCGGGTCCAATACTCGGGCATCGCAGCCGAGAAGTAGCTGGCCGCGAGGGCGTCGCACATGGCGCCCGCTTTCTCACCGCCGATCCATAAGGAGTTGTTGGCCGATTGATCGGCTTGGAACTGCGTGAGGACCTGGAGGAGGACCTGCGCGACGCCGTTGGCCGCGTCTGCGCCGTACCGTTTTAGGTCCGCGTCGGTGGTTCCGGCCTCGAACTCGAGCGTGTCGATGTAGGCCCGGCGCTGCTCCTCGCTCTGGAAGCGTCCCGCGAATCGTTCGTAGAAATGGGAGCGCAGCCAGACCCCGATGTTGTCCTTGACCAGTCGCGCCGAGCCGAGCAGTTTGGCGAACTCAGGCGGATCTTCGTCCCTGGGTTTTTCGGTCGGCACCGCTCGGTCCAGCGCGACAGCCACACCGTCCCTGAGCGTCCAGAAACCTCCCTGCGCGTTCGCGACAAACAGCTGCGTGTCGTTGAGCTCGCACTCAATGCGCGCGTTCCAGGCATTCACGCCGTCCCAGGTGTCCGGCTGCGCCCACCGGCGGATCTGTTCGAGATCGACGTTCTTGGCGTCGGGTTGGTTGGCGGCATCAGCGGCCTTGCGTAGGCCGTCCGAAATGCCCCTCGTCAACTCGGCCCGCCTTCTTTTGAGCGCGGGGTATTCGTCGAATCGAATGAGAATCGCCTCGCGATGCCCGAGGAAGTCCGCGTTGTGTTCCTCCAACAGGCCGGCGTGCTCGCTCGGGACATTCGGGCGGTATTCGCCGTCGTGCTGTTTGAGTTCCTCTTTCAGGTCGGCCAACCGTTCGAAGTGTTGCGCCCACTTCGCCTGCACGTCCGTTCGGTAGCCGGCCAGCGAGTTGACCCCGCGGATTCCGCCCACGACGGTGCGGAGTTCCGCGATCTCGGCCCGCATCTGCCGATCGAGATAGATCGCCCGATGCCAGTACCAGGCTTTCTTGACGCTCTCGTCGAACTCGGCCTCGAGCTTGGGTTCGACAGCGTCTTTGGTGAGCAACTCCACCGTCGCGCTCCAGTAACCGTCGAGCACGTGCGTGTTGGCGAGGCGTTCGAGTTCCTCGAGACGGTTGTCCTCGAGGAGCACGGCCGCCAACGGTTCGATGGGATCGTTGGATTCACCGAAGCGCTTGGCGAGGGCGATGGCATTGTGGTAGTCGAGACCCGGCGTGAGTTCCAGGTGCACCTCTTTCATCCTGCGCAGCAGTTCGGTCACGCGCCCCACGCGTTTCCATTCGCCGGAGTCGTCGTCTTCGCCCCGCGAGGACAGGTGGATGGTCCACGGCTCCAGCTCGTGTTTCTCTCTCAGCGTGGAGTGCTGAAGCCCGAGGTCATGCATCTCGGCCAGCAGCCACCCGAGCCGGTTCGCGTCTTTTTTCGTCGTGACGAAGTTGCGCTGCTCGCCCAGTTGGCTCAGCAGGTCCTTGACCAGCTCTGCGAACACGTGGCGTGCGTAGAGCTCGCGATACGCGGAGCGCAGGTTGCGCACCGTTTTTTCGATGCGTTTTTCGATCTGCGGCGCGGACGTTTCACGATTTTCGAGCCGGTCGGTTTCCGTCGCGAGATCCTTGAGCGCGCCGAGCAGCCCGGGGCCCTCGCCGCCGATCTGCAGAGCCGAGAGTCCGCGCACCTTACCGGCCGCTTCGAGGGACGCGTCGAGGGCGGGTTTGGGACCGATCGCCTCCTTCCAGACGTTCATGATCGCCATGGCCATCCAGATGGTGACCGCCAACCCGAAGACCGCCGCCGCGCCGTAATACGCCACCTTCTTGCGCGTGTGTTCGGCGCGTGCCCGGCTGGTCTGTTGGGCCAACCCCTTCTCCTTGAAGATCTTCTCCTGGTAGAGGTCGGCGATGAAGTACGCCTTGGACTCGCCGGCCAACTCGGCGATGTCTTCGTCCGCCAGCTTGTCTCCCTGATCGCCGAGAAGTTCGGCGCACGCGCTCAGGACCGGGCTGCCCTCCTGCACGCCGCTTGTGAAGTAGACGCCGCGCAAGAAGTGCTGCTCGTTGAACGTGCTCGGGGCGAAGACCTTGCCTACGAGGCTCGTCAGGTTCGGGCCAAGCGTTGCGAACTCCTCGGGAAACGCCGACATGCGGTCCACGGCATGGAGATCCTCGGGGGTATCGAGGCCGCGGGCCGCCTGCCGCTCGAAGAACCCGATCTGCATGCGGTGCAGCCGCTCGACGAGTTTGTCGAACTCGGGGCCGAACTCGTTTTCCTTCATCGTGCTGTCGAACGCGCCGGAGCGCGACCAGCCGAACAGCGTGCGGTCGGACAGGCCCGGCAGGTTGTTGAAGAAGTCGACGAAGCCGGAGACCTTGTCGCACATCGTCACGAGCACGTAGACCGGCACGCGGATGCGCAGTTTTTCCTCGATGTCGAGCAGCGCCTGGCGGAGCGCTGTCGCGACCTGCGTGCGCACGGTGTCGTCGGGAACCAAAAGGTCCGCCACCTTGACGACGAGGATCAGGCCGTTGACGGGCGTGCGCGATCGCATGCTGTAAAGCAACGAGAGGAACTCACCCCATTCCTCCTGGTCGCGCGCGAGCATGCTGTTCCACTGGTCGCCCTGGTCGCCGAGGTGCTCGACGTAACGGCCGGCGGTGTCGACCAGGATCGCCTGGTTCGTGAAGAACCAGTTGCAGCCGCGCGTCCCGCCGTAGTCCACGACGGGTTTTTCGCCGATCGGAAACTCCTGATCCGATTTCTGGATCGTCGTCGTCTTGCCCGACTGCGCGGGGCCGATGATGAGGTACCAGGGGAAGCTGTAGAAGTCGTAGTTGCGCTCCTGCAGGATTTCCGAAACATGCAGCCACCGTTGCTGCAGATGTTGTCGAACGTCCGCCTCAGCGGCCGACTCGTCGAGCCCGGCTCCACCGCCGCGTTCCTTCGAGCGTTGGCCCAAGACCGTGCCGATGCCCCGTCCGCGGCTTCGTTCCGACCGTTTCGCCCACACCTTGACGAGCTGAAACAACAGCAGCGCGACGCAGAGAATCAGGACCAGCCCCCACGCGGCCGTCTTGCTTCCCAGCACGAGCCAGCTGAGGACGAAAAACCCGGCGAGCAGACCCCCGATCACGAGGATCTTCACACCCAGCGCGGTGGACGACCACCAGCGGGAAAACCGCACGTTGAGGTGTTCGCTCACGACTGCCTCCTCGAGCATCGCCAGTTCTTGCGAGCCATCGCGTCTCCCTCGCCCATCCGGCTACCTGTTGTAGAGCCGGTTCACGGCGTCTTCCGCAGCCTTGTCGAGTTTTTCCAATTGTGCGTCGAACGTGAGGTCCGCGGCCACATAGACCATCACCAAGAATGCGAGCAACCCGATCAGGATGCGCGCGACCGCGACGACCGGGAGCTTCACGAACTCACGTTCGTCCACGTTGAGATAGGCCTCCGGGCAGAAGCGGGCATCCTCGGCCGTTTCCGCCGGGAGGCGGCGGAACACGTCGACACGCAGTCCGTCGAGTGCCGCCTTTTGTTTCACCATGCGACCCTTGAAGCCGAGGCAAAGGGACCGGTGATAGACCGCGAGAATCTCGGGGTCGTCCTGATTCATCGCGTCGTCGAGCTTCGCGAAGAAGTCCTGGCCGGCGTGTTGCGTTCCGAACCGCCGGCTTTCGAGCAGGTCGTTGGCCCACGCCATTTCACCGGCCCAGCCGCAGTCGAGCAGGATCTCGTCGGCCAGATACACCAGCACGTGCTCCACGGATTTGAGCTTGATCTCCACACGCGGATCCCGGCGCGCTTCGGTCTCCATCTCCTGCCAGATCCGATCGAGACGGTTGCGCGCCCATTCGGGATCCGCCGGCATCGACGCCGCGCGTCGTCGGAAGGTGCTCAGGAACAGGAACCAGCGGTTCGAAACCGCGCGCAATGTGGGGGCGGCGGCGGTGCGATCGTTCATCAATTTGCCCCCTGCGACGTGACACCGGTCGCGTAGACGTAAAAGCGCATGGCTTGATCCCCGGCCGCGTCGCCGGCGAGGGCGAGTTTTTTGGACTCGAGAACCGCGGGCCAGAAGTCGCCCTCCGGCTGGAGCTTCAGGAAAACGAGATTCTCACGATCGGCCAGCGACGGGTGCAGGTTGGGGTCCACCCGGCAAGGCACACCTTCGATGCGCGCGCGGCGCACCATCTTGAGCTCCTCCGGGCTCGCGACGACGGTGCGGCCGGCGCCGAAGAGCTCGTGTACCTCGGCGCCGTCGCGATCGGTTTCGCAGCAGACGAGGAGTTCGACACCCTCGGCGAAAAACGCCGTGGGCAACGCGACCTCGTGCACGCGGGCGGTTTCGTCGACAAGCTCGAACGCGCGGCGCTCCACCTGGGTGTCGACCGCGCGCGCCAGCAGTCGTAGCACAGTGCGCTTCAAGTCGGTGAATGCCTTGATCGGATCGTCGTGGTGGTACACGACGAGCTTGGGCGGGCTCCAGTCGGCGCCGAAGATCGCGAGATCCCCGACGAGCCGAGTCAGTTGAAGGTAGACGTCGAACGGATGCATCTCGGATTGCGCGGCGAGTTGGCGCAGTACCGGCAGCACCGCGTTGCTGGCCTGCAGCTTGAGCAACGTCTCCGGGCGCTCCATCGATTCGCCGGTGAGCAGATCGCGCTTGCCGCGCAGGTGGCCTAGCAACTCGCCGTTTTTCTCCTCCACCTGGTCGAGGATGTCCTTGACGATGCTTCGCAAGGTCGCCGATGCCTCGAGCATGAGACACGGCGGAACGAACTTGGGCGAAAGCTCATAGCGCCGGCCCTCTTCGCCTTCGGAGACGACCTTCTTGAGTTCCGCGATCTTCATCGTCACGTGCCCCGCGGCCGGCGGCTGTCCGACGAAGAGGCGCGCGTTGAGCCGCTGGACGCCGATCGTCTGCGGGTTCGAGCCGGTGTTCTCGTCGGGGACCTCAGCGCGGCTCCCGAGATAGCGGCGGCCCTGATCGCCCGAGTCGTCGTTCTCCTCGACGACGTTGGGGCCGTTCATGGTCCAAAGCGGAATCGCAAGCCACACGTCGAGCGTCGGAGCTTCCGCACCGACGTCCTTGAATTCGAGCGGCGCGATCTTCGCTGTTTCGCCGTCGATCAGGACGGAACCGTCGGGCATCACGAGTTGGCACGCCTCGAGTTCGAAGATCCAGTTGCCGATCGACGCGCTGCGGATCTTCAACTCGCGCACGCCGTAACCGAACGATCGTGCGAGCGCGAGTTGTCCGATCAGCCCCTGGCAATGCCGTTGGAAAGCCTGGAAGTGCTGCGGCCGCAGCAGCAGCCCGTCTTCCCATCGGACTTCCGGTTCGAGCGGAGGCATGCTCAGTCCTCCGCCTTCACGATTTTCACTTCGTTGTTCGCGATCTCCACGACGATCTCTTCAAGGCCCGAACCGATGGGGATGGGGAAGGAGGCGGAGTGTTTCTCGAAGTTGTCTTTGTTCGGAAAGTTCGCGAGCACCCACAACTTGACGCCGTCGGTGAGCGTTTCGCCGTTCAGTTCGATCGGGTCCTCGGGCGGCTCCCCGGGTTTGTAGACCACAAGCTGAATCCGCTGAATCAGGCCCAGACCGTCCTTGAGCTCGTCATCCGTCTGGAACCACGTCTGAAACTTCCCGGGGTCCTTGGTGATCGCCTCATCGAGCGCGTGCGTGCTGTCGCACAAGAGGACGTAGACCGGAACGGCCTTGACCTTCGCGGCCGTGAAGGCCTCCATGCGTTTGGGCGGCGTGGTGAGTGTGACTTCGTATGTTTTCTCGTATGTCGGTGTGCTTCCGCAACCAATCGAGGCGATCGCGAAGAGGAGGCCCAGACCGGTGGGGGACCAGGACAGTGTGCGTCGGGTCATGATTGTTTCCTCGTTCAGGAGGGGCGGTTGCGGTCTTCGGCGAGCTGCCGGACGCCAGAGGCGTCGAGGCTTCGACATTGCCGGTTGTATTCTTTCCAGTAGGCCCCCTCATGCAGCCCAAGGAGTTGCAGCACTTTGTTGACGGGGACCCGTTTCTCGATGTGGCTGGGGCGCAGCGCATCGGCCAGGCTCTCGGCGAATCGATCGATCGACTTCTGGTGGGCGGCGTGCGTCTGCATGAAGAACTTGATCGCGTCTTTTAGGTACTTGTGGAGGCGCAGATTCCCCCCGGATCTCGCGTCGCCGGAGAGGGCCTGCTCGAAGTAGCTCCGCACCGAAACCGAGTGCCCGGGAAGAGTGCCGTCGCGCCCGGCCGCTTCGGCCAGGATCTTCTCGATGGCGACGGCGTAGGAAACGAGAAACGACACGGCTTCGCCGAGCTTGGCGTTGTCCACGCCGGCGTCGAGCGCCTCCTGAATCGCCGGCCGGACGATCCTGACGATTTGATCCAGACTGTTCGCGGCGCCGGGCCGCTGTATCAGGCTGTCCTCGAGGTCGAAGTCCTTCACACGCTGTCTCCGTAGGCGAGCCCCCCAGGGGGCCACACCTGTTTGACCCTTCTTTGGCCGCCTCCGGACCCATCAGGGCTGTGCGGTTGGAGAGCCGCGGGTTCCTGCTCCCGTCCTGCTCCCACCACCCCGCGGCGTCCTAAGGCGGCCACCCTCTGGATCGCTTCAGCGCCTCTGCACGCGCATCTTAGCGTTCTCGGTTCCGAGCCACCACCCCCTTGGGTTGTCTGCAAAATCCGCCAAGCATCGGCCCAAGACTTCCCATTGGCGCTCGTCTCTGGTGATATATTCGGCCCTGATGATTTCGAGAGCGGCGCGGCCCGCATGATGGCCCTGATCCGATGAAGTCGGTCCCCGACCGGCCGTCACGGGCGTGCCCTGGGCACGCGATCACCGCTCCTCGCGATTCCGGCGACTTGTCGGGTCGCGTCCGAATTGTCAGTTGTTTCAACGTAGTTCTTTGCAGGAGGCAAGCCCATTCCCCGACGTCCGCATAACGCCCGGCCCGTAGCTGCGCGAGGGCCGCGCGTGAACGAACGAATTCGCGCTCGCGAGGTCCGTGTCATTTCCGCCACCGGTGATCAGATCGGTGTTTTTCCGGTTCACGAAGCGCTGCGCATGGCCCAAGACCAGGAGTTCGATTTGGTGGAGGTCGCCGCGGAGGCGCGGCCGCCCGTCTGCCGCATCATGGACTTCGGCAAGTACAAGTACGAGCAGAAGAAAAAGGCGCACAACACCGCCAAGAAGAGTGGCGCCAACAAGCTCAAGGGCGTTCGGTTGCGCCCCAAGACCGATGTGCACGACCTCGAGGTGAAAACGACGCGCGCGCGCAAGTTCCTCGAGTCGGGCGACAAGGTGCAGTTCACCGTGATCTTCCGCGGCCGCGAGTTGGCCCGTCAGGACCTTGGCATCACGCTCTTGGATCGCGTCGCGACGATCCTCGAGGACGTGGCGAAGATCGAGAAGCGACCCCACATGGAAGGTCGCCGGATGCACATGATCGTCGGGCGGAAGTAGCTCTTAGACGCCAACGGCGTCTAAGAGCTACTTACTTCTTCTGGCCCAACGGCTGACGCCGTTGGAGCGGGAGGAAGGTGCGCGATCGGGCAGTTCACACGGTTCAGGGGCGGAGAGTCCCTCGTTCGCGGGTCGCTCCAACGCCGTCAGGCGTTGGGCCAGAGACATTGATCGCAATCCGACGCAGTCGGATTGCACGCTCCAACGCCGTCAGGCGTTGGGCCAGCATTATTGATTACGTTCCGACTACGTCGGAACGTAATCACAGCTTGAATTCGACCTCGAACAGCGGTGACAGCTCGTTGGTCGAGCCGGTGTGCTGCTCCACGATGCTGGCCAGTCCACGCAGGTAGCTGGCCAGCATCACGTGATCCGCCAGGCTCTTTCGGGCCGCATCGTCGAGTTTGCCCCCGACCGCAGTCGCCGCTTGGGTCAGGAATCGCGCCACCACCGCGTCGGCCTCGGCATCGGACTTCAGGGTTTCCCCTAGCCGTTCGATGTTGCCGCCGGCCGTCCGCAACGCCTTGGATTGGGCGACGAGCTGTCTCACTCGCTTGGGGAGGTCCGTCTTGCTCGCGGTGCGGTTCCACTTGATTCGGGCCGAGCGCGACTTGCCGGCCGCGGGGGCGGGTGTCGCCAGTCCCGCTGTCATTTCCTCGACGCTGACGGAGTAGACCGAAAACAGCTCGTTGAGCGCCGTGAGAGTCTGTGGCGCGCCGGCCGGCAAAGCAGGCACCTTCGCCTCCAACGCTTTTGCGGAAGCGGTGCGCGCCAGGGCGATCATCTCCGTCGTCGCCTCGGCGGTCCGGACCGCTTCGCGATACGGTTTGATGGCGCCGTCTTCCACCGCGGCTTGCAAATCGCGGAGCAACGCGCAGGTCCGGCCCGAAAACCACTTGTTCTCGAACTCCCACCGGTTCTCGGTGTTTTTCGCGAAGGCATCCGCGCGAATCAGCTTGTGCAGCCGTTTGGCGACCCGATTGGTGGTCGCATCGGCCGTGATCAGTTTCTTCACGTTGACCGCGCCGCCGGACGCTATGACCGACTCGATCTCGGTAGCGACCTTTCGGGCCTCGTGATAGTTCTTCCCTTTGACGTACCGCTCGTAGCGGGGAAACAGCTCGCTGAGGACCTGGGTGCGTGCCTCCCCGGGGGTGATGTCGCCCCCAAATCCGCCAAACACGAACACAAGAATGAGGCAGATGGCGATTCCCGCGATGAGGAGACCGCCGCCAATGATGCGTTGTTCAACACCCATGGTCGCGTACCTTACCGGATCGGGTCCCGACGGGGAACGGGGTCGGGACCGCAAGATTGCCGGGGCTGGCCGGAGCTTTTTCAGCTTCGACGGGTCGGCGCAAAAGTGGGGCCCGACAGGGGCTCGCAGGACTTGCAGACCAGGGATCGACCGCTAGACTGTCCCCTTTCCCCAGGCAGGGTCTGGGTGAAAGCTGGCGTCACGACACACCGTGACGGGCCAGAGATTGGGGCAACCCAAATTTGGGGCAACCGAGTTGCCAGGCCATCAGAAATGCCGAAACAGAAGACGAACAAGTCTGTGCGCAAGCGCTTCAAGCTCACGAAGAACCGCAAGGTCCGGCGGAACAAGGCGTATCGACGCCATTTGCTCTCCGGGCGCTCCTCCAAGCAGAAACGGAATCTGCGACGCAAGGGGCTCGTGAGCGCGGGCGAGCGTCAGACTTACTTGCAGTTGCTGGGAGAGGCCTAGTTCCATGCGTATCAAACCGGGCGTCGCCAAGCACCGCCGTCTCAAGCGGATCCTGAAGCAGGTCAAGGGCTATCGTGGCTCGCGCCGCCGCCGGATCAAGCTGGCCAAGGAAGCCATCATTCGCGCTGGCCGGATGGCCTACATCGGCCGCAGGTTGAAGAAGCGCCAGTTCCGCTCCTTGTGGATCACGCGCCTGAACGCAGCCGTGCGCGATCGCGGCCTGACCTATTCGCGATTCATCAACGGGCTCAACAAGGCCGGTATCACCGTCGATCGCAAGCAGCTCGCAGCGGTCGCGTACAACGATGCCGCGGCTTTTGACCAGTTCGTGGAGAAGGCCAAGGCAGCTCTCTAGCGCGAGTTTTCACTACTTGCAAAAAGGGCCGCCTTTTCGGGCAGGCCCTTTTTTTGTGGAATCACTGAAATGTCGTTGAGCGAACTCGAGTCCCTGAAACAGGAAGCGCTGGCCGCGGTCGACGCCGCGGTCGACGCGGACGCGCTCCAACAGTTGCGCGTGCGGTATCTCGGCAAGAAGAGTCCGCTCACGGCGGTGCTGCGCGGGCTCGGCCGGTTGGACAAAGAGGAGCGGGCTGCGGCGGGGCGCGCGGCGAACGAAGCCAAGGCCGCGGTTCAGACGGCGCTCGACGCGCGAGCCGAGGCTCTGGCGCAAAAGCGCGACGAGGGCCTCGCGGATCGCGAGTGGGTCGATCTCTCGCTACCGGCCCGGCGCGTGCGCCGCGGCCACAAACATCCGATCAGCCAGGTCGAGGACGAACTGGATGCGCTCTTTCGCGGCATGGGTTACAGGGTGGTCGAAGGCCCGTGGGTAGAAACCGAAAAACACAGTTTCGATGATCTGAACATCCCGGCGTGGCATCCCGCGCGCGACGACTGGGACACGTTCTGGCTGAACGACGGCAACCTGCTGCGGCCGCACACGTCGCCTGTCCAGATCCGCGCGATGAAGCGTTTCGGCGCGCCGCTGCGGGCCGTATTGCCCGGGCGCGTCTTTCGCAACGAGGCGATCGACTCGACCCACGAGGCTGTGTTCAACCAGATCGAAGGCCTCGTGATCGACCGCGACATCACGCCTGGCCACCTGTTCCACAGCATCAACGCGATTCTGTCCGAGCTGTTGCACGAGGATGTCGAGACGCGGTTCCGGCCAAGTTTTTTCCCGTTCACGGAGCCCTCGTTCGAGGTGGACATCCGCCGAAAGGATGGCAAGTGGATGGAGTTGTGCGGTAGCGGCATGGTGCATCCGAGCGTGTTGCGCGCCGGTGGCCTCGACCCCGAGGAGTGGACCGGCTTTGCGTTCGGGCTCGGTATCGATCGGCTGGCGATGATGCGATTCGGTATCGATGACATCCGTTGGTTCCACAGCGGCGATCTGCGTTTCCTGGAGCAGTTCTGATGCGTTTCCGATTGGATTGGCTCGCGGACCACGTGGACTTGTCCGGGCTCACGCCCGACGAGATCGGCGATCTGCTGACGCTGCACGTTGCCGAGGTCGATGACGTCGAATTGCCGGGTGGCGGCTGGCCGGGTGTCGTCGCCGGCCAGGTGCTGGGTGTCCGCCCGCATCCCGACGCGGACAAACTCCGCATGGTCAAGGTGAACACAGGCAGCGGCGAAGCCGAGGTCGTCTGCGGGGCGCCCAACGTCGCCGAAGGGCAGATGATTTTGTTTGCACCCGAAGGCACGACGCTGCCCGGGGGATTGGTTCTCAAGCGACGCAAGATCCGCGGCGTGGAGAGCGCGGGCATGGTCCTGTCCGAGCGGGAGCTCGGGTTGAGCGATGAGCACGAGGGGATCCTTGTCCTGGGCGATTCCGTCGCGCCGGGCACTCCGGCGACCGAGGTCCTGGACGCGTCGCCCGTGATCGTGGTCGACAACAAGGCGATCACGACGCGCCCGGACCTGTGGGGCCACTACGGGCTCGCGCGGGAGCTGGGTGCCGTTCTGGATCGTGAACTCCGGCCGCTCGATGTCGGCGACGTCGCGGAGGTGGCGGCCGCGGCTGGCGCGCCGACGCTGGAGGTCGAGATCTCGGCCCCGGATCTGTGTCCGCGGTACCTCGGCTGGCGCATCGGCGGCATCAAAGTGGGTCCGTCGCCGGATTGGCTGCGGTCCCGCCTGGAGGCCGTCGGCCAGCGTCCGATCAACAACATCGTCGATTTGACCAACTACATCCTGATGGAGTGCGGCCAGCCGCTGCACGCGTTCGACAGCCGCCAGATCGCGCAGAACAAGATCGTCGTGCGCAAGTCGAGCCCCGGCGAGAAAGTCACGACGCTGGACGGGACGGTCCGCGAACTGCCGGAGAACTGCTGCGTGATCGCGGACCCCGAGCGCGCGGTCGCGATCGCCGGCATCATGGGCCTTGCGAATTCCGAGGTGATGGACGACACGACCGAGATCATCCTGGAGGTCGCGACCTTCGAGATGGTCAGAATTCGCGCGAACGCGAAGCATCTCGGGCTGCGCACGGAGTCCTCGGTCCGCTTCGAGAAGGGGCTGGATGTCGAGGGCGTGCCGGCAGCCGCGCACAGGTTCTTCAAACTCCTCCGGGATATTTGCCCGACGGCCAAGCCGATGGGGGGCGTGTGCGACGTGCGGTCCGATCCGTTGGCGGCCAAGCCGGTTCGGCTGGCGGCGGAGTGGGTGTCGCGCCGTCTCGGGACGGAGATCCCGGACGCGCGTTCGGTCGAGATCCTGCGCCGCCTCGCGTTCACTGTCGAGGCTCAAAACGGCGAGCTGACGGTCACGCCGCCGTCCTGGCGCGCCGCGAACATCAAGATCCGCGAGGACGTGCTCGAGGAGATCGGCCGCATTCACGGCTACGACAAGATCGAACCGGTGCCGCTGCGCGGGGACCTCGTGCCGGTGGACATCGAACCCGAGCGCGCGGCGCGAGCACGCGTGCGCGAGTTGCTGAGCGGGGCGCAAGGTCTGACCGAGATCCACACATATCCGTTCACGACCAAGGCGGAGTGCGAGCGGCTCGGCATCGATCCGGGCGATTTGGCGCTGAAAAACGCCGAGCAGCCCGGGCTCGATCTCATGACGCCGAGCCTGTTGCCCGCGCTGGTGAAGGCGCTGTCCAATAACCGCAAGTATCGCGACGACGTCGGGCTCTATGTGACGGCGCCGGTGTTCGTGCGGTCGGACGAGCAAGGCGCGCTGCCGTCGCAACCGGAACGGCTCGCGATCGGCCTCGCGGCATCCGCGGGCCAGGACCTCTTGCCCGAGCTGAAGGGCTCCGTCGAAGCGTTGCTGGAACTGTTCCGGATCCGCGGCGTGAAGGTCCAGCAGGCGTCGGCGGATCGCGAGGCACCCGCGTGGCTGCACCCCGGCCGGGCAGCGGTGTTGGCCCGCGGTCGCGAGGTGCTCGGCTGGTTCGGCCAGCTGCATCCGCGCGTGATGACTGCGTTGGACATCGAGGGCGAGGCGGCGGTGGCGGACTTGGACCTCGAACGCCTGCGCAGCCTGCCGCCGGGATCGGAACAGATGAAGCCGATTAGCCGTTTCCCCGTCGTTCCTTACGACGTGGCTGTCGTGGTGGATCGCACAACGCCGGCGGATTCGGTCGAGGGCACGCTTCGCAAGGTTGATCGCGAACTTGTTCGCAACGTGAGCCTGTTCGACGTGTATGAGGGCCCGAATCTGCCCGAGGGCAAGCGCAGCTTGGCATACCGAGTCGTGTTCGGTTCGAACGAAAGAACTTTGGACACGGAACAGGCCGACGCTTTGCGCCAGCGGACCAACGCAGCCCTAGAGAAACGCGGCTGGTCCGTCCGCTCAAGCTAACGAAGCCCCGATATCGAGCGCCACCGATCGTTCCAATGGCGTCAGGCGTTGGGCCAACCCGCGTCGCAAACTGCGCAACCTCATGCGCTCCAACGGCGTCAGCCGTTGGGCCAGAAATATACATCCTCCGCCGGTGCCGTGCGGCACGCGTTCGTCTTGATCCCTACTTCAGTAGGGGGGCGCCTAGCCGCGTACCTCGGCCTTCCCCGCCTCAACAGGGCATGGCCTCAGCGCGCGTCGAACAGCTCCCAGTTCAAGAGCATCGGATCAAGCAACGGTTCTGCGTCCGTCACGCACACCGCAGAGGATGTGGTTTCTTGTTGTGCAAAGAGCGTCGCGCTCGCGGCGCAGACGATACCAGAGTATCGGCCGTTCGCCGGTGGCAGCATAGCCGACGGATCGGAGCGGTTCCGCGTGCCGACTTGCGCGAACCGGTGTAGACTTTCGTCGCACGCGAACCTGTCCGCCGCAGCCCGTACCCTGCCGTTTGCAAGGGAGGACCAATGAAGTCCTGGGTCTTTTGGGTCTGCACAGTCGTCGGCGCCTACCTCATCTACCAGAGCTGGTTTGCGCCGGATCAAGAGTCCGAAGAAACCGAAAACACCACCGCGACAGCATCTGAGGATGCGTCCGCGCAAGCCTCCGGCTCGGGCCAAATACCCGGGACGGCCGGCGCCATGGTGCCGTTACGCGTCGATCCCGCGGTAGGGACGGACGCGCCGGGAGCCACCCCGGAACTGCCGAACCGGGCCAAGGGCCCAGGTGCAGGGCCCTCGTCGGGTCGGGGCGATGGATCGATGGGAATCTACCGGGAGTGGGAGGCTCTGATCGGGCGCGCGGACCACGCGGCGGCCGCGTCCCTGGCCACGCGCGTCTTGCGGGAGCGGAAAAACAG